>CAYQOJ010000026.1:0-11063 GCA_964419105.1 uncultured Methylococcus sp.
AGCAAGCGCCAGAGTCAAGGATGGAAGAATTCCAACGCATCAAAAGACTGCCCCCCTACGTCTTCAATATTGTCAATGAGCTTAAAGCCAAGCAGAGAGCCGATGGCGTCGACATCATTGATTTCGGCATGGGCAACCCCGATCGGGCCACTCCGCAGCACATTGTGGACAAGCTGATTGAGGTCTCTCAAAAAGGCACCTCCCATCGCTACTCGGTTTCTAAAGGCATTATTCGCCTTAGAAAAGCCATTTGCGGGTGGTATCTCCGTAGATTCGGCGTTGAGTTGGACCCAGACACGCAAGCGATTGTCACGATTGGCTCCAAGGAAGGCCTGGCCCATTTGGCTATGGCGACCATGGGTCCTGGCGACGCCGCACTGGTTCCAAACCCTGCATACCCGATCCACCCCTACGGTTTTGTCCTTGCAGGCGCTGATGTCCGACATGTGCCCCTCGTTCCGGGGGTGGATTTCTTCGAGGAACTCGAGAAAGCCATCAAGACCTCATGGCCAAAGCCCAAAATGCTGGTCCTCAACTTCCCCGGCAACCCAACGACACAGTGCGTGGATCTCGAGTTTTTTGAAAAGGTCGTTGCACTGGCCCGTGAATATAAGATCTGGGTTGTCCATGATATCGCCTACGCCGACATCGTTTTCGATGGCTATGTCGCTCCTTCGATCCTTCAGGTGCCCGGCGCTACGGACGTTGCCGTAGAGTTCTTTACGTTATCGAAAAGCTACAACATGCCGGGATGGCGAGTTGGCTTCATGTGCGGAAACCGCGAACTGGTTGCCGCTTTGGGACGCATTAAGTCATACCTTGACTACGGTACATTTGCCCCCATTCAGGTCGCAGCCATTACCGCACTTGAAGGCCCTCAGGACTGCGTCCAGGAAATCTGCAACATTTACAAAGGTCGCCGCGATGTCCTTTGGTCCAGCTTGGCCGGCATTGGCTGGGAAATCGAAAAACCCAAGGCGACCATGTTCATGTGGGCTCCCATTCCGGAACCCTACCGGCATCTTGGCTCACTCGAATTTGCCAAGAAAGTCTTGCTAGAAGCACAGGTTGCCGTATCTCCGGGCATCGGATTTGGTGAATTTGGCGACGATCACGTTCGCTTCAGCCTCATCGAAAATGAACACCGTACCCGACAGGCTGTCAGGGGCATCAAGAATATGATGCGTAAGGACGGATTGGCCTGAGGCCGCAAACCAGAACAGGAATACCCAGAGGAAACGCCTTGAAACCCGTATCAATCGGCTTACTCGGTCTTGGCACAGTGGGCGGCGGCACCGTCAGCGTGCTGCAAAGAAATGCGAGTGAAATCACCCGTCGCGCCGGCAGGGCCATCAAGATTCACTCCGCATCTGCCAGAGACCTGACTCGGGCTCGGATCTGCGACATTCAGGGCATCCATCTCACGAACGATCCGTTCACAATCGTCAATGACCCAGAAATCGACATTGTCGTCGAACTGATCGGCGGCATTCATCCTGCGCGCGAACTGGTTCTCAAGGCACTGGAAAATGGCAAGCACGTCGTCACGGCCAACAAGGCCTTGATTGCGCTTCACGGCAATGAAATTTTCGCCAAAGCCCGGGAAAAGGGACTCATGGTGGCGTTTGAAGCGGCTGTCGCCGGGGGCATTCCTGTCATCAAGGCGATCAGGGAGGGTCTCGCAGGCAATACCGTGGAATGGCTGGCCGGCATCATCAATGGTACCTGTAACTTCATTCTCACCGAGATGCGCGACAAGGGTCGAAGTTTCTCGGACGTACTCAGCGACGCTCAGGCCCTAGGCTATGCAGAAGCTGATCCCACCTTCGACATCGAGGGGATCGATGCCGCTCACAAATTAACGATTCTGGCCTCCATCGCCTTTGGCATTCCGCTCCAGGCTGACAAGGTCGCGATCGAGGGGATCACCGGCATTACAGCCATGGACGTGAACTATGCCGAAGCCCTAGGGTACCGAATCAAGCTTCTTGGGATTGCCCGAAGAGCAAGCCGCGGCATTGAGCTTCGCGTCCACCCGACACTGATTCCTTTTCGACGCCTGATCGCCAACGTCGACGGGGTCATGAATGCCGTTCTGGTGAAGGCCGATGCCGTAGGATCTACCCTCTACTATGGCGCTGGTGCTGGCGCCGAACCCACGGCATCGGCCGTCGTTGCAGATCTGGTGGATGTCGTTCGGACACTGACCTCTGACCCCGACAACCGGGTACCCCACCTCGCTTTCCAGCCAGGGGCCATTGCCGAACTTCCAATTCTTCCAATCACTGAAATCGAAAGCGCCTACTACCTCAGGCTCAGCGCGAGCGATCAACCCGGCGTACTCGCGGATGTGACCCGAATTCTTGCTGACCACTCGATCAGCATTGAAGCGATTCTTCAGAAAGAACCTCCTGAGGGCGAAAACTTTCTGCCGGTGATCATGCTGACGCACCGAGTTCTCGAAAAGGAGCTCGATCAAGCCATCACGCAGATCGAGGCGTTACCGACCATCAACGGGCCCATTAAGCGCATTCGCGTCGAATCCCTGGGCTAACCGCCCCGACACCATTACCGAAATTGCTAATCCCATGAATCAAGCAAACCGCTATACCGGACTGATTGACCGTTACCGCAACCGACTGCCTGTCGCGCCGGAAACTCGCGCCATCAGCCTCTCAGAGGGAAATACCCCCCTGATCCAACTCGTCAACATTCCCCGCCTGATCGGCAAAAATGTCGATCTTTACGTCAAGTTTGAAGGACTAAATCCCACCGGTTCCTTCAAAGATCGCGGCATGACCATGGCGGTTACCAAGGCGGTTGAGGCGGGCAGCAAGGCCATTGTCTGCGCATCAACAGGCAACACGTCTGCTGCTGCAGCGGCTTATGCAGCTCGCGCAGGGATTCACTGCTACGTTCTGATTCCTGATGGAAAAATCGCTTTAGGCAAATTAGCTCAGGCCATGATCCATGGGGCCAAGGTTTTGCAGATTCAAGGAAATTTTGATGACGGCATGCGTCTGGTCAAGGAAATTGCTGACCATGCACCCGTCACGATCGTAAATTCGATCAACCCTTTCCGACTTCAGGGTCAAAAAACCGCATCATTCGAGATCATTGAAGCCCTTGGACGCGCACCTGATTACCATTGTCTCCCTGTAGGAAATGCCGGCAATATCACGGCACATTGGATCGGCTACACCGAAGCCACCTGCTCAGGCGGCGAATGCCCGACCCAGGCATGCGCATTCTGCCAAGGCAACTGTAGCTACACCGGCCTTGGAAAATTGGCTGACAATCGCCCAACCATGGTGGGCTATCAGGCTGCGGGTGCCGCTCCATTCCTGCGTGGCAAGATGGTCGATGAACCAGAAACGATTGCAACAGCCATCCGGATCGGCCATCCACAATCCTGGCATCAGGCTTGGGCAGCACAAAAAGAATCCGGTGGCTGGTTTGACGAATTGACCGATGCAGAGATTCTGGAAACGCAGAAGCTCCTCTCTGAAAAGGAAGGTATTTTTTGCGAACCGGCTTCAGCTACCTCTGTAGCCGGCGTGCTTCGCGACCTACGCTCAGGAAAGATCCCCGAAGGGAAGACCGTGGTCTGCACATTGACCGGCAACGGCCTCAAGGATCCCGACACGGCAATCGGCCAATGCGACACCAAGCCGAGCAAAGTGGCCGCCACTCTGGATGCGGTCAAAGGAGCCATCCTGGAGACGCTCTAGAGAAGCACTGATATCCACGGCCCCACCCCGGGGCGTGGATATCCTGACCTCAAGCCTTCTTCAAAAAGCAGGCCTTGAGCATATAGCTGACATTGTCGATCTTGCAATCAACCTCATGATCCCCGTCTCGAAGGCGAATATTTTTAGCCTTCGTCCCTTTTTTCAGGGTAATGGAACTGCCCTTGACCTTGAGATCCTTGATCAAGAGGACCGAATCCCCATCTTCGAGAACGGTTCCGTTTGAATCACGGACCACCCCATCTGGTGCGCCGGAATCCCCTTCCGTGTCACCCTCACTCCACTCATGAAAACAGTCAGGGCAAACCCACTGTTGACCGTCGTTATAGGCATTCGACATGCCACATACCGGACATACTGGTGTACTCATGAGGGCCTCAACTCAGGTGAACCACAGGCGCCGGAGTCCAGCCCGGTTTTTGATACTCAGCGACGACATTGGTGTAGACGCCACCCCGAACATTAAATCGCGCCGTCAACCGCATGAATCGAGGCGAAGTCGCCGCAACCAAATCGTCGAGAATCCGGTTGGTGACAGCCTCATGGAAGGCTCCTTCATCTCGAAATGACCAGACATACAGCTTGAGCGCCTTGAGCTCAACACAGGCCTGATCGGCAACGTATTCCAGATGGAGCGTTGCAAAATCGGGTTGCCCCGTCTTCGGGCATAGACAGGTAAATTCCGGCATGTCGATGCGAATCGTGTAATCACGCTCAGGCTTCGGGTTAACGAAGGTTTCAAGCGTTTTGCTTGGCTTAGTGGTCATGAAAATCCTAGGTTTTTACTGAAAAGGGGGCATCCTCAGCGAGGGCGGGCTCAGCGACAAGGCCCGGTGCCAGCAGCAGTCGGCTATAATACCGTCACGGCATTGTGCCAACCAGTTTTAAGCCTCTTCACCCCCACTTCCGGCCTTCCGACGTGCGCCTTGACCGAATCAAGCTTGCGGGCTTCAAGTCCTTCGTCGATCCCACGACCATTCCCACTCCGGGAAATCTGATCGGGATAGTCGGCCCCAATGGCTGCGGCAAATCGAACATCATCGATGCCGTGCGCTGGGTGATGGGTGAAAGCTCTGCCAAGCATCTTCGCGGCGAGAGCATGGCCGATGTGATCTTCAACGGCTCCAGTAGCCGTAAGCCAGTGGGCCTCGCCTCGGTCGAACTGGTCTTCGACAATGCCGAAGGTAAGGCACCTGGTGAATACGCAAAGTTCCCGGAAATCTCGATCAAACGGCAAGTCACCCGGGACGGACAGTCCACCTACATCCTGAACGGCACCCGCTGCCGGAGGAAGGATATTACGGACCTCTTCCTCGGAACAGGTTTAGGCTCTCGGAGCTACGCCATCATCGAGCAAGGCACCATCTCGCGCCTGATCGAAGCCAAACCTGCAGAGCTTCGGGAGCTTATCGAGGAAGCAGCTGGAATCTCGAAGTACAAAGAGCGCCGCCATGAGACCGAGCTTCGAATGGGGCACACCCAGGAGAACCTGGATCGACTCCTAGACCTCCGTGAAGAGGTCGGCAAACAACTGGACAGCCTGAAGCGTCAGGCAAAGAAAGCCGAGCGATTCACCACGCTCAAGGAGCAAGAGCACCTCCTCAAGGAACAACTACTGGGGCTTCGCTGGAGAAAACACCAGGATGAATTCCAGCAGCTTGAGGAGCAACTCCAAACCTTCGAAGGGGCGTTCCGACAACATGCCGAAACGGACTACATGCAGTCGGAAATCCTTCAGGACCGACGGGATCAACAAGACACTCTTCAGCGCGAACTCAACGACACACAAGCCCAGTTTTATGAATTGGGCGCTGACATCAGCCGGATCAGTCAAACGCTGCGTCACGCCCGCGAAACACAAGCCAACCTGAACCAGGAAGAGTTGCGGCTCATTGAGGAGCAGCGCCAGGCCGCCATGGATCTTGCGGCAGATCAGGAAACTTTGGATCAGATCCGCGAAGAGCAGGCTGAAATCGAAATCAGCCTGGAATCAGCCATTCAGGCCGAAACAGCCTGCCAAGACCAGAGGAGCAAGGCTGACGCCAATCTTCGCGAATCACGGATTGCGTCTGAGGAACTGAATCGAGAAATCGGTCGATTTCGAGGTCAATTAGAAATCCAGACCGCACGAATCCGCCAAAGCGAACAACAGGTTCGTCAGTCTGAGGTCCGCCTTGAAAAACTTCTCAGTGAAAAAGGGGAAATTGAAAAAGAGCGAAATGCTTCAGGACTTGAAGAACTGGAAGAACTGGTCCAGGAGCTCGAGGCCGATCGACTAATGATCCACGAGCAACAAGCACAGCTCCAGATCTCCGTTGAAGCCCTTCGAGAGGAGATCAAAACCTCAAGAACCGAACTCAATCGATTACTCGCAGAGCGACATGCTTTAGAGGGCCGCATCGCATCTCTCGAGACCCTTCAAGATCATGCCATGGGCAAAGATCGCGCAGATCTCAAGGCATGGCTCGAACGGCATAATCTCAATACGGTTCCACGGCTGGCGGAACTGATGGAGGTATCGCCAGAATGGGAGACTGCTGTCGAAACACTGCTCGGCCCCCATCTTCAGGCTCTTTGCCTTAAAGACCTTGCTCAGATTATTGAAATCATCAAGGAAATCCCCGAGGAGTCGATCGCATTCCAGGAAACTCTCGCCCCGATGTCGAGCCCCAAGGAGCCCAACAGCCTCTCCAACCTTGTGAAAGGCCCAATCGATCTTGAAAATCTCCTGGGTCACATTCGTTGGGTTGAATCACTGGATGAAGCCTTCGAACTTCGACACAGCCTCAAACCCCATGAAGCCGCCATCAGTCCCGACGGAACCCTGATTGGTCGAAACTGGCTGATTCATCAGAAAGTGGATGATGGACAGGCTGGCCTGATTCGAAGAGAACGTGAACTGAAGGGCCTTAAGAATGAACTTCTGGTGCTCAGCGAAGGCATAAAACAAACCGAATTTCTTCTGGAGGAACGAGAGAGCGCATCAAAGCAGGCAGATTCCGAGCGAGAAAGACTGCAAGCAGAGGACCGAAGAATCGGATCTGAGCATGCCCGCTCACGCGCTGAGCTCAGCGCACTCAAGGCTCGCCATGAACAGGCGCTCAAGCGACTTCATCAGATCCTGAATGAAATCAGCGAAATCGAGATCCAGACCCAAGAAATCAGAGAGGACCTCGAAGAAGCAACGCTCCTCAAAATTGAGGCGGAGGAACGTCTCACCGAGCTTGATAGAAACATGACACTGCTCTCGGGCAATCGGGAAGCCATGGAGACTGGACTCCACCAGGCTGAACAGGCTCTCCAAGCGAGCCGAGAAAGGGCTCAGAGCCTTCGAAGCCGCACTGAGCAACTCAAGTCGAACGAACACATCACCACTCGACACCTCGAGCGGCTTCAAACACAGCTGGAACAGAGCCAACAACGGCTGGATGCCCTGAAAACCCGCGTTACAGAGTCCAACCAAATCCCGGAAGGATCAGAAGAAGAGCTCGAGACGCTCACCGAAAAGAAGGTCCTCGTGGAAGAAACGCTGACGCGGCAACGAAAGCGTGCCTCGGCACTCGAATCAGAAATACGAAGCGCTTCCGAGACCAAACTGGAAAATGAGCGACAGCTTCAGAAGGTGAAGGATCAGCTTGAGCGCATCAAATTGGACTTATCTGCAAATGAGGTTCGCCGTCAAACCGTTGAAGAGCAGTTTGAAGAAATCGGCTCAGATCCGGAACGAGCCGTCGAGAAGCTTCCCACCGAAGCCAGCGAAAAGGCTTGGCAACATCAGCTTCAAGAAGTCGCCGCTGAAATCGCCCGACTGGGGGCCGTAAATCTCACGGCGATGGAGGAATATCTGGTTCAAGAGGAACGCATGAAATTCCTCGATGAACAAAATGCTGACCTTGGCCAATCCCTTGAAACACTGAGGGAAGCCATCGAAAAAATTGATCGCGAATGTCGCACACGGTTCAAGGAAACCTTTGATCTCATCAACAGCGGCCTGCAAAGAATGTTCCCGAAACTGTTTGGTGGTGGGCAGGCCTCCCTTGAGTTGACCGAAAAGGATCTTCTGGAAACCGGCGTGACCGTCATGGCTCGCCCTCCAGGGAAGCGCAACAGTTCGATCCATTTGTTATCCGGTGGAGAGAAAGCCCTGACAGCCGCTGCACTGGTTTTTGCCATCTTTGAGTTAAATCCAGCTCCTTTCTGTCTGCTGGACGAAGTGGACGCGCCATTGGATGATGCCAACGTCGGCCGGTTCAGCCAATTGGTCAAGGAAATGTCGGAGAGGGTACAATTCCTCTTCATATCGCATAACAAGGTTACGATGGAGATTGCCCAGCACCTTGCGGGTGTCACCATGAAGGAACCTGGGGTTTCCCGCATTGTTGCGGTGGACATCGATGCAGCTGTCGAAATGACGGCCGCCTGAATTGCCTGAGGCTTCACGATGGATAGAGATACCGTTCGCCTGATCCTGATCCTGGTTGGCATCACTGTCATGGCGGGCATATACATCTGGGGTCGCTTCAAAGACCCTCTCCTTGGCCGCTTGAAGACTCTCTTCAGTGCCAGGGAGCGGGATGACACCGACACCGCAGAGCTGGACTATCAGGACTCCGACGAATACTTTGAAGAGAGTGTGCGAGTCATCTCTTCAGGGTCCGACCATCGACGTGAACCCGTTTTTGCTGGCCTTGATGCCGACGTGGACTATCACGACGAACCCGACCTTGATGAAGAAGAGGTCGCAGAGCACTTGGCTCCTGCTGATGAACCGGGCGGCGCTCCCTTCCTAATTCAAGTCAGCGTAATCGCGGGCTCTGGCAGTTTCTTTAACGGAACTGAACTAAAACAGGCGCTTCTGGAAAACGACCTCCTCTATGGAGACATGGGTATTTTCCATCGCTACAACCATGACCTGACACAGACCCTTTTCAGCGTCGCGAGCCTGGTTGAACCAGGAACCTTTCCGATCGATGACATGGCCTCGTTCGAATGCCCGGGAATTGTCCTTTTCTTTCAGACGGCACGCGTGTCTGACCCTCTCGCCACGTATGACGACCTGGTCAACACTAGCCGCGAACTTGCCCAGCAACTGAATGGGATCCAGTGGGATGAGACACGGCAACCTTTGGGTGCCAGTAAAATTGCCCACATGCGGAATCTACTGAAGCATCCTGTCGAATCCTAATGACATCGGCCTCCGAGGCAGAATCCCTTCGTGCGGAGGCCCTTCGTGCCGAGATCGCCTATCACAATCTTCGATATCATCAACTGGATCAGCCCATCATTCCCGATGCGGAATTTGATCGTCTGATGACAGAGCTACTTCAGCTCGAATCAAAATTTCCAGAACTCAGAACAGCAGCCTCCCCCACGCAAACCGTGGGTGCCCCCGTCTCCAAGACCTTCACCGAGGTCGAGCACAAGGTCCCGATGCTCTCTCTGGATAACGCCTTTTCCGAAGCAGACCTTTCGGACTTTGAGCGGCGCATTCAGCAACGCCTATCACGAAAAAACTATCGATTTGCTGTGGAGCCCAAACTGGATGGGCTGGCCGTCAGCCTTACCTATGTGGGTGGCCGATTAAGCCAAGGGGCCACCCGGGGTGATGGACAAACCGGCGAAGACATTACCCAGAACCTCCTGACCATCCCAGATATTCCAAAGATCCTTCAGGGTGAAGGATGGCCAGAAATCTTCGACATTCGTGGTGAAGTCTTCATGCCACGAGCGGGATTTGCTCAACTCAACGCTGACGCCAGCCTGCGGGGAGAAAAAACCTTTGCCAACCCAAGAAATGCGGCGGCGGGAAGCCTCAGACAACTAGACCCCCGCATTACGGCAACGCGCCCTCTGAGCTTCTACTGTTATGGCTGGGGACACTATCCCAGTTCCGCCCTCGCCGAGACCCACTCAGAAACACTGCGCCGCTTCCAGAGCTGGGGTATTCCGGTCAATCCGGAATCGCTCGTCACGGAGGATATTTCAGGTTGCCTTGCAATCTATCATGACCTTGAATCGCGAAGAGCACGCCTCCCTTATGACATTGACGGGGTGGTTTACAAGATCGACAACCTAGCCGATCGAGAAATTCTAGGCTTTGTAGCCCGAGCCCCACGTTGGGCAATTGCACATAAGTTTCCGGCTGAAGAGGCCAGAACCCAAATCAAGGCTATTGATATTCAAGTGGGCCGAACGGGCGCATTGACCCCCGTCGCCCGGCTAGAGCCGGTTCAGGTGGGGGGTGTCACCGTCACCAACGCAACACTCCACAACGCTGATGAAATCAAGCGCAAGGATATTCGCATCGGTGATCAGGTCATCATTCGCCGTGCAGGCGACGTGATTCCGGAAGTGGTTCGAAGCCTTCCTGAGCTCAGATCCACTGACCTTCAGGAATTTAGGATGCCTGAGCAATGTCCGATCTGCGGGTCAAGCGTTGAGACCGATGATGCCGAAGCTGTGGTTCGCTGCAGTGGCGGACTTTCCTGCTCCGCACAGCACAAGGAGTCGGTGCGCCACTTCGCCTCTCGCAAGGCAATGGACATCGATGGCCTCGGTGAAAAAATCATCGACCAATTGCTTGACGGCCATCTGATCGAGACCGTTGCGGACCTTTATCGGCTGGATGCCCAGGCCTTAAGCGCACTGGATCGTCTAGGCGTAAAGTCAGCGAACAATCTAATTGCCGCTATCGACAAAAGCCGCAGCACAACGCTACCCCGGTTTTTGTTCGCACTAGGTATCCGCGAAGTGGGTGAGGTGACTGCTCGAAATCTGGCCCAGCATTTCAGCGAGTTGGCGCCTTTGATGACTGCCGATCCGGAAACGCTCATGGGCGTTCCGGATGTCGGACCCACGGTCGCAAAACACGTCCACACCTTCTTTCGTCAACCTCGCAACCTGGATGTCATTTCAAGTCTCATTGCCCATGGGGTTCACTGGGAGAAAGTCGTCGCCGCCAGCGAAGGCCCTCAACCCCTTCAAGGCAAAACCTTTGTGGTGACAGGAACGCTGGCAACCCTCTCAAGAGACGAAGCTCATGCCCGCATTCTGGCTCTGGGTGGCAAAGCCACAGGGAGCGTTTCCCAGAAAACCAGCTATGTCGTCGTCGGTTCCGATGCGGGGTCAAAAGCGACAAAAGCGGTCCAACTGGGTATTCCCATTCTGGATGAAGAAAGCTTTCTCGCCCTCACAAGCCGTAGCGGAATCTGACTAGGTCTGGATCCGGCGAAGAGGAGGCTCCAACCGCTCGAACAAACGGATGAACTCTATTCCCAAGCACCGCTCGAGTATCCGGGCCTGTTGCTCGAGGCC
>CAYQOJ010000026.1:11073-22722 GCA_964419105.1 uncultured Methylococcus sp.
ATTCAACTTTCCATAAGCGTCACCGAGGGCGATGCAAATGCGGTTTCCCCTCCCCGGTACCGGCAGCGCAGCCAATAGCCCTTTGAACTGTTCTTCTATCCCCGCCTGGATCTCGCGCCACTTGGCACCCTCTCCAGACCAAAGATTCACGGCCATGGCCCCTCGCGGGGCCATCATCTTTGAAAGTCGCATAAAAAAATCAGGATCATCAAGGACCACCGAGGGGCCCTCGGCATCAAAAACATCAATCAGGATCAGGTCAAATGCACCGATCATCTGAGCGGTCTGATATTCAAGGTATTGATGAGCATCCATGACATGAAGCGCGAGAGGTGGCCCGACATTGAGCCTGAAATATTCTTTTGCGACCTCGACTACCGCAGCCCTAAGCTCAACTACGTCAATCTGCGCCTCGGGAAAATGCCGCAATAAGAACCTCGCCAATGTTCCCCCACCCAGCCCCAAAAGAAGGATTCGTTGTGGCCTTGGGACGAACAGCAAAGGCATCAACATTGATCTGAGATAAGCCAGCTCAATATGATCGGCCGCACGAAGATCCATCGCGCTCTGGCGGGCCGAAGAACCAAAATGAAGCGATCGGACGCCATGCGCTTCGACAACTTCAATGGGTCCATGCTCATCTACGACACGATGGATCAGTTTCCCGCCATATTTCAAAAAATATCCCCCAATTTGGCCCCTCTGAGCCGGTCGATATAATCACACATTACTTCTAGGACGGTTCCATCGCGTGAAGACCGAAGCCCCGGGCCCCAGCAATCAATTTCATCAAGACCAAGTCCAACTCATTCTAGACAGCTATCGTCACTGGACCGGAGAGGATCTCATTATCTTTCCCCTTCCGGAGGCCGATACGCTGGGAGAGACGGTCTATAGAGCCCCTTTTGCCCTTGTCTCCCATGGCACAGAGGTAGACCCTATTTTCAACTATGCCAACCGTATGGCCCTTGAAGCATTCGGTTACTCATGGGAAGAGTGGATCACACTCCCCTCTCGATTTTCAGCCGAAGCTCCGAACCGAGCAGCGCGCCAGAAACTCTTAGATGCGGTGAATCAAAGAGGATACTCTGATGGTTATCAGGGCATCCGGATTGGGAGGCAGGGTCGGTTTGAAATTCGAGCAGCTCAGGTCTGGAATCTCTTGGACTCATCCGGAACAGCCCGAGGCCAGGCAGCCTGTTTCAGCGACTGGCAAAGGATAGAGCCTTAGAACCAGAAAAAACGCCCCATGGCGTATCAAACACCACAGGGCGTTGCCGGGTTCTCTCAGGTCTTCAGGACAATTTGATCCTCGCTGACATCGGCCACGACCACATCGCCAGACCCGACCTTCCCGGCCAAAATATCCTGCGCCAGCGTATTTTCAAGATCCTGCTGGATCGCTCGCTTCAAGGGCCTTGCACCGTAGACCGGATCAAAGCCGGCTTCCCCCAGATAATCGAGAGCCGCATCACTGACCTTGAGCGTGATATCTCGTTCCTTGAGTCGCTGCTCCAGATTCTGAATCTGGATTCGGCAGATGGCACGAATCTGCTCGCGAATCAGCGGGTGGAAAACAACGACTTCATCAATTCGGTTGATGAATTCAGGCCTGAAGTGGTGGCTGACCACCTCCATCACCGCCGACTTCATCTCGAAGTAATTTTCCTCTCCGGCCAATTCCTGAATCCGATCAGAACCAAGGTTAGAGGTCATCACGATGACCGTGTTGCGGAAGTCCACCGTACGACCATGCCCATCCGTCAGACGCCCATCATCCAAAACCTGAAGAAGGATATTGAAGACATCAGGATGTGCCTTCTCTACTTCATCCAAAAGAATGACAGCATATGGCCTGCGGCGAACCGTCTCCGTTAGGTATCCACCTTCCTCATATCCGACGTATCCCGGCGGCGCTCCAATCAAGCGGGCTACGGAATGCTTTTCCATGAACTCCGACATATCAATTCGGACCATGGCCTCTTCGGTATCAAAGAGGAATTCCGCTAATGCCTTACAAAGCTCCGTTTTGCCGACGCCGGTTGGACCGAGAAACAGAAACGAGCCATTCGGACGCCTTGGATCAGAAAGCCCTGCACGCGAACGACGGATGGCATCTGAGACCGCCTTGATCGCCTCAGCCTGCCCGACCACTCGGCGACCGAGTTCAGATTCCATGGCCAAGAGCTTCTCCCTCTCCCCTTCCAGCATTTTGGAGACGGGAATACCGGTCCACTTGGAAACCACTTCAGCGATTTCCTCGTCGGTCACTTTGTTCCGAACCAAGGTCGCCTCAACGCTCTCCATGGCCTCAGCCGCATCCAGCTGTTTTTGTAGCTCAGGAATCAAACCGTACTGAAGCTCACCCATCTTGGTGTAATCCCCGGCCCGACGAGCGGCCTCCAGATCAAGACGCGCCTTGTCCAACTTTTCCTTGATCGCGGCATTCCCCTGGAGCGCCGCCTTTTCGGCCTTCCAGACCTCCTCAAGCTCGGCATATTCCCTTTCCATCTCGGAAATCCGCTCCTGAAGCTCAGAAAGACGGCGCCGCGAAGCTTCATCTGTCTCCTTTTTGAGGGCTTCCCTTTCGATCTTGAACTGGATCAGGCGTCGTTCCAACCGATCCATCGACTCCGGCTTGGAATCGATTTCCATCCGAATCCGGCTGCTGGCCTCGTCCACAAGATCAATTGCCTTGTCCGGAAGGTTTCTATCGGTAATGTAACGGTGCGAGAGGGTTGCCGCTGCAACAATTGCGGGATCGGTGATGGTGATGCCATGATGCACCTCATACTTCTCTTTGAGCCCACGAAGGATAGCAATCGTGTCCTCAACACTTGGCTCATCGACCAGAACTTTCTGAAAGCGCCGCTCCAGTGCGGCATCCTTTTCAATGTACTGTCGATACTCATCCAGGGTGGTGGCACCAATGCAATGGAGCTCCCCTCTAGCAAGTGCAGGCTTGAGCATGTTCCCGGCATCCATAGCGCCGTCGGCCTTGCCCGCACCAACCATCGTATGGAGTTCATCAATAAAAAGGATAACCTGACCTTCCTGTTTGGAAATGTCATTCAGCAACGCCTTCATGCGTTCCTCAAACTCTCCGCGAAACTTGGTGCCTGCAATCAGAGCGGCCATATCCAAAGCCAGAAGTCGCTTACCCTTCACGCCCTCGGGGACCTCACCATTGATGATACGGAGCGCAAGTCCCTCAACAATGGCTGTCTTACCAACACCCGGCTCACCGATCAGCACCGGATTGTTCTTCGTCCTTCGCTGGAGAACCTGAACGGTGCGACGAATCTCATCATCCCGACCAATTACAGGATCAAGCTTGCCGTCTTCGGCCCGGGCCGTGAGATCAATGGTGTATTTCTGGAGCGCCCCCCGCTGCTCCTCAACATTGGGGTCATCGACTTTCTGCCCGCCTCGAATCCGATCAATCACCTCCAAAAGCTTGGCTGGGACCAGCCCTGCTTTTTTGAGGGTGTTACTCAACTCGCCCCGCTCCTCAAGAGCGGCCTGAACAAAAACCTCACTCGTGATGAACTGATCACCCCGCTTCTGAGACAACTTGTCGGTCAGATTCAAAAGTTTGAGCAGCTCACCTGAAATCTGAATGTCGCCACCAACACCCTCAACCCGAGGGAGGCGCTCGAGCTGTTGCCCCAGAAGCGTCCTCAGTTCAGCCACATTGATTCCGCATTGGGTGAGCAATGGGCGAACGGTGCCGCCGTCTTGATCGATTAACGCCACCATGACGTGGACCGGCTCAATGAATTGCTGATCACGACCCAGCGCAAGGCTTTGGGCATCTGCAAGAGCAGACTGGAATTTTCCCGTCAGTTTGTCCATTCGCATGATAAAAACCTTTAATCTGAGAAGAAGATGGGATTGATATTGGGGCCATATGGGACCCAATCAAGCGTCGTTGATAACAATTTCATCCCTTCCTGTGCTGCCGTATCATTCAGGGTTGACCTGCCATTCCCATTCATGAACACATTCATCCCTCAACGCGTGCTGATTGTCCGCCTGAGCGCTATCGGCGATATCGTGATGGCCTCAGGCCTGATCCCTGCCCTTCGTACCCTTTGGCCCGAGGCACATATTGCATGGCTCGCAGAGAAAGGCCCCTCCGAATTACTCCGGGCGAACACGCGACTGGATGAAGTCATCGAACTTCCTCGTCAAAACTGGAAGGCCATGGCTCGAAATGGTCAGCGGGGAAAGGCACTCAAGGAGATGTGGGCCTTCGCAAAAATGTTGAGACAGCAATCCTTTGATCTCACCATAGATCTACAGGGACTCCTGAAAAGTGGGATTTGGTCCTTTGCCTCGGGTGCGCCCCGCCGAATTGGCCTCGGCTCGAAAGAAGGAAGCCAGTGGCTCATGACCGAGTGTTTAGCCCGCAATACGACAGATCCCCGGATGGGCAAGGAATACCGCGCATTAGCCGTGAGCCTTGGGGCCAAGGACTCGGACTTCATACCCGATATCGGGATCCCCGATTCCCTGAAGCAGAAAGCCCAATTAAGGATCCAAAGTACATTCGGCGATACGAAGGTGGCCCTTTTAGCCCCCTTCACCACACGCCCTCAAAAACACTGGTTCGATGAGCGATGGATTGAACTGATTCGAGGGGCCCGGTCATTGGGTTATCGCTGCCTGATTCTGGGAGGACCTAGTGACATTGAAACCGCAGAGCAACTCGTCAGCGCCGCAAACCCTGACGCCATCTCCTTCGCCGGCAAGACATCCCTGCTTGAATCAGCCGCCCTGATTCAGGCGGCTCATGTCCTGATTGGAGTGGACACTGGCCTGACTCATCTGGGTAAGGCACTCGGAACCCCGACAATTGCTCTTTTCGGATCAACCCTTCCCTATTGGGAGAGTCCCTCGGCTGTGGCTGAGATTCTCTATGTCAAGGAAGCCTGCTCACCTTGCCATCGAAAACCCGTCTGCAATGGCCTTTTTACCTGTATGCGGCGCCTTGAACCAAAAGATGTTCTCTCTGCAATCGAAAGAGTCAGCCGCCCATGAGTTTTCCATATCAGACCTTTTAACGTACTCTTTTTGAGCTTCAAATTGGTCTACTCTCTCTTAGCAACCCGTTCATCATCGCCCCCATGGCAGGTGTCACGGATCGGCCTTTCCGAAACCTCTGCCGAAGGTTTGGTGCCGCCATGGCGGTTAGCGAGATGGTTTCGGCAAATCCGCTACTCAAAAATGACCGCAAAACCCTGATGCGGACCGACCATGGCAACGAAACCGGGATTCGAGCCGTCCAGATTCTGGGCAATGAACCTCAGGACATGGCCGAGGCAGCGCGCCTTAATGTTGCAAGAGGCGCCGACCTGATCGATATCAACATGGGTTGCCCCGCCAAGAAAGTCTGTCGCAAAGCGGCCGGTTCCGCTCTCCTGAGAGATGAGGATCTGGTTCGCCGCATACTGGACGCTGTCGTTCAATCAGTGGATGTCCCGGTAACGCTCAAGATCAGAACCGGCTGGGATCCAGAAAACCGCAATGCCGTCCGCATCGGACAAATTGCAGAGGATGCCGGAATTCAGGCCCTTACCATCCACGGACGCACACGCACTTGCGGGTTTTCGGGGTCCGCCGAATACCGTACAATCGCAGAGGTCAAGCGCTCGATCCGCATTCCCGTCATCGCCAATGGCGATATCACGCGCCCCGAAAAGGCCCTTCAAGTTCTGGAGGAGACGGGGGCTGATGCGGTGATGGTCGGGCGAGCGGCACTGGGTCAACCGTGGCTATTTACGTCCATGATCCGGTATCACGAGGGTAATCCATCACATCTGAAGCTCGACGAATCGGAGGTTGAGGCCCTGATGCTGGAACATCTGGTTGCGCTTCATGCGTTCTATGGCGAACACCAGGGCACTCGAATTGCCCGAAAGCACATCGGCTGGTATTTCGATCACCTGGAGGGCCCTTTGGAAGCGCGCTCAGCTTTCAATCAACAAGTCTCGGCACAAGGGCAGATGCGTCTGATCAGCGAACTCTTCCAACAGCACCTCATCACATGTCGTCCGTGACCCAGATTTCGCCTGACCCCACCCCCCCAAATGAGGGAAATTCCGTCCTCAGCAGCCATGTGCGCGATGCACTGCGCGCCTATTTCGCCCGCCTGGACGGCCACGGTGCTAGCAACCTTTACGAATTGGTGCTGAGCGAAGTGGAACAACCCCTAATCGAAACCGTTCTCGAGCATTGTGAACATAATCAGACCAAGGCCGCTCAAATCTTAGGGCTGAGCCGAAGCACCCTGCGTAAGAAAATGCAGATTTACCGGATTGAGTAAGAGAGACTCCACCATGTCCACCCCTCAGCGTATTACGCGCGCCCTCATCAGTGTTTCCGACAAATCCGGACTTCTTGAGCTGGCTGAAGGCCTGACTCAACATGGCGTCGAGATCCTTTCATCTGGCGGCACGTACCGCTACCTTCTTGACCATGGTCATCCGGCCAAGGAAGTCTCCCAGCACACCGGTTTTCCAGAAATCATGGGGGGGCGGATCAAGACCCTGCACCCCAAGATTCACGGTGGCATTCTGGGCCGCAGAGGCCAAGACGAGGGCGTCATGGCAGAACATGGCATCTCAGCCATTGATCTGGTGATCGTGAACCTTTACCCATTCGAAGCCACGATCGCAAAGCCCGACTGCAGCTTTGAAGATGCTGTTGAAAATATCGATATTGGCGGTCCCGCCATGCTGAGAGCGGCAGCCAAGAATCACGATGCCGTTGGCGTTGTCGTTGACCCGTCCGATTATTCGGGGATTCTTGAGGAGATGACTGCTCAAAATGGGAGTTTAAGTTCGGCAACCCGCCTGCGGCTTGCCGCCAAGTGCTATCGACATACCGCCCGTTATGATGCGCTCATTGCCGACTACCTCGACAAAGCTTCAGATGGACCCCTCTTCCCTAACCCTCTGATTCTGACCCTTCAATATGCGCAGGACATGCGCTACGGCGAGAACCCCCATCAGCGCGCCGCGTTCTACCGTGACTCGACACCCCCCAAAGGATCGATTGCTGCTGCGGTACAGGTTCAGGGCAAGGAACTCTCCTACAACAACATTGCCGATGCTGACGCCGCCTTGGAATGCGTCAAAAGCTTCGATGGGGAGCCTGCTTGTGTCATCGTCAAGCATGCAAACCCTTGTGGTGTTGCCGTCGGCCAGGACCTCCTTTCAGCCTACGATCAAGCCTACGGCACCGATCCGACCTCTGCTTTTGGCGGAATCATCGCCTTCAATCGTGAGCTTGATCCACAAACAGCCAAGGCCATCATTGATCGGCAGTTCGTCGAAGTCATTCTGGCACCGTCCATCAGCCTCCAGGCGAAGACACTTCTGGCGGGCAAACCAAATGTCCGTGTCCTTGAGACCGGGGAGTGGGACCTCACCGCGCCCCACGCCCTTGATTTCAAGCGAGTCGGCGGTGGTTTACTCCTGCAAGATGCCGATCAGGGGAGAATCTCCCGTAATGAACTCAAGGTCGTCACCCAAAGAGCGCCATCTTCCAGTGAACTGGATGATCTTCTGTTCGCCTGGAAAGTGGCAAAGTTCGTGAAATCAAACGCCATTGTGTACGCCAAGGATGGAAGAACCATCGGCGTAGGGGCAGGGCAGATGAGCCGGGTCTATTCGGCGCGCATTGCGGCAATCAAGGCCCAGGATGCAAACCTGAGGGTACAAGGTTCCGTTGTCGCCTCCGACGCCTTCTTCCCCTTCCGCGATGGGGTCGATTCGGCCGCTGAAGCAGGCGTCACGGCCCTGATTCAGCCCGGTGGCTCGGTTCGTGATGCCGAGGTTATTGCAGCCGCTGATGAGCATGGCATGGCCATGGTCTTCACGGGTATGCGTCACTTCAGGCACTAAAGAGCGGCGCCCGGCCATGTCCGAGGAGAGCACATCCACAATACGGGATCCCGACCTCGCAGCAAGCACGGACGTCTGTGTGAAGTGTGGATTGTGCCTCCCCCACTGCCCCACCTACCTCAAGTCATCGGATGAGAACGAATCCCCTCGGGGCCGACTCTCCCTGATCCAAGGTTGGGCGCAGGGGGCGTTAGAGCTGACACCCAAGCTCACAAACCATGTCGATCACTGTCTACTCTGCCGCTCTTGTGAAGCCGCTTGCCCAGCCAATGTGCCCTATGGGCGAATCGTGGATGACTTTCGGGCTCATCTCCACGAGACGCTTCCAGGGAGACCCCAAGAAAGCAGCCAGATCAACACCATGGTGGTTCGTTTTCTCAAGGCAGAGCAGCCCCGCTTCATTCAAGCAGGAATGAGTCGCCTCGCCCGCTCATCCGTCGGGCAAAGCATCGCGCGACAGGTAGGCCTCGGGGCACTGACCGGAGGATTGCCGGAGACCCCTGCGGGTCTTCGCACTATCAAGCCTGGCAGATACCCCCAAACCACAAAGAATCTCGAAGGCGAAGTGCAACTCTTCCTCGGCTGTACTGGAACACTCCTCGATGCCGAAACCCTGGATTCTGCCGTCCGTCTTTTGAACGCCCTAGGCATTGCCGTGGAGATTCCGGAGTCGCAAGGCTGTTGTGGCGCTCTCGATCTCCATGCTGGCAGCAAGCGTGATGCTCTGGAATTGATGCAGCGCAACGGGCTAGCCTTTGAAGGGCCTCGCACGATGCCCGTGATCAGCTGCGCCAGTGGCTGTGGTGCCATGCTGAAGGATTACAATGAGGATCAGGGCCATATTGGTGCCCGCCATTCTGATATCAGTAGCTACCTTGCGCGACTGAATTGGCCAGAATCCCTCACCATTGCCCCTTTGGAAATCTCGGCAATCCTTCAAAGTCCCTGCAGCCTTCGAAACGTCCTCAAGGCGGCAGATGAGCCTTTGAAACTCCTGAACAAAATTCCTGGACTCAAGCTCAGGCCTCTTCCCAACAGCATCCGCTGCTGCGGCGCCGCTGGCAGTTTCATGCTGAGCCACCCTGACGAAGCTCAGGGCTATCGGCAGGAGATTCTCGACAAACTGGTTGCTGAAAAACCCAGCGTTCTCCTGTCGTCGAACCCCGGTTGTTCCGCGCACCTTCGCGCCGGACTTCGAGAGATCGGTCTGGAGGTTGAAGTCATGCATCCAGTGACACTGCTCTGGCGGCAAGTTCAGGCCGGTCAGAAATCGACCGCCTGAAACACCAGACCATGGCACATAAGGCGCTGCTCATCGATGAACGAGTGAGTCGTTACCTTGAGGATTTCGGGCAACGGGAGTCGCCAGCGCTAAAAGCGCTTCGCGCTGAAACGTCAAAGCTTCCCGAAGCCCTCATGCAGATCACCCCAGAGCAAGGCCAATTCATGGCATTCCTTGCCCAGCTGATCGGGGCCCAGAAACTGCTTGAGATTGGCGTTTTTACGGGTTACAGCGCGCTCGCCGTAATGGAAAACCTCCCCACCACGAGTCGGATGATCGCCCTCGACATCAGCGAAACCTACACTGCTGTCGCAGCGCGCCATTGGCAGTCTGCAGGCCTTCGGGATCGGATCGAACTACGCATCGGGCCCGCCATAGAATCTCTGGAAACCTTGCTGAATGAAGCGGAGGGACCCGAAACTTTCGACTTTGTCTTCATCGATGCGGACAAGGTCAATTATCCCCATTACTATGATGCGGCACTTCGCCTTGTCCGACCTGGTGGTCTGATCCTCATCGACAACCTTCTCTGGTCCGGAAAAGTGGCCGATCCGTTGATCGTTGACCCTGACACCGAGGCGCTAAGGGGGATGACTCAGGCGCTTCAGCAAGACCCCAGAATTGATTTTTCGCTCATCGCCGTGGCCGATGGGATAGGCCTGGCCCGTCGTAAAACCTGATCCAACAAGACACCAGACGCTCAAGGCAACCGATATGTCGCAAAAATATCCCGTTCTTGTTACCGGCGGGGCCGGCTACATTGGCTCTCACACCAGCTTGCAGCTCCTGGAAGCTGGCTATGATGTGGTTGTCCTCGACAATCTGTCGAATTCGCATCCTGAGTCCTTGCGGCGCATCGGCGAGATCACGGGGAAGCCTGTGACTTTGATCCAAGGGGATGTTCGCGACCGCGACCTCGTGCAGCGCACCCTGATGGACCATGACTGCCAGGCCGTGCTGCATTTTGCAGGTCTTAAGGCGGTGGGTGAATCGGTTGAAAAGCCCCTGCTCTACTTTCAGAACAATGTGGAGGGCATGATTGCGCTTCTTGAGGCCATGGACAAAGTCGGGGTGCGCAGACTGGTCTTCAGTTCCTCGGCAACCGTGTACGGTGAACCTCAGAAATTACCACTCACCGAGGATCATCCACGGTCAGCAACCAACCCGTATGGTCGAACCAAGCTGATGATCGAAGAAATGTTGGAAGACATCCTTCGGTCTGACGATCGCTGGAGCGTTGCCATCCTTCGGTATTTCAATCCGGTCGGCGCTCACGCAAGCGGCCGCATTGGTGAGGATCCTCAGGGCATCCCCAATAACCTGATGCCCTTCATCGCCCAAGTCGCAACAGGCCGTAGGGATGCGCTGCGGGTCTTCGGCAACGACTATCCAACGCCTGATGGCACCGGAATGCGGGACTACATTCACGTGGTGGATCTTGCCGAAGGCCACCTTCTCGCCCTTCAGCAGCTGGAAAAAAACATAAGCTTCACCGTCAATCTGGGGACCGGCTCACCTTACAGCGTCCTGGATATGGCCAAAGCCTTCGAAGAAGCCACAGGTCAGGCCATTCCAACTGAAATCCATGCACGCCGGGCCGGCGATGTGGCCTGTTGTTATGCCGATCCCTCGCTGGCGAAGCAAGTTCTTGGCTGGGAGGCCCGCCGAGGGATTCGAGCGATGTGTGAAGACGTCTGGCGCTGGCAATCAGACAACCCAAGAGGTTACCAATAGCCAGAACGAATGAGGGCTGCGTCTTGGCAGCCCTCACTCGTTCACAAAAAGCGATTCACCTCAGCGACGCAGCTTGTAATTTCGGCCGTAGAAAATCTCGGCCATTTCATGTTTGAGCTGGCGCTGAATAGCCTTGCGCTCATCATCCGAGAGCGCGTCTTTATCCGTCTCAAAGAGATAGTTATCCAACTGGAAGTCCTTCAGGATCATCTTGGTGTGAAAGATGTTTTCCTGATAGACGTTCACGTCGATCATCTGGTACCGCTCAGCCGTCACGTCCGAGATATAGTTCTGGATCGACGTGATTTCATGGTCGATGAAATGCTTCTGACCACTGATGTCTCGGGTGAAGCCCCGAACACGGTAGTCCATGATCACGATGTCAGAATCAAAACTGTGAATCAGGTAGTTCAAGGCCTTGAGCGGTGAAATCCGACCACAGGTCGAAACATCGATATCCGCGCGAAACGTACTGATGCCCCCGTGCGGGTGACTTTCAGGATAGGTATGAACCGTGATATGACTTTTATTGAGATGGGCGACGACAGAATCCGGGATGGGGCCCGGCTCTTCTACGTTTCCGACATGAATCGGAGCATCATCGCCCTCTGAAATCAGCATCGTGACGCTGGCGCCCTGAGGCTCGTAATCTTGACGCGCAATATTGAGGATCTGAGCCCCAATGATGGCGTTGACGTCCGTCAAAATCTGGGTCAACCGCTC
>CAYQOJ010000027.1:0-22503 GCA_964419105.1 uncultured Methylococcus sp.
TAGGCGGCTCTATGTATCCGGCTTGATCCCAAAGTAACCTATTTACATTCGGGGTAAAGGTATCTAATCGCCTATCGACCTTCTCGACCAGTTTAGGGATTATTAGCAAATCTTTCCTACCTAGGCGATTCGCAATCATCCTTACTAGCTGTAATTTAGTTACCGAATCCCTTGGAATTATGTGCTGTGTACCGGTTATAAAGTAATTCTCTCGAAGTATGCCGGCAACTATCTGCCCAAAGGCATCGGTAGTGATTCCATTCCAAAAATGATTTGCGTATCCAAAAATAGTGGCATTTTCGGGCTGATTCTTTATCCATTCAAAAAGGCTTCTTTTGCCGGCTATCTCCGACCCAATAATCGAAGTTCTAAGGTGTAGCCAGTTTTTCTCACGAACTTCTCCGGCAGATTTAGAAGCTCCATAGGGATCTATGGCATCTTTGCTAGAGGATTCTTTATAAAAACCCCGCTTACCGGAATAGACACAATCTGTTGCTATTTGTATAAAGAAAAATTTGTTATAGGTTTTTAGAAAATTCGGAAAGTCTCGATTTAGTCGATACATCTCCTGCGGAGTGTAATCTTTTTGCGGGATAGCTCCTATGCAATTTATAACTATATCTTCCGGTTTTAGGCCGAATTTTTCTAAGGGATCAAAAGCGCTATAGTCTTTGCGGCTAGGGGCTATTAGATCGAACTCGGATAACTCGGTTACTAGGCGATTACCAAGCATCCCTCCAGCTCCAAGGATTAGAACTTTCACCTAAGAGCCTTAGCTAGTCTGCGAATCTCGGCTAATCCTTCGGTTCTCTCCTCGGCAGATATAGAAGCCCCAGAAAGAGTTACTCGGTCATAACCTCGGTCATAGATAATCCTTATCTCAGAAGTCACATAAGGCTGTACAAGGCCACTTTTTCTCATACCTAAGGCTAGACCCCAATCGGCGAATCTTATGCCCTCAGGGAAGCCTCCAGCGGCTTGCCAGAGTGCTTTGGTCATGGGGTTAGCACCGCCTAATGAGAAAGTATGGTTTAGCTCATCTGGGATCCAATTAGTCCGCTGAACATCGTCTTTGCCCTTAGTCCGAATAGCATCGCAAACTAGGTTTTTACCTAGCCTTTCTGCTTCTAGTATTGAATTTAGGCCTTTAGGTAAAAAGTAATCATCGACATTACAGATAGCTATCCATTTACCGCCGCATAGGGAGATTGCTTTATTCCAATACTGCGCATAAGAGCTTAGGTTTTCTTTTATTACCCTGACCTTTTCCCATCGCTCAACGCTAGCCATTACCGCCGAGAGATTGCGCTCATCAGTAACGATAATAATCTCATCGGGCTTTGTCTCTAGGGATCTCACTCCCTTCCACCATTGAGGTAGGCACTCGGAGTAGCCAGTTCCCCAAACCGCTAAAGCTAAAGAGATTAGAGGAGGCTTCGGAGGAATGGTAGCCAAGAGTGATTCCAAACTTTAGCATTATCGAACTGTTGCGCAAATTTACGAGAGGTCTCGGAATATCTGCCCTCGGCCTTAGTCACTTCATAAGCATTTTCCAGTTGCTGGATAATCGAAGGTATGTGCGGAGTTTTCCACCAAGCTAATTGAGCCTCATCCCAAGATAACTGTCCGGATACTCTAAATCCATCTTCGGCGATTAGATCGCGTGGCCCAGTCCAATCGGTAGCGATTACCCTGGTTCCACAGGCCTGAGCCTCAATAATGGGGATCTCAAATCCGCCTCCTAGTGAAAGCTGTAAAGCTACATCTGCCGCTGAATAGAAGCCGGCTAAATCCTTAGGATCTACTCCTAAGCGATAATCCACCGGATCGGGGAAGATAACCGCGCTTAGATCTAGGCCACAGGCTTCGGCTAATCGAGGTAGGTGGAAGCCTCCATAAATGCCCTTAGGTTCTGTATGTATGTAGAGATAAGCATTTGGAACTTTTTGTCTAAATACCGAGAAGGCCATGAGCGCCTCGGCGAAGGCTTTGCGATGAATGGATTTATTTGCTTTATTTGCCGAGTTCATTACAACTAGAAAATCACTATCCTCTAATCCTAAAAATTCTCTAGCGTTTTGTTTTCCAATTTTTTCGGTTGGCTTGAAAGTCGAAACTGTATCTACCGAATGAGGTATATAGATCGCATCTATGTTGTTCTCTTTTAGTTGCTCTAATCCAAAAGGAGACATAGCAATCGGAGTTACATTATCTTTTTCTAGCCATCTTTTTACCGCAGGAGGAAGAGACATGTGATCTAGTGGAACCCAGCTAAGAATGTTTGGAAACTCCTCGGAAGGCCACATCTCAGGCTTTAGAACCCAAACATCGCAAAGAGTAAGTATGTAGTCTTTCCAGTCTTGCTTTGTCATTTGGATTTTATGCGCAACTGCTAGAGCATCTTGGCTCATAGGCTCATATCCTCGCGCATAGTGAGGGATCTCTCCATAAGGAGTTTTATGGGTCGAGTTATTTCCTTCGAGTCCATAATTAGAAACATGCGCGACATTAGCGCCATGCTTAGCTAAGTTATCGACTACCTGCCCGATTTGCATTCCATAGCCGGTTGGTTGGTATGGAGAATTTGAGAAGGTTGTGATTGTTAGATCTAATTGCTCAGCTTTCATTTTTTCCTTTCTATTTACAGAATAGCAAAGACCTCCGGTTTTTGGCCGGAGGTCTCTACTTTTTGCCTAATTACTAGGCGGCGCTTCCCTTGAACACCTTGAAGTGCTCCTGGTGGGAAAGGTCACCATCTACGCGGATCATGAATCTGAATACTGCAAGGTCATTTGCGAACTTGAAGTCATCGGATCTGTCAACACGCAGACCACCTGCGAGGCGGACTTTGTACGATGGCAAATATCCAAAGCCAACGCTGGCGGCAGCTGAACCTACTGCGGCAACCGCAGGGTTTTCATACACGCGGAAGCCAAGAAGTGTGTCTGGCTGTCCTGCCTGTAGTGAAGGCTGGAACAGGTACTGTCCATCGTTGTCCTTCAGCTTGCGAGCGTTGCGGATTGCGGAAGGAGACATCATGAATCCAGTTCCTGGCAATCTGCGAACAGCACCATCAACCGAATATGCAAGATCGATGAGCTGGTCTGCGGTGAATAGACCGCCAGCGATAGTTCCGGATACACCGGTTCCAGCCGCGTTGAAAAGTCCATTTGGCTTTGAGCTTCCGTTGTCGGTGGTAAGTGCAGCATTTACTGCGACACCGATTGAGTTACCAGCTGCACGAGCTAGAACCTCAGCGATATCAACTCCTCCATCTTCGATTAGCTCACGCGCCACCGGCACCAAAAATGCGTACTTGTATGCCTGTAGGGTAATGCTGGAAAATGTCGGCTCACTCTCGTCAATCTCTGCGCCTGGGGCTTCGAGACCGGCAGTTCCATAAGCGGTAAGCACTGGGATCTTGAGATCTTCGCCAGATTGTGTCTGGAAAATTTCTGCTACATCCAGCATTGGACCAACTTCACGAGCTAGGTCATATACACGAGCCACAAAGCTCTGTGGTACAACACCAGATGAGTTGGTTGGGGTTAGTGTTCCACGAGTCTCGAAAGAGTGAGAACGAATCTCTCCCTTTGCAAGTGCGCGAACATAGTCCATGTCGGACTTTGATACTTCTGCTACCTCGAATCCGCTAGCAGCTGCGGCGGCCTTAGCCTCGCGCTCTTCTGCCTTGCGGATTGTCTCGATAGCGGCTGCACGCTCGTCAAGCTCCGAGTTAATGCGGTCGAACTTAACCTGCTCCTCAGCAGTTAGATCGCGCTTCTCGGTTGCGGCTGTGTCAAGAAGTGCCTTCGCTTCTTCCCACGCCTTTGCACGAGCCTCAGCCTGAGCCTTGATAAAAGACTGTGACATTTGGCTATCTCCTAATTGTTTTTTATTTACTAGAGCCGCGCTAACGCTGAACTCTAAACCGGCGGCGCTAACGCTCAGCCATAGTTTTATTTTATACCACGCATGTAAAGGAAAACCCCGCAGGTAGAAAGGATAAGACCCTGCGGGGTGGATGCTCGCTTACTCTGCGATCAGGGGCTACCGCGTTTGAGTAGGTTTGATTATGCGAGTTTCCTTTAGTGCGGCACTCGCCGATGCGCCGCTATTTTCATCGCTCTCTACTTTGGGAGCGAGATCTACATTGTCGAGTTTCCAGATCGCTTCTGCCCACTTATCACTAAGGGTATAGATAGCTCCTACAGATGGATTGCCTGCAAGATCCAGAATTACTTTTTTGATTTGCTCTTTCGTTGCCATTAGTTCCTCTTTAGTAATAGGTCGAGTTGCTTACGCTTTAGATCTAAGAGATTTGCTTCTTGCTCTTCGGATACTTCGATAGAAGGCTTAGGAGCTAGAGAATCTACAACTGTCTTTATTAGACCGGCCTCATCCTCGCTTAGATCCGCTCCTTCTTCGAGCTTTAGAACTGCATCGGCTAGAAGATCTGCATCGACTTGCGCTCTCTTTGCGGCCTTATCTAAGGATCTAACCATTGCTTCGGTTTCCTGATATGCGGGGAAGCTCACTATGCTTACCTCAAATAGCCTTACTGATTTTAGAGTTCTTTGAGTCATCTCGTTGTTCCAAGAATCCTTGATAACCGAGAATCCAAAGCTCATTTTTCCAAGATCGCCTCTGCGAAGCAACTCTGCCATATCGCGACCATCGGTTGTATTGGGTAGGGAAGCCTCTACCTTTAGGCCTCGCTCATCTTCATAAAGTTTCATAGTTCCGGATCTAGTAGATGCTAGAACCCTTCCAGAATCGTGATTTACCAATAGCTTTACATCGCTGCGGTTTCTAAGGGTTTTTCTAAAAGCGCCTGGCTCGATTGTCTCTACAAATCCGCCCAGATCTTCCGATGGCGAATTGAATCTTGCGGCATAGCCGACAAAAGTCATTCCATCGCCTTCTTGCCGAATCTCAAAATCGGCTTCGAAGTTTCTTTGCTCTTGCTTCATGTTCGCTCTCTCTTGCTCAGCTTCTAGTCTAGCTACAACTCCCTCGGCATATGCTTGTGCGCGGCGTGCCGATCTTTTTGTTGTTCCACCACCCCAAAGAGCCATGGCAACAACTCCTGGGCTTGGGAAGTTTTCAGAACTAGGATTCGCATTTGGAGAATCTAGATCGACTAAGTGCCTTGCAATCCAAGCCGCGATTCTCTTCCACTTATCTGCGGAAACTTGACCATCTGCCATTAGTCGAGCTTCTCTAATAGTTCTATCTACTAGGCCATCTCCGCCCAATCCTTCGGAATACCACTGCAAACCTCTTCTAGCACTTGCTCGCATGTAAGAGGGAGCGCTTAGATTTACCTGTCTAGTTTCATCGTCATCTTCGGTATCTGGCTCGTCCATCGGCTCAGGTAATGGATTTATTTTGGTAAGAGTAGAGAACTTATGCCCAACAAATACCTCGGTATCTTCCCAGCCACCTTCGACTCTTTGATATACCTGAATCAAAGCGGCGGGATCATCGGGAGTTCCAGTAATAGTTACGCTCGAATCCGGAACATCTATAGAGCCATCGCGCTCGATGCGAACTATCTCTCCTCTCGCTCTACCTCCGGAGGAGTTCCAAGATACATAATCGCCTACTTCTAGATCCTCAGGTTTTGCTCTTTCTCCACCTGGCTCGATCTTCTCAGCGATAGAGACAGCGACCATTTGACCGATAGCTTCCATCTTGGTCGAGTGACAGCCGATTACTTCGCCATCTTCTTTTTCTACTGCCCAGCCGTTGCAATCTGGGTTTTTATCCGAAATAAAATATGGCATTTAGGCCAGCCTCGCTTCTACGACAATAGTTCCACCAAGTGAAACTAGAGATCCATTTATAGTTATACCGCCTGCGGTCGTATCTATCGCTACTGTTTGAGTTTCCGCGTTATAGGTAATCGGAGCAGTAGCGGCTATTACTCCCGATGGGCCTTGCGGTCCAGTAGCTCCTTGTGGGCCTGTTGCCCCAGTCGGGCCAGTCTCTCCCTGTATTCCCTGTGGGCCTTGTGGGCCTGCGGGGCCAGTAGCACCAGTAGGACCAGTAGCCCCAGTTTCTCCCTGAATACCCTGCGGCCCTGCTGGTCCAGTTTCTCCCTGCGGCCCCGCTGGGCCTGTAGGTCCAGTTTGCCCAGTTGCTCCGGTAGCTCCAGTTGCACCGGTATCTCCCTTGTCACCTTTGTCACCTTTTGCACCCTGTGGCCCTGTTGCGCCAGTAGCTCCTTGAATTCCCTGTGGCCCTTGATCGCCTGTGTCACCTTTGTCTCCCTTTACTCCTTGTGGGCCTTGCGCTCCCGTTGCTCCTGTCGCTCCGGTTGCACCAGTCGCTCCGGTATCTCCTTTATCTCCCTTTTCACCTTGTGGGCCTTGTGGGCCAGTTGCTCCGGTCGCTCCGGTTTGACCCTGAATTCCTTGAATACCTTGCGTTCCCTGTATACCTCTAGGGATAACTAAATTCAAAGTTTGATTAGGGGCTGTTCCTGTAATAGTTGCCGAAGCATCGCCGCCTGGGGAGCTTGCTGTAACTGTTCCAATAACAAGAGTATTAGCAGGTCCAATGTTTCCTTGAATACCTTGCGGGCCTTGCGGTCCAGAATTACCCAGCGTAATAGTTGTAGAAGTTTCAAGAACTGAAACATCCACGCTATTCTCAATAACTGAAAGCGTTGTATTAGTTTCTGTAATTGCTACAACTGAGCGAGACACTAGCGAGTTACCTCAGCTTGAATGTCAAATGTGCCCTGTACTAAGCGAGTCACCGCCGAGCCTGAGTTTAGTTCTAGATCATAGACATACTGGCCGGCAACAACTGCGCCCATTGTGTTTGATGAAATGTTTACAAGGATTGTTCCAGCAGTTCCGCCAAGAGTAATTCCTGAACCATTAGTCAAAGAAATGATTGCAGTTCCGGCATCTGCTGATTCTCTTACCTGCATCGCGGCGGTGTAATTAGTCAAATTGACTGCCGTTCCGCCAATGCTCCAAGTCAAACTCAAGTCGTATGTCGCACCTTGGTAAGCGGTGATGTTATATCTTCCCGGTGTTATCACTTGCTCAACCTCAAAACTCTTACATCTCTGCTTGCGCCATCTGAAATTGCATAAAGGCTGTCACCTGGAGTTAGGTAGAACTCTTCTGTCTGTTGCTTGAGAATGTTTAGACCTGTAGTTGTTGTGACATCAGCAGAACCAACATAGATTGCGTGTTCTGAGTTGTTGTGAATGTGGATGCTTACAGGATTAGAGTCGGCAGGCGCGATTAGTGCTGCGACTGTTCCGATACTGTAATTGATTGCAAGTAGTCCCATTTAGCCCTCCGGATAGACAGATTGAGGATCGGTTGGGTTTATTTGAGCTACTCCCTGTAGCTGAACACTTGGAACTCCGGTATGTCCGATAGCAGGGAGGCCCATAGCGGCTAAAGTCTCCGCCGGATCAAAACCTGCAACGATAAGCCTTTGAGCCATTAGAACTCTTTTATCCGTAGCCACTAGATCGGCCGCATCGATATTTACATTCGATAGGGGAACTCTAAGAACATCGCCGCCGTCAATCTTGGAAAGACCTTCGGCTACTCTTGCATCGTTAGCGGTAAGGATTCCGGCTTGGATACCCTGCGAATAAGCAGAGAATCGAGACTGAACATCTCCTCTTAGAAGGCTGTTCATGTTGAACTCTACAAAAGCCCCAGCGCCATTTGGATAGACCTGTAGCAAAGTAGAGAGAGCATTTTCGATTATCGCCACATAAGGCCTGAGGGTATGTGTAACAAATTCAATCTGTGTGGCCTCAACCGATGAATAAGTATTAGTTCCGGGCAGGTTCATCATGTGGCTAGGTATGTTCCAGATACGGCAGAGATCCTCGATAAACATTCTGCGAGAATCTAAAAGCTGAGTTTGTTCTGGATCTACTCCGATATCCTTTATGTCTAGTCCGGAGTGCAGAACCAAGGTTTTGTGCGCTTTTCTCCAACCGCCATGCCTTGCATCTACCGATTTAGCTAGCATCTTTGCTTGCTCTTCGGTAAGAGATTGCGGGGTTACTAGAGCATAGTTTCCAGAAGTTCCCTGGCCAAAAAATCTTTGAGCATAGGCATCGAGCGCTAGGCCTAAACCTAGGGCATCTTTCATTTCCTCGACTCTAGAGACTCCCCGAATTTGTCCTGGTCTCATTACAGATTCAACGATGTGAAGAATGTCATCCGAGGTATAAGTTTTCTTATCCTCCTCATACTCGAACATTACGCGGCCTAAGCGATTGCGCTTTACTGTAATCTTTGTTGGGTTTAGAACCATAAGATTTATTGGTAAGCCTTCTTCATCGCGGAAGATTCTGATAAAAGCGTTTCCGTCCAGCATGAGGCTAGAGATAATTGCGCTGATAAATGGGGTTCTATCTACATAAGTTACATCGGGTCTATTTACCCAGTCTGGCTTAGGCCTCATTAGTAGCTTTTGACCATCGCGCCTAACCCATGCTTCCATTGGAAGGGTAGAGATCGTACCTGCAATTAGCGAGATAGCCGAGGATACTCCGGAGAGCTTATAAACATTTTCTTCATTTATAAAAGTTCCCGAATTATTCTGTAGGTCAAAATCGAGGCCAGCTCCCCAAAGACTATTAGGGGTAACAGCTCTTTTCTCAAATAGATTGTTAAGCATTTCGCCTCTCGATTGCTAAGCCAAATAGGACTGCGAAAACTCCTAGCGCGATAATTCCTAAGGGTGCAAAGATTAGGCCCAAACCTAAGCTAACCAGTAAAGATCCGGCTACCTGCAAAGCTATAACTACCTTAGAAAACATAGACACCTGGGGTAAGTTGTTCTGGCTCTATTCTACTTGTGGTGGCTCTATCGAAGGCAATTACGGCAGATACCGCCGCATCTATCCTTCGAGATGAAGCTCTATTCTCTTTCACTATTCTCACTCCTAGATTATCGGTCTTTACTACTGCATTAGAAAGATGCCTTGCTAATAGAGCATCTCCGTCTTGTATTACCCTGCCCTCAACTACGGCATCGAAGAATTTTGCACAGGCCGGCACCATACGCCGCGCATTGGTGGACGGATACTCAACTATGGGATACCCCTCTTCGGCTAATACCTGCATGGATCTTTGCCAGCGATAGGGATCGCAAACTATCTCTTTTACATTCGGATTAGCCTTTACAAATTCGCGGATCTTGTTCTCTACATCGAGGATATCTACACGCCAAGTATCATCGTGAATGTTTGGGTCTTTTTCCCATGCGTGGATCATAAAGATTTGAGGAGTCTCTTCGATAGTTACCCCTACTAGAACAGTAGAGTCACCGGAGAAAGATCCATCAAATCCGATTATGTAATCTTTACCCTCTAGATTGACTTCTCCCTTACAGGCCTCCCAAGATCCAGTTGGCAGCCAGCTAATCGCAGAAGATACCCATTGTCCGCATCTTTTAGTTCTAAATTCGGGTTCTGGTGTCCGCTTAACTGCGGATTCAAAATCTTCAGCAGAACAGATATCTCCGTAACCTGGGTTAGAGATTTTCCAAGTTTCCGGAAGTCGATGATCTGCTTCATTAGGAGCTTCCCAAGAGGCCATAAAGAAAGTCGGATCATCTATCTCGCCTCTAGCGATTCTTTGCCCATATTGGTAAAGCGTAAAAGCTATCGAGTCTTTTCCGGTTGTATCGGTTCTAACTCCTGGGGTGGTAATGGCGATAAGAGTTGCTAGCCTTCCTCTTGCTCCCATTGCAAGGCTCATAACATCAAAGAGATCTCTGTTCGGTTGAGCGTGGAGCTCGTCAAAGATTACTGCCGATGGGTTCAAGCCTTCTTTTGAATATGCTTCTGCCGATAGAACTCTATAGACCGAACCGGTAGATGGAACTTCTATAGCATCCCTGTAAAGTCTTGTAAGCTCGCTAAGTTCTGCGGAAGCCTCGACCATACGCTTTGCATCTGCAAAAACAATTCGAGCTTGCTCTTTTTCTGCGGCTACCGAATAGACCTCGTTGCCTCCACCACCTCCTCCAAGGATTAGAGAGTAGAGGCCAAAGATAGAGCCAAGAGCGGATTTGCCATTTTTTCTCGGCATTAGACAAAGTGAAATTGCATGTCTATATCCGAGATCGTTACCGGCAAAGATATGGCGGATTAGCTCTTTCTGCCACTCTCTAAGGATTAGAGGCTCTCCTGCTTTACCAGCTACCGAGTCTTTAGTAATAATCCCAAAGGCTTCGGCAAAATCTATTACTAACTCTCCCTCACCGGAGTCAATTAGATTTTGTGGAACTGGGGTCAGCCATTGTGGGGGCCACGACACGATCAGCCTTCCTTCTCTGTAGCTCTTCTAATTTGCTCATAGCTTTTACCTCGGCTACTCCTAACTTGCTTCTATCGGCAGGAGTAAAGCCTAAAAGGCTTAGATTACTTACAATTAGGCGATCTAGTTCCCGAAGCCCGCGCCTAAGTCTAGAGTCATCGGTTTGCATAACTTTTATGCGAAGATTCCAGCGCTCATCTACTAGCTCGCAGGTCATTAGTAGAAGCTCGGTATCGGTATTCGGAGAGATCCAATTTATCCCTGTCTCCCAGACTCGATTCCAAAGATCTTGCCCATACTTGCCTAGAGGCCGGCTAGGTTCTGGTTTATCTTTAGCCATCGGTAGAAGCTGTAGCGATCCCTCTTTAGGTAAAGCTCGCTTACCTGGATTGCCTAGCATGCGCTTCTGTTCGAGCGGCTTCGATGGTCTCCCTGCTGGCATTTTTATAGAGCGATCGGCAGGGATCGAACCTGCTCCTCAGTAACGGAATTACTGTGGCTTACCTTCAAGCCTTCGACCGCATTGGGGTATGGCCTGCTTAGCTTAGCAAGCTCTCTTTGCATTTTCTTATTTAGCGGATAGAGGTATCTAAATTTTCCTGGTGCTTCTCTCTTCTGCGCAGTTGGCCTTCTTGGATCGTGATAAGCGCCTCTAGTGTGCCTCCATCTACCGCCAATAAAGTACTCAATAACCGGATTGCTTTGCCCTGTATAGATCCAGTTTGTAGCTTGATAGATTCCTCCCTTATGGCCTTCCTTCGGATCTGCGAAGCTAATTACAACTTGCAAGCCTGGGTTGCTTTTCTTTAGCTCTTTTAGGGCTAGAGAAAGAATTTGAGAAACCGGAGCTTCATGCTTTGTTAGCGCCACGCGGGTCAATTCGCAGATCTCGGTCTGATCTAGTTTTAGCGCTGTTCCTAGATGTGGAGATGCTCCACGCGAAAAGAGAACACAACCGATAAATCGGTCATTCTCCCAGACTCCGATTTTTACTATCTTTCCGGTAGGAAGGATTCGAGAATAGTGCCAGTTTTCTACCGCATACTTTGCGGCCTCATGCGAACAGGGAGCTACCTTTAGATTAGACAATCTTGCTTGGCTTTCCATTTTTCATCTCGAACTGTTTTCCGCAGTGGGGGCAATCGTGCTTTACTCTCTCATCGAGCGCGGGCTGAGCTTCATCGACTGGGGTAAAGTCTGGGATCTCTTCCTTATAGTCGAAAAGAATCGCCTCGAAGTCCGGTAGGTCTATAGCCTCTAGAGCGTTAGCTAGAACTTCTCGATCCCATTCCGCTAATTCCGCAGTCCGGTTATCGGCGATGGCGAAAGCCGAGATCATTTCATCGTTCCAGTCATCGGGAACTTGCACAGTCGCTATCTCCTGCCACCTAAGCCTCTTAGCCGCTTCGAGAGTGCCGTTACCCGCGATTACTACTCCGGCCTTATCTATTACTATCGGCTTTCTCTGCCCAAAAGTCTTTAGGGAGTATTCGATAGCTATTAGATTCGCCTCGCTATGGCTTCGGGCATTTTTAGGATCGGAAGAAAGCGCATCGACTTTCTTTAGTTCTATTTTCATCTCCTACCTTTCTAAAATCTATTCTATTCATTTTCCGATAATTTCGCGGGTATCCGCATCCTACTTCGGTCGGGGTAACGATTCGGCGCAATCGCTCAAGATTTGCCCTACCCCTACTAAATACCTGGGGTATCTGGGGAGATCGCTGTATCTACGCGGCAGAAGAGAGGATCTAAGACCGGATAATCCTCGAAGGATTCTTATAAGTCGGTTAGTGGCTTATTGCCCCGCCTAGAGTTGCAGGTCTTATGAGCTGGCGCGAGTGGGGAGGTAGGGTCTCCGGCTTTTAGGTGATCTGCGGTTATCTCCCGCCTATCGGTAAAAGGTTTTTTACATAAATGACAATGAGTTGCGTTCTCCCTTATTACCTTGGCTATTGCTTTATAGCTAGAGCTATAGAGGAGGCGCTTTCTAGCAATTCTTACAGGATCTTGTTCTTTTTTCCTGTTTCGATCTCTACGGCAAAGAGCGCAGTAGTCTCCGGCATCAGAATGAAGCTTCTGGCAGTCTAAGCATGGTCGAGGAAACCGCATAGGTCTAATTTACGATACACCTTGCCATCCGGCCAGACTCCCTCAAAGGTAGCCTCCTCGTATGCCGTCTTTACCGAACTTGCCCGCCGCCATAAAATTCCACTCGGCAAAGCAAAGGCATAGTAGAGAAGGCATGCCCCTGTCTCAAAATTTTCGATAAAGCTATCTATAAGCCGATACTCGGATTCTTTGAAGTTTAGAGATCCCTTTACATTTACTAGGGTCGCTTTATTCTCGCTAGTTACTATAAAGTCCGGAAGGTTGCGGACTAGGTTCTGTTCTTTACACCATGCAAGGAAGATCTCTTCTCCTTGGTTTGTCTTTATAGAGTTACGCTCTTTATAGGTATTAGATCCGTTCATTTGTCGGTTGAGTAGAATCCCTTTCCGGTAAAGCGGATAGACATAAAGCCATAATCCCTGCGCATCATCTCCTCGCAGATACGGCAAAAGGGAGTTATTATCTTTTCTTCTATCCCTGCATTTATGGTTTCTCTTTGCTCGCAGGTATCGCAGATAAACATATAGGTTGGCATTAGTGCTTTCTTACCTCTCCCGCAAATGGTCTATCTTTAGCTAACTCGATGGTAAGTATGCCGGTAGTCGAATCCTCTCCGGCTACTCGGCGATACCAGTCCGAACCGGAGTCGCTAGTAGGACATTGAACCCAGAACTTAGATCCTTTGCCATCGAAGCGTTGCCCTAGCTCTTCAACCCGAAGATGGTGGAAGTGAGCGCTAATAAGAAGATCGCAGGGTTGTACCCATTGATTACCAAAGGTAGATTGCTGCCACCATTTCTTAAGTCCATCGGGTCGGCTCGCTTGATGCCCATGAATTACCCCGATTGTATTTACTCCGTACTGGAAAGCAAATCCCTCATCTTCCGGTTGCGGGATTAGATAATCTACTTCTAGATCTAGCTCAGTAGTAATTCTTCTAAGCTGTTGCAAAATTACGATTCCCCAATCATCTAGACCTGGTTTTCCTACTTGCTGACCTTTGAAGCGATTCTGACAATGGTTAGAAGCAACCGATCCATAAGTAATAGGCGCATACTTCGAGGCTCGCTTTATAAGCTCTAGCATTAGAGAGGCCGCAACATCGACTTGTTGCATCGGAGATAAATCGTTAGTAGCTAATTGCGCATACTGAGCTTGATTAGAAACCGATTCGATAATATCGCCTAGATCGAGGATAAAGATTCTTTCGTATTTACCTGCCTTTATCTGCTCCTCGATTAGATCGTAACTAGCAAGCACCCTAGTAATAAGCTCTTTAGTGCCGCCTCTACTTCCTACCTTTCCTACCTGCAAATCTGCGGGGCAAATAATAAGAGACTTATCTAAGGTTTTAGATCTCTTATTCTTACTTAGAGACTTTCTAGCTTCTCGCATTAGAAGAGGAAGATCTAGGTCGGCTTTCTTTTTTCTAAAGCTAAACCGATAAGAAACTAGCCAATCTCCTCCCTCTCTTTGTTGCCATCGAGAGGTTCTAATCGGAGGTATCACTTCGATTTCATTCGGGTCGATGCCGGCACTTTTTAGAAACTCATCAAAGTTTTCCGGCTCTTGCGCATACCCTGGAGTTATCGCATTACCCTCTAAGCCATCGAACTCGATTGCTGGTCTAAAGTTAGGTTGCGCTAATAGCTTTGGCGCGGGCTGAAGTTCTTCTAACATTTATCTATAGCAACTGCAAGCCTGCTTGCGATGCCTTCCTATCGCTTCGTTAGAGATCATTACGCCTCTCTCGGCTAGTGCTACCGATAGGCCTTTATCCGACCATTTATTAGTATCGGCTAAGACATCGAGGAAAATCTTTCTATCGGATTCCGGAAGATTATCGGAGATCGTCTTAGCTTTACAGCGGTAATTTTTCTTCGGTTCAAGATCCTCTAGCATTTTTATACCCTTTCTCAGCTTCGGCTCTTATCTCAATCTTTACCTGTGTCGGTAAATCTTTTAGCTCATCGGTGCGGAGTTTCCTATCTAAAATAGTCTGCTTGACTAAAACCTCCCGAACTGCGGCTAGCGCTCCTAGATGCGCTCCGTGTTCAATTAGCGTTAGTGCTATCTCCGTAAAATGGTCTTGAAAATTCCAAGTAGCAAATAGATCCTCAGGAAATAAATCGCTCATATGCTTAAGTCATTCTCTTCGGAAATAAGTCGCTGGACTACAGCTATAAGATGAGGATTGTTAGCACTACCTAAGTTAGCTTTTACTTCTAGGTATCCGGCTAGATCCTCTCTAATTGAATCGAGATCCGCCGACCAAACTAAGTTTTTATCTCTAAGTAGAGCGGCGGCCTGTTTGAAGTCAATAACTACTCTTTCGGATTTCATCTCTTTCTAAAAGCCAATCTGTGAGTTCTGGATTCTCTTGTAATACGAGCGGGATCGTGTTATCCCAAAGGCCAATGAAGTAGTGTTCCCACTCCTCATAATCCGCTTTCTTTGGCCTTTCATTCTCGAAAATAAAACGGATAGCGTGGAGTATTTCGTGAAAAACAACAGATCTTTTCTTACTCTCGGATAGATCGCGGTCAATGACGATGATGTTTCGGGCATCTTGTGTGTATCCGTAACTTGAATCAGTGAGTAATGGGTCATCTTTGGGGTTGCTTTGTACGATTCTAAAAAGTTGGATTCCGATTCGTACATAATCAGGACACCCGCGCTTCTCGCTCATTTTCTACTTCCTCTAAACCATCTTTTAGATCCGGTATATAAATAAACTCATCTATCTCGTTGAATGTCTTATTTAGGTTTATAGCCTTCCAGAACTTTTCTCTCTCGGCTTTTCTACCTGCCTCGAAGGCTACCATAATCGCATTATGGATAGCTTCATGGAATTTAGCATCTGTTTCGTGGCTCATTTTTCCTCCGGTCTATAAGTAGCGAGAACATCTAGAGCTAAGTCTTTTTTGCCGATCTCTATAAGTCGGCCGATAGTCGCGGTAGCCCCAATCGCGAGATCCTTATTCGGCTCGGTCGCTGAAACCATTTTTAGAATATGGTCTAGCGCCTCCTCGAAGTTATTTATCATTTTTTATCCTTTCCGATAATCGTTAGTAATAGAGCAGTTAGAAGAATGTTCAGAATCTGAAACATAAAGAGGTATTCAATCATTTATAGCCTCTTTAGCTTTTCGAGCAACTCTTCCAATAATCATGTAACCTTTACCCATTATTGCAAGCCTGGCTTGCGCATATTTTTTTTGTTGCCAGCCCTTTGGCTTTATTCTTATAAGTTCTAACCTGTTCGCAACATCATTAGCCTCTGCTGTACCTATCAACCTAAGCTCATGAAGTAACTCGTCAATCTCGTTCTGTCTTTGCGTTACCTTCACTTGCCATTCATAAATTGGCTTGTCTTGTTTATAGTCAAATGGGTTTCGCTTACTCATCTTCAACCTCATCTGCTACCTGCTTTAGAGGCTCTAGGGGCACATTATGACCATGAGAGCGCTCATTTTTTAGGTGGAACTCTAGGCTCTTTATCCGCTCTAACCGGAAGCCAGACCAGCGGCGATCATCGGTCTCGACTATCGGCGCGGCGGTTAGACCTAGCTCGATAAATCTCTCTATAGCCTTAGGGCTTCGATCTAGTCTGCGAGTTTTGTATTTTATCCCGCGCTTATCGAACTCCCTGGCTGTCTGAGAACATTGCACACAGTTAGGTTTAGTCCACAAAACGATTGACATCAACTTTTGCTCCTGTTCTAAGTGCGATCTCTTTTCGCTCATCTTTGATAACCTCCATAGCTTTTGCGTATCCGGCTTTTTCCGTCTTTGTCATTTTGATACGATCTTGATTTATAGCGACTCGAAAACTTAGCCATTGAGTAGCGTAACTAGCTCCCTCGCTCATACCATGCCGGAAGGCCTCATCTAATTCGTATTCGAAGAAGTGATCCGCAATCCAGTATTTGAATTCTCTCCATGCTTGTCTATTCAATGTTTTCTCCGTTCAATTCTTTTACCGCCCATCTAAGAGCTTCGGCGAGCGCTGTATTACCTTTGTTATGCGCTTGATTAGATAGCTCATCTAAACCATCTAGACAAGCCTCGAATCCTTTATTGAAGGAAAGCATCTCTAGTTGGTCGAGTGCAACATCTATAGTTTCTCTATCAAACTTCATGGCAATCCCTAACTACTAGATCCACGATAAGACCGAGGCCTAATCCGGAGTATCCGTCTTTTTGTAGGCCTTTGAAAAGCTCGATAAGAGCTTGCGTGCAATAAACCTTTTGCGCATCTTCTAGCGGTAGGTTTTTGCTAACTAAAGTTTCTTTCATTACTCTTCCTTTCCCTCGAAACCATCGAAGTTTTCTTCTGTGAAATTAACCCCAAGGTGCGACATTATTGCCGCAATAAAGAATGGGATCGGTAGTAACCAGTCGAGATTCATGCCGTCACCAGCCTGTCAATTGTTTTCTGGTTGATGCCTAAATTCCAAAGCTTGCGCCTAATCACGCTCAATGCTCTTTCTCCCTGATCGGCTGCTTCAAATCTCCCGTCAATTCTTGCCTCAACAACAAGCTCGTCAATGACTTTGTATTCTCTGAGTAGTTGCTCTACTTCTTTCATTTCGGCTTCCTTTCTTTTGCCTTAGGTCAAGGCTAGGTTGCCGGTGCGTGAGTCGCTAGCAGGAAAAGCGAGTCTTTACCTAATTGTTATAAAGCGAAAATCCTTATGATTGCGCCGGTTTCACGCTCGTCAGCGTAGAACTTCCGGCCTGAGATCTCAATAATTTGCGAGTCATCTCCCCAAATAAGGCCTGATTGCCCTATCCCATCACCTACCCCGCGCAGGAGCTTATCCAGATCCGGCGGAACTATCGGAAAGGGTCTAGAGGCATGACTAACCGACTTAGGCCGCTCCAAATAAAAATCTACCTCTAACCGAATTGGTCCGAGGTAGATATTTTTATCCCTATAAGGCTGACAAGCATCTTCTATAGCCGCTCGCCACTTTTTTAGGTTAGCGGACTGAGCTTCGATAATACGACCATTTATAACCCGCTTAGATCCCTGCGGGGTTGGTCTGCCGAATACCTCTAGCTCAATCACCTTCTAAGTCTAGAAGGGTAGATCACTCTTCTTGATTACAGGGTCATTGATATTTAGAGATACTTTCTGTTTAGGCTGATTATCCTTGCCGGTATAACTATCCAGCTTCGCCGATAGATCTCCGGTAACTTCTACCGAATCGCCTACCGAGACCTTTTCCTTAGTCCAGACAGTTGCATAAACCTTGAACTCCTCGCCATCACGAGTTTTCTTAGTTTCGTATCCTTCGAATCCGTATCCCTCGATAATTCGAGAGACTGTTAGTTCTGTTTTTACCTTCATTATTTAGCCTTTCTATGAGAAGGATTTACACAATCCTGATGCCCGCAGGTAACTTCTCCTACTAGCACCGGACTTCCATCTTCCTTTATCGGAGTAATCATATCCTCGGCATACATTCCCTGCCAGATAAGACATTCCCCGATTTTGGTTTGTTTCCTTGCCCGACAGCCGGAGCATAGATCGGGAGGTTTTCGAGTTGTACATATCTCCCAAACTACTCCACACCTCGGACATTGTTTTTGCACCTCACCAGCCTAGCTTTTTCTTTAGCTCTTCTGTTAGAGGAACAGCCTTTTTTTCGATCTCTTCCATCTCTCGAAGGTAGGCCATAGATCTCTCTTTTTCCTTGATTCTGCGATCGAGGTAAGTCGTATCCGGCTCAGCTGCGGCATTTTCCCAGCTATCGGCATTTAGCCAAGAGGCGGGATATTTAGTAAAGTCCGGATTGCGGCTCGGATCATTTCGGTAGGCAATAGCTCCGGCAAGGATATCCTCGAATTTAGCTCGCTTTAGCGCACTTCTAAAAGCTCTAAAGGCCTTTGCTTTATCTACCTTTCTCGGATAGAGATTCCAGAACTCATCAAACTTAGCTTCTAAATCGCTACCAGTGTTCTTAATATGTTCTTCTTTAATATTGTTATTCTTTACAGGCGGGTTTTCCGTCATCGGTTTTTCCGCCATCGGTAAATCCTCCGGATCGCAGGTTGTCCAAACAGCTTCCCCGAATCGACCATTTTCATTTATTTGCTCTCGCTCTAGATAACCAAACTTTTCTAGCTCTTGGATCGCGGCTCGGATCGAGTCTTTACCCTCTCTACCCTCCGAGGCTATTCCCTGGATGCTTAGAGACCAGCCCTGCCGGTGACTCATTAGCATCGCTAATAAGCCCCTAGCCTTTAGGCTAAGCCGGCTATCCCTAACCCAGCTATTAGGAATTTGCGTGAAATGATCGTCAAAATCGTGGTGACCTCTAACTAATGGCATTATTTTCCCCTAGCGCTATTCTTTGAAAAGCCTCTTTTGCGGTTTTATCCCTAGCTCCTCCGGCCCATCTCCCCGCGTGGAAATAGAGCTTAGAGATTCTTTCTTCTCTCCTGCGGTCGATTTGCGGATCTTTCTTAGGCGGCTCATTGGCCTCTATCGCGATAGCCCGCTCTCGCATCTTTCTTGCTAATTCTTCTACTTTCATAACCCCTCTAAATCAAATATTGCGGCGGATCTGCCGGTAGCTTTCTTCCATCTTCGGTAAGAATCCACCAGCTAGCGCTCACCTTATCAAAATAAGGATGGTCAAAGCTATCCCATTGACCGAGTTTCCAGCCCATATCCCTTGCTTCGGAGGCTACAGCGCTATCCGATTCCATAGCGTAATTTAGCGCGGCGCAGACTCTAAGAAAATTATCGAAGCGATCTAGAAGTTTGCTACTTCCCATACCCCGATTCCGGCGATGATGGGTCTGTAGCCCATCGGTAGCGCCACAATGCGGGCAATAAGGATGCGCCTCTACTGCTAGCTTTAGGGCTTTATTTCGGTTCATAACCTCGACTCTTGGCCTATTAGTTTCGCTTGTGTAGCGAGAACCATCGAGGCGGTTTCGATAGCTTTTATCTTCTGCCTAATCCTCGATAGCTCCGCTTTTCGTAGATCTCTTTGTAGCCTAGCTTCGGCGGATTCTAGCCTGGCGATAGATTGCCTATCGGCAACAGTTCCAGCGGCCTTTAGAAAGGCTTTCGACTCTACTAGGTCTAAATCATACTCAGCCTCGGCTAAGGCCCTCTCAGCCTCGTACAGCGCGTTAGAGCCTCTAGTGTTCTCCTGGATTAGCTCCGCTAGTTGCTTCTGGATCTCCTGAATCATTTAGCACCTCTAGTAAAAGCGCTATCAGCTCGTTGTTCCAAAATGTAGCCTCTTTCTCTTTTCCCCTGAATCGAGCTATTAGGTAAGCCTCTTCAAGCTCTTTTATTTTGGCTAGCCGCAAATCTGTCAGCATAGGCTTTTAGGCCTTCCAGAATCTGCTTCGGCGCATTATTAGCTTTCGCTTTTGCATATAGCTCTCTTAGCTCTTCGATAGAGGTAAGACTAGCAGCAGCATCTAGATAAGAATCCATCGCAACGACCTTCTCCATCTCATCTCTAGAAGGCCTCGGAGTTCCATCTAGCTTCTTCTGCCCAGTCCATAGCCAATTAGCAAGGCATCTACCGATGCTAGAGGTCTCCGCTTTTTCTAGACTAAAAGCTCCTAGATTTTTCTCACAAGCCCAGCCAGTTACCTTAGGAAGATCGTTAGCTTGATCTCCGGCAGTTAGATAAAGTCGGGTCTCGATGATAAAGTTCTCCGAATCCTTAGAGTGATTTATCGTAATAATCCTCGCATCTGCCGATAATTCATCGGACCAAAAAGCGCGGAGTCTTTCTTCTACTGTTGCATACTTACTTAGATCGAACTTCATTTTTTATCCTTTCATTTATGTACTACTAAGTAGGGCAAACCATCCCTCTTAGCTTGTCTTGATGCTATCTTTTTTCTTTTTCCATCTATAAATCCATAAGCGTATTTAGCGTTACCCATCGCGCTTAGGACTTCGCTTTTACATTGTCTAAGTCTCGATTCTGCTACATCGAACTCAGCCTGTAAAACCTTTAGCCTTTCTAGGCCTTCTATCTCTACCTCGGTATCCTGAATAAGCGGATGCTCGTATCTAACAGCGTGATAAGTAGATTCCGAGCCATCCCAATCCGGCTTTCGGTCATCGTAAAGACATTGAATAAACTCGGTAGCTTTTTGCCTAGCTATCTCGATCTCAAAATCATCTCGGTCAATCCAAAAGTCATACCAACTCATACCCGCAACAGCAACTAAAGCGGCTTTCTTCAATCCGAGGATATCTAGATAGTGCTGTACCTGCGCGTAATAACCGGCAGGTAAATCTTCCCAAGTTTGCCGACCAGTTTTAACTTCAATTACGATCCATTCTCCGGTTTCTCTATGCCTAGCAAGAGCATCGGGATTCGCATGCCTAAAAGGCAATAGGCCATCTTGATAAGTTCCGGTTAGGAAAATCTCGTACTCCGGATGCTCTTCTTGCCATAATTGAAGGATCGGATACTCAAAAGCCTTACCGAACCTTATAGCCCAATTAGAGGGGATCTCTTGCGGGATTCTGCCGCTTTTCTTAGCCCAAAGCGCGTATGGGCTTTCGAATGGATTTAATCCGAGGATTGTGGAGATATCACTTCCACCTATAGAGTCTTTTCTAGCGGCGTGCCATTCCTCGGAATTAGCCTCGAATACCCCTAGTAGTTTCGCGTTGTTTATCTTTTCTGGTGTGTATAAATCGAACATACCTAATCTTTACCCCTGCCTCCGACATTTTTGATTCTAGGCTGTTCCGGTGGGTCATTTCGATCAAAAGCATTACAGGCTTCTAAAGGCTATTCATAAGGCCGGAGGGGTCGATTGCGAGCGCTTTCCGGAGCTTTTCTTTCCGGAGGATATAACCGATGAAACCCGCCGGAGACTCGCTACAGCGATCGCCAAGAAAATGTGCGGTAGTTGCCCTATTGTTCAGGAGTGCTTCCGCTATGCGGTCGAATCAGGGCAAAGATACGGCATCTGGGGAGGTACTTCCCCTAATGAGCGCTAGGGTATAAGGCTTACCGCACCAGCAAGCCGCCGGAGATCCGGAGCTAAATTTTCCGCGCTTATCTACTAGGTGGATAAAGATAAGCCTATGATCTAGCGGGCAAGAATAAATTACTTGCCTAGGATTCATTAGTCTTTCTTGAAAGCTACCGAGGTAAGGATCGAAAGGAAGCCAGCGCCTAGAGATACCGAGGCTAGGCCAGCCCAGTCGATAAGAAAAAGGCCGATAGATCCAGAACCTAGAAAAGCAATAGCGGCCTGAGCAACTGTCTTTATTGCGCGCTCTCCGGCATATCTCCAAAACTCAATCTTGAACATTTTTATCCTTCCATAGTTTTACATCTTCATAAGTTGCAAAGGATACATAAGCTCCCAGCACTAAAGAGATTAGCGCAACTCCTCCGATAATTAGCTCTCGACTTACCGAAGAATCAGATTGGTAAGTTGCTCCTCCGAAGATAATCATGCCGGCGGCGAGACTCATAGAGAAGTAAATAAGCCTTCTCCGGTGCTTCCAGCTAGGCATTTTCTTTTATTAGCTTGTAGAGATCGACTTTATCCCTAGTAGCCCCAAATACTCCCCGAAGTTTGCGGGAGGCGGTTGCATGAAGGTGGGGAGCGGAAGAAACTCCGGTATTGCCGATTTGAGCGATAGTTTGACCGGCCTTGATTTTTTGGCCTACTTCTAGATCGGGCTTAGAGTCCATGTGGCAATAACCTAAATACCAGACCTTACCAGCCTTATCTAAGGCAGATTGCACCACTACCCAACCTAAGGCCTTAGAGAACTCAATTAGCTGGATAGTTCCGTTAGCGATCGCAGGGATTCTAGTTCCCCTAGGCCTAGCCCAATCAGTTCCGGAATGAGGCTGTAGGCCTCTTATCCGGCGAAATTCGGAGGTTTCTCCATAGTGTGCAGTAAGAAACTTCTCGCTATAAGGCATACGCCAAGTCATCGAATTACGCTCCATAGAGCGGCAATAAATCCGGCAAGCCCCGCGCCTAGAGCGCTAAAAGCGATTTTCTCGATCCACTCAAACCTTGCGAGCTTCTGCTCTACTCGGTTCATGCGGTTAG
>CAYQOJ010000028.1:0-3447 GCA_964419105.1 uncultured Methylococcus sp.
TAAGGTTACCTGACAAAACAACCGTTTTAATTGTTGGCGCTTTTTTTAGATACGCAATGATTTCGTCATTAAATTCAAGACACGTCTTAGCCCACTTAAAGTCTGGATCACCAAGATCGCCAAGGCCCGAAACACCGAGCAATGGAACACAGGCATGACGCGTCGCTTGCAGAACCCCGCTGTTTGAACTTCGAGAGGACACTAGCCCATCAATCAATTGCATGGCCATGGAGTCACCCCAGACGATGTATTGTGGCGTATCAACGTTCCGACAGGATGCCGCATCTAGCGGTCCGATACTCGCGCAATAGTCACTATATCCAGAGCTTCGCTCCCTGAACCTTTCATTCTCAACTGACTTAGAATTTATTTTTGTATAAATACTGGCGGATAGAATAAGCAATGCGCCACCAGAAACAGCCGATATAAATACAACTTTTTTACTGAGATTTGCCTTGATAAATCGATTTTCAATAAGCCTATTGAGAGCCAATGCCAACATAAAAGATAGAATTACCAGAATTATTCTAATCTCGCGATCATGAGCCATTTCCCCGATAACCAGGTTATTATAAAATGCAAATATAGGCCAGTGGACTAGGTAGATCGAATATGAAATATCACCGACACCAACCAGTGATCGCGCTATAAATCCACTTACCCCAACCCTTGCTGCAAGAACAATGATCAAAAAGGTAGATGTACATGCTGCGGTGATCAGTACTATTTTCCTTCCGTGATACTGGCTAAGCATTGGCATGAAGATGAGAAGGGCAATTGCGAAAAGCAAAAGAAGCCCTCTTCCCTTAGATGAGAATCGATGCGGCACGGCATAGAAGGTCGCTAGAGCCCCAAGCCCCAGCTCCCATGTACGGTAAGGCAAGGTATAAAAAATCGTTTCAGGGTTAGCCTTGGCATACCAACAACCGAGATAGCTCGCACTCGTGAGCACGCCGATCAATGCGCCATGGAATCGATAAGGAATAAGGAGGAGCAGTGGCGGGATGAGGAAGTAAAACTGCTCTTCCACTGAAAGGGACCAGGTGTGGAGTAATGGCTTTAAATCGGCAGCCCCTTCGAAATAACCGGTTTGGTTTTTGAGTATGTAATTCGCAAAAAAACCAACAGCACCCGTGATCTGCCTGGAAAAGTCGCGCCCCTCTGTACCGCTAAGGATCATTGGAGCTAAGACCAAAGATGCAGCAAAGGTTACGTATGCTGCAGGCAATAGCCGCTTCATTCGCCTCGCATAGAATCTCGTGATTGAGAACTCCTTCGCATTAATATCACGTCTGATATGCCCAGTGATCAGGAATCCAGATATAACGAAAAAAACGTCAACACCCAGGAATCCTTGCGATAAATATCCAAGGCCTGAATGATATAGAACGACTATCATGACGGCATAGGCGCGAAGAATTTGTATGTCGGCACGCTTGCCAGTGACCATGCTTGAAGAGCTGATAGACATCATTATGTATTATCTAATTCAGTATTGATTCATTATGGCCTCTCTCTCGGCCATGCATTTCTGTGATACCTCTCCTTGAACTCTAAAGCCCTAATCTTGTGGCCTTTTTCATTTGCCATAAAAATTGGATATTTCCAATCAAAAATATAGTTAGGATAATCATCAATATCTGGTGCATTACTCCAGTGCGCAGTATAAATATTAAACATACCCTGCCAGGAGTTGGCAAATATGCTGAAAACAACAGAAATGAACAAGATAGAGGAACGCACCTGACCCGCCATTGCCGTTGATAAAGTCGGCCAGCGTGATAGGGTCACTAGCATCAAACCCGGTAGGCAATCGATCATCAAACGCGGCCCGTAAGAATGCCCTCCCCACCAATGCGGAAATCGCGACACGACTAACCAATGGGTTAATGGCCACATGATGGCTACACAAAGCCATCCCCTGCCCCTCTGGATTCCGGATTGCTGTGGAAAGAGCCAGACGACCGCAATAAATGAGGAGAAGACAAACAAGCCACGCGAGGGGCTGAGTAGGTTCCCTAGCAACGCCACGCCAGTGTCCCCACCCGTGAGGCGTTTTGGAAGGTAATAATCCGGCAATGGTTGGCCGTAGACTTTCAGACTGAAAAGAACAAAGCTCCCCAAAAGGACAGCAAGGACCAGGCCTGCCTTAATTGCCATCGTTCTCGACAACGTGAACAACCAGATAAGCAGGAAAGGTGCGAATATCGCAAAGGTAGGCCGGGTGACATAGGCACAGAACAAGCAAAATCCAATGACACCCCAGATCTTCACCGATCGGTCGTCATTCATTCTCAAAACGCCATCTATCGCCAGTAAGGCAAAAACAATGGCAAAGTTGTGCGACTCAATCGCCGTCCCCGTCGCAGTGGATATCGCGGTTCCAAACCAGAATATTGCGGGAACGACCCAAGACCCCCAGTCCTTGCGCCATCGAAATCCGATACAAAGCATCAAGAGCATCGTCAAGCCAGAACTGATCGATGCCATAACCTTCTGCAAAAGTGCATCTTGTGCGATGACATCAACGCCCAAAAGCCTTGCAGATCCCACCAAAGGGACACTCAGAACTGAACTACCGACGGGAAAATAATAAAAAGGAAGGCCATTGGTTTGGCTGATTCTTGGACCATAGCGGTCGAGAACCTCCCTTGGATAGTTTTCAAGGGAGAACCTTCCGAATCGAACGAGCGAATCCGCAACCAGCAAGGTACCGTACGAGTCCCCACCTGTCGTAGGAACTCTGGCGGCCACATTGATCAAGATGACCAACGTGATGAACAGAAAGCCTATTCCGGCTTTACTCCGGAATGGTGTCATGGGCTTAGACGCTACGTTGAGCTCGACTTAGACGTTGAATCTGAAGTGAACCACATCACCGTCGTGCATGACGTATTCCTTGCCTTCTAGTCGCCATTTACCGGCATCCTTGGCGCCTTGTTCACCTTTGTATTGAACGTAATCTGCATAAGCAATGACTTCCGCTCGTATGAAGCCCCTTTCAAAGTCGGTATGGATCACACCGGCTGACTGGGGTGCGGTTGCACCATTGGGGATGGTCCAGGCCCTCACTTCTTTCACACCTGCAGTAAAGTAGGTCGAGAGATTCAGTAGCTTATAAGCTGCTCGAATGACGCGATTCAATCCAGGTTCTTCCATACCAATTTCGGCGAGGAACTCATCTTTATCGCCATCATCTAGCTGTGCTATTTCCGCTTCAAAGGCCGCACAGACAGGGACGACAGAGGCCTTTTCCTCATCCGCATAGGCCCTCACGCGATCAAGAAAGGCATTGTTTTCAAATCCATCTTCTCGCACATTCGCGATGAACATCATGGGTTTGGAGGTCAATAGGTGAAGCTCTCTGAGGAGCGCCCTCTCATCATTTTCAAGATCCATCGATCGAACGGCACGGCCGGTGTCCAGATGCGCCCAAACCTTTTCATA
>CAYQOJ010000028.1:3457-9303 GCA_964419105.1 uncultured Methylococcus sp.
GATTTTTTTTGGCGAGCTCATCCTTATTGCCGGATTTTGAAGCCTTGAGTGCGCGCTGCAGGGCCTTATCAACTGTTCCCATGTCAGCAAGATTGAGTTCCGTGTTGATGACTTCGATATCAGAGATGGGATCTACTTTTCCTGCAACATGAATGACATCGGGATCTTCGAAGCAACGCACAACATGAGCAATTGCATCGGTTTCGCGAATATGAGCGAGGAATTGATTACCAAGTCCCTCCCCCTTTGATGCACCGGCAACAAGCCCCGCAATATCGACGAATTCAATGGTCGTGGGAAGGATGCGTTCAGGCTTTACGATCTCCGCCAGAGCATCCAGTCGAGGATCTGGAACGGGTACAACCCCCACATTGGGATCGATGGTGCAGAAGGGATAGTTGTCTGCAGCAATGGCTGCCTTGGTCAGCGCATTGAAAAGTGTGGACTTACCCACGTTGGGTAATCCGACGATGCCACAATAAAGGGTCATATTGCCTCGTTAAAGCTCTGTAGATTCAAAATTGAAAGATGCTGTCTATCCAAGTAGTGCAGCGGTTAATTCGTATATTCGGTTAACGGCACCCTGATTCTGACGAATCATGGACTCTCCCCTCTTCCCCATCTCTTTTGCCGCTTCAGGTTCTTCAAGCAAACGGATCAATTGTCTGGCTAATTGAGTGTCTGAACTCACTTCGATCCCAGCCTCGGCATCCAGAATGCTTTTTCTTATCTCTTTAAAGTTGTTCATGTGCGGGCCAAAGATCACTGGAACCCCAGCCACCAGGGGCTCCAATGGATTTTGACCGCCATGGGGCACAAGACTTCCACCAATGTATGCGACCTGTGAGGCCCCGTAAAATCGACGCAACTCCCCCACTCTGTCGATGATTAAAATGTCATCACGCTCATCAAATTGAACGATTTCAGTGAGGCGTTTCGCAAAAAATCCCTGATGTTGGCAAAGTTCATGGACAGAGCCTCCTCGCTCAGGATGTCTTGGAACCAGAACCAAGACCGCATCAGGAAATTGCTGACGGACGAGCCTGAACGCCATCAAAATCAGGACTTCTTCGCCTGGATGCGTGCTTCCTGCAACAATCACCTGACGCTTGCCAAACCAAGCATCGCGTAACGCGATACATTCACTCGCTTGGATCGAAGTCCAATCAATGTCGTATTTGATGTTTCCGGTATTCACAACCGAACCCGCCTGCGCACCAATCGCGAGATAACGGGCAGCATCCGCTTCTGACTGAGCCGCAATCCGCTTCACAGGTTTCAATGCGCTGATCATCAGAGATGACAGGCGAATATAGCCTCGCATGGATCTCTCCGATAGACGCCCATTCGCAATCATCAAGGGTATTCCAAGCATTTCAGCGGCGGCAAATAAATTGGGCCAGATCTCGGTTTCCATGATGATGCCAAGTCGCGGCTTGAAGTGGCGGAGAAACCTTCGCGCAAACCACGCTAGATCATAGGGTAGATAAACATGCGTCACCGAATCCCCGAGGACTGCCTGAATTCTTGATGAACCAGTAGGGGTTGTACAAGTCATCAAAATCGGGAGATCGGGTTGGGCGCTGCGGATCTTTCGGACCAGTGGAAATGAGGCTTCGCATTCACCCACAGATACGGCATGAATCCAAACAGGCCTATCTATGACTGGCGCATTCCGATACCAGGCAAAGCGCTCGCCGATTCGCTTTCGATAGGCCGGTAATAATCGCCCCTTTAAGTAAAGCCTTAGTACGATAAATGGCAAAAGGGCGAGGAACAAAAGACTGTAAATCGGTCTCATGCTCCCCGCCCCTTTGTCGATCCCGCCTTTCAGCGGGATGGATCCGTCTTACTCTGCAACGACGGCCAGCTTGAGTACGGCAGTGACGTCGCCGTGCAGCTGGATGCCGATTTCATAGTCACCGACTTGACGAATGGCACCATTGGGCAGACGCACTTCGCCCTTTTCAACCGCAATGCCCTGAGCCGTTGCAGCATCAGCGATATCACGCGTACCGATAGAACCGTAAAGACGACCCTCGTCGCCAGCCTTGTGTGCAATCGTCACGCTGATGGCTGCAATGCTTGCTGCACGTGCTTCTGCAGCCGCCAGAACGTCCGCAGCCTTCTTTTCAAGCTCGGCACGACGTTCTTCGAACTGCTTGATCTTTTCAGGAGTTGCAGCGACGGCTTTGCCGTGCGGGATTAGAAAATTACGACCATAACCCGGCCGAACGGTGACCTTGTCGCCAAGGCTGCCAAGATTTGGAACTTTCTCAAGAAGGATGATTTCCATTGTTACGCCTCAAATATTGAATTTCTTTCTGCATCAAGCCTTGCGCGGGGCAAAGCGTTGACGCCAGTCAAACCACGAATCGGTGATGCCTACGAGGGCAATCAAAAGGATCAAGGGAGTCACGAACAAAAGAGCGACATAGAGCCCAATCAGCCAGAACTTTCCGCTAGGAGAAGCAGCACACAGGGCATGAACGATAGCGAAGCCAGCCGTCATGAATCCTACGAAGACAGGAATAACCAAATTGGCGATAAAGACACCCAATTCGCCACCCGTCATACTGATCAGGGCAATTAATCCCACCAGTCCCAGCGCTACCCACCTGTTTAGTGCAAGAGCCAGAAACTCCATGCGAAAACCGCCCGGATTGTAGAGACCAGCCTGCCACCAGCGCGCCAGGAATATGCTCAAGATGACCGAGAGCACAGAGCCTGCAGCAATGGAACCCGTCGCATAACGCGAGAAGAGTTCAATCGTCAGCGCAATGGGCGCATCGTTAGCACCCTGCATCTGCTGTTCAAGAATGGGTTGGAGAATGACCTGGAACTGATCCTTCCAGAATCCTGCTACATCATCAACCACCAGATAGAAACTGATGACCGAGACAAGTCCCAGCCCAATCGTCGTCAGTAATGCGGCGGAGAGGCTCGCGGTGGAACGCAACACCCAGGCGACCAGAAGGACTGGAACCCAGATGACCAATGCAAATCCACCGGCTTGCACAGCGTTGCCCATCAGCAACTGTCCTGCAAGTGCAACAACGGGCAAAGCGGCTAGTGCAACGATGGCCCCGTCCTGTATACCGCGCCGAAGCGTCGGTAGGGCGAGTGCCGCCGCAGCCAGCAGACTTGCCAGCGAAAGCAACCATGACAGGATCGTGAAGGAAGCCAGCACCAGGATAGCCTGGCTCCGCCCCTTCATGATGAACTGTGCCAAAGCGCTCATTTCTCAGGCGCCCCTTGACCGTTCTGGTGACTTATTCGTGACTGTCGCAGAACGGCAGCAGGGCCAGATAACGAGCGCGCTTGACTGCTGAAGCCAATTCGCGCTGATACTTAACCTTGGTGCCGGTAATGCGGCTGGGAACGATCTTGTAGGTCTCTGACAGGAACTCCTGCAGAAGATCGAGATCCTTGTAATCGATAGCCTGACCTTCGTCCGAAGAGAAGCGGCAGAATTTCTTTCTTTTAAATTGACGTGCCATCTGAATGTAACCTCACTGATTGGCCATAATTAGGTGTTGCGGATGCAGAGTTACTCAGCTACGGCTTCGCCGGCAGCGGTATCATTGCCATCATCGTCACGGATACCCTGGCTTTCCTGGTTTTCCTTGCGGGACATCGGAGAGGGCTCGGTAACAGCAACATCCTTGCGGATCGTGAGGCTACGGATTACGGCGTCGTTAAAACGGAAGCCGCTTTCCAGTTCTTCAAGAGTCGCCTGATCAACTTCAATGTTCATCAGAACGTAATGTGCCTTATGGACCTTGTTGATCGGATAGGCCAACTGACGGCGGCCCCAATCTTCCAAGCGGTGAATCTGGCCCGATGCACCCTGAATCAGGCTGCGGTAACGGTCCAGCATGGCTGGGACCTGGGCGCTCTGGTCCGGATGGACCATGAAAACGATTTCATAATGACGCATGAATGCTCCTTATGGTTAAGAAAGCCTCCCGAAAATCGGTGAGGCAAGGAGTGACGCCCAAACGAGGACGCCAGTGAACCCCGCATTATACGGGGAATTCACCACCCACACAATTGAATCCACTAATGGGAGTCAAGTGATTCCAGATATTTATCGGCATCCAGCGCTGCCATGCAACCGGCGCCTGCAGAAGTGATTGCCTGACGATACACGCTATCAGCGACATCACCCGCGGCAAATACCCCTGGGATACTGGTGGCTGTAGCGCCACCTTCTGTTCCACTGCGCACCTTGAGATACCCATTGCGCATCTCAAGTTGACCTTCAAAGATACCGGTATTGGGGCTATGTCCGATGGCAATAAATACACCATCCAGCGGGATATCTTTGGCGGACGAGCCATCGACAGATTTGATCCGCATCCCGGTTACACCGGTCGCATCCCCCAAAACTTCGTCCAGCGTGGCATTCCATTCAATGCTGACATTACCGCTTCGAGACTTCTCAAGAAGCTTATCCGAGAGGATTTTCTCTGAACGAAACTTATCCCGGCGGTGCACCACGGTGACGTGAGCAGCAAGATTTGAAAGATAGAGCGCTTCTTCAACGGCGGTATTTCCACCACCGATGACAGCAACCCGTTTTCCCCGGTAGAAAAAGCCATCGCAAGTTGCGCAGGCAGAAACGCCCTTACCCTTGAACGCTTCCTCCGACGGAAGCCCAAGATAGCGAGCCGATGCGCCCGTTGCGATGATCAGTGCATCGCAGGTGTAAGTTCCCGAATCCCCATGCAGAACAAATGGCCGCTGCTTCAGGTTGGTCGTGTGAATATGATCAAAGATGATCTCAGTCTCAAACCGTTCGGCATGACGGCGCATTCGATCCATTAATTCAGGGCCTTGCACACCATCGACATCCCCAGGCCAGTTGTCGACCTCGGTCGTGGTTGTTAATTGGCCGCCCATCTCCAACCCTGTCACAAGAACCGGATTGAGATTGGCGCGGGCAGCATAGACAGCGGCAGCGTATCCCGCAGGACCTGAGCCGAGAATGAGGAGTTTGACGTGACGTGGTTCAGCCATGGTTTTTTAGTCCAGGGAAAGCAGAAAGATGTGGATGAATAGCCCAAGGATAGCTTAATCATCGACAGCTGGGCTATTGCGAAGTTCAGTCACCGAATAAACATGACCTGAAGCTGATGGTCGGGCAAAATAGGCAGGACATCTTTTGCGTATCCTTTAGCTTTAACCGACCGTATTTTGGAGTACCGCCTTGTTGGCTGACTTCTTCAAGAAGTTTTCGATCAGTCGCGAAATTGGAACGGCTCTCGTCCGGGTCATTCGTGAGTCTATTTTCGTCGCTTACCTTGCGACGTCCATCTTTCTGCTCCTTTCATTGGCAACCTTCAACCTCGAAGACGCCGGATGGAGTCATGAGGGAAGCGGCGTTTCCATTCGAAACGCGGCGGGTGCATCGGGCGCCTGGCTCTCGGATTTTTTTCTATCCCTTTTCGGGGTCACAGCCTTCCTGTTTCCCTTTATTCTGGCCATATACGGCTATTTGATACTCCGTCGAGATCCGCATTTCCACGATAACTCGCTAGATCGTCTGGTTCGATGGGGGGGCTTCATTCTGAGCCTGGTTGCATCAACAGGCATCTGCGACCGTTTTATGGTCCGCCCCAAAATGTCCCTCCCCGAGGGCTATGGTGGCATCATCGGTCAATCGGTATCGGAATTTTCCTATGCCGCTCTCGGTAATAGTGGAATGACCGTGGTCCTTGTCGCGCTCCTATTGGTCGGGGTCTCCCTTTTCACCGGTATTTCTTGGCTGAATGCTTTGGATGCTGCCGGTAACCTTGGAATGCGTTTTTTGCATCTGCTCGAGAGTCTGGGTTATCGGATAG
>CAYQOJ010000028.1:9313-22270 GCA_964419105.1 uncultured Methylococcus sp.
GCCATGCAACTCAAATTGCCCTTCGGCGGTTCGACACCCCAAGAGGCAGAATCTCCCATCTCTTCAATAGGTTTGAAAAGCGGATCAACATCTCGAGCCAAGACAGCCAGTGCAGGACCGGCGCCACCATCCATGGAAGAACGAAAAGTCGCCATTGTGACGCAACGATCTTCATATGACGAAGTGGAGAGTGACGAGCCCGATGAGCTTGATCTCCTCGATACACCTGCACGGGGTCCCATCAGCATCCCGCCCAAGAAGGCCGCTGCCAAATCTCCTGCTTTCGATACAGTTCACGCCGGTCAACTGCCAGGGCTCGATCTACTGAATAGTCGCGCAGCGCGTGTCCGTGGTTACAGCAATGCCCAACTGGAGGCCATGTCCCGGCAACTCGAGGCCATCCTGGACGACTTCGGTGTCGAAGTTCAAGTAATGGAAGTTCATCCAGGACCTGTCATCACCCGATTCGAAGTGCAACCGGCGGCAGGGGTCAAGGTGAGCCGTATCAGTGGACTTGCCAAGGACCTTGCAAGAACACTCTCTGTGACCAGTGTTCGCGTGGTCGAGATCATTCCGGGAAAAACGGTCATCGGGCTTGAAATTCCGAATGAGGAGAGGGAAACCGTCCTTTTGCATTCGATTCTTGCCTCCGATGTGTATCAGACAAGTAGCTCACCGCTGACCTTGACTCTCGGGAAGGATATCAGTGGTAATCCGGTGGTTGCCAATCTTGCGAGAATGCCTCATTTGCTGGTTGCCGGTACCACAGGTTCCGGTAAGTCAGTTGCGGTAAATGTCATGATCTTGAGCATGCTGTTCAAGGCAAAGCCCAAAGATGTTCGGCTGATCATGATCGATCCGAAGATGCTGGAACTTTCGATCTACGAGGGCATTCCCCACCTTCTGACCCCTGTCGTCACCGATATGCGTGAGGCCGCCAATGCGCTTCGTTGGTGTGTTGCTGAAATGGAACGCCGCTACAAACTGATGTCCGTGATGGGGGTCAGAAATATCGCGGGTTTTAACGAGAAGGTGCAGGAGGCCATTGATGCAGGAACTCCCATCAAGGATCCGCTCTGGGCTCCTGATCTTTTCAGTGAAAACGAAGTAGCGCCTGACCTCACTCCCCTTCCCTTTATCGTTATTGTCATCGACGAATTAGCTGACATGATGATGATTGTGGGCAAGAAAGTTGAAGAACTGATTGCACGGCTTGCGCAAAAGGCACGTGCAGCAGGGCTCCACCTGATCTTGGCCACCCAAAGGCCCTCGGTCGATGTAATTACCGGTTTGATCAAAGCCAACATACCGACCCGTATTGCCTTCCAGGTCTCGTCCAAGATTGATTCTCGCACCATTCTCGATCAGGGCGGTGCCGAATCCCTCCTCGGGAATGGTGACATGCTATATCTACCACCTGGCACTGGCCTTCCCATGCGCGCCCACGGTGCTTTTGTTTCCGATGATGAGGTTCATCATATTGTTGAATTTCTGAAGCGAACCGGCCCGACCGACTATATTCTCGACCTTACCCGCTACTCAGAAGAGGGTGGTGACTTCTCGGGATACAAGGCCGGAAATAGCGGTGGAGAAGGCGGGGAAGAATCTGATGCGCTGTATGATGAAGCAGTCCGTTTTGTAACCGAATCTCGAAAAGCGTCCATCTCGAGTGTTCAAAGACGCTTTAAGATCGGTTACAACCGTGCGGCACGGATGATCGAAGACATGGAGATGGCTGGCATTGTCGGTGCCGCCGAAACCAACGGAAGTCGGAGTGTTATCGCCCCGCCACCACCGAGCGACTGAGATTCGCTAGCTCCGGTATTTCAGGTTAACGACGCCACCGATGATGATGATGGCCGGGGACTTGCCCTGAGAATCCGGCAGTTTCTCAAGTGTCCCGACATACGTTTTTTGTTGTGGAGTCGTCCCGCGCTCAATGATCGCTACAGGCATCTGAGGATCCGCACCATGCCTCAGGAGCTCATCACGGATCCGGACGAGATTCCTGACACCCATGTAAATCACCAGGGTCTGCCTCGACTGCGCGAAGCGTTCCCATTGCAGACGCCACTCGAGCGCATTCATTTCTTGATCGCTGGAGTGGCCCGTGATGAATGCGACAGACTGTGCGTGGTCCCGATGCGTCAGAGGAATACCGGCATAGGTCGCACACCCACTCGCGGCCGTGATCCCTGGAATCACTTGGAAATCGACCCCATGGCCTATGAGCCCTTCAATTTCCTCTCCGCCGCGACCAAAGATAAAGGGGTCACCGCCCTTGAGCCGCACCACCTTTTGACCTTCTTTTGCCAAACGGACCAATAAAGCGGTGATCTCATCTTGGGGCAAGGTGTGATTACTGCTTTCCTTTCCGACATCGATCTTTGTGGCATCAAGGCGCGCTAACTCCAGAATTTCGTTGGAGACGAGGCGATCGAAAACGATCGTGTCAGCTTCCTGGAGGACCCGAAACGCCTTGAGGGTCAGAAGCTCCGAGTCACCGGGACCTGCTCCCACCAGAGAGACAAACCCTGAAGCCATTTTCGCATCGTCAGTTTCACGATTCAGTTCGGTGTCAAATCGCCTTGCCGCCTCGTCGATTTGTCCAGTGAGGACCTGATCTCTAAGTGGACCTGCGAGTACCCGCTCCCAAAATCGCCTGCGCTTTGTGGAATCTTGAATACGGGTTTTCGTCACTGAGCGACGCGCTTCAGCAAATGCCGCCAGTTGGCCATAGGTTTTGGGGAAAAGAATCTCCAAACGGGCACGAACGGTGCGCGCAAGAACCGGAGAAGCCCCTCCACTTGAAACCGCAATCACCAAGGGTGAGCGATCGATGATGGCAGGAAAGATAAAACTGCACAGTTCCGGGCAATCCACCACATTAACTGGCAAGCTCCGAAGTTGGGCGGCTTCGTAGACCTCTTGGTTGACCTTTGCCTTATTGGTTGCCGAAACCACGAGCACCGCGCCCGCTAGATCTGCGACCTCAAAGGATTTCTCCAAATGCGCAATTCGCCCTTCCACGGCGAGAGCAAGAAGACCTTCGACCAATGCAGGTGAGACCACCGTTACCTTTGCCCCTGCCCGCATGAGACTTTGGACCTTCCGCAAGGCAACCTCGCCACCCCCGACGACGAGACAGGGTTGTCCACGGACCCTCAGAAAAACAGGCAGGAAATCCATCTGAGTGAATTAAATATGATCAAGGTCAGATCGGCATCTGAGGCGGGTTAAAACAATGATGATCAGGGTGAAGCTGAAACAAGTTCATGAATACTAATGTACGCACCCCAATGAGACTGGTAAACCAGTCGAGCCCCTTCGAGTGGGTTTTCTAATGACTTTGAAAAGGGTAACAGCCGAGTCAAAAGAAGGTTAGATCCTTCAGGCCGAGTCACACGCCAGGCTCGCACTCCACCACCAACAACGGGCTGTACAAGGTAATTGGCCCCTTCACTCGTTTCACTTGCCCATCGCCTCACTTCCTTGATCTGAGCATGAAGATCCTCCCCTGCAGGAAAATATCGAACTTCAAGGGGGATCGATACCCCAGCGAGACGTTCGATTTCCCCGAGCCTCGCCAGGTCATCGACACATGTCAGAAAATAGATGTTCTTGGACAACGTCTTATCGGCCCGAATGGCTTGAAGGGCCAACTCGGCGTCCATGGTAAGCCAATGCGCTAACTTTCGAGCTGGCTCAGGATCTTCTGAAATCCCCCCCGCTGCTCTTTTCCAAAAGTCAGACCATGGAAGATTTGACAGCGATTCAGCTGCTGGCAGTCGCGGCCAGGTGGCCTCGCCCGTCAGGAAGTGTATGCGCTGGGCGTTGTCCCACCACGTCAGGTAAAGCGCATTCGATGATGCATGGGTCGAAATTGCCTGTGCGACATTCGACCAAAGGCTCATTCTCGGATTTGAAGCGTCAACGGAGCTGGATTCCTTCGAATGAGGATATAGGGTGACAGTCTCGATTTTGCCATCTTCGTTCCGATATTCAATCACGGAGAGGGGAACATCAAGACCTTGGGCGACTCCGAGACGATAAGAGGTCAATCGTTCCGCTGGAAAATGACTGGGAAATCCGAGATCTCCAAGCCTCTCTTGAGCTTTGATCTCGACCACTTCGAAAGACGGGTCAAAGTGACGGTGCCACCAAGAAGTGATTGGCATCATCAAAAGCCCCAAACCAATCAGCAAAATACCGACAATTAGGATCAAACGCCGAAACCATGCAGGGGATGGTCGGCCATCGGAGCGCAAGCGCTCCGATGATCCAAATCTCCGTGAGGGCGTCACGAACGTCTTCTTAACAGAACGTATCCAAGGATAAAAAGACCGCCCAATCCGATAAGTACCGCAGGAATGTACTGCTGGTAATCGGGTTTCGCTTGTTTAGCTTCCTCACGAAGACGGGTGTTCTCATCCATGATCTCCGCATAGTCTCGAAGCAAGGGTGACCAACCTTCCGTGTAGGTGAATCCACCTGGATTGTTGTGGAAAAGCCCCTTGTAAAGCTTGATCAGGTCATGCTCCCACATATCGGCATAGACCCGTTCAATTCGACTTGGGTTATTCCCCTTGGACCAGAACAACTGGAAGAATCCACCGGCTGCATCCTTTTCCGGAGTGGGTGGTTGAGGCCTGTTCGCCGTCTGACCAACTAAGAGGCCGTCATTGTAAAGATCCTGTACGACTTTTTTGGCCTCTTGCTCGACTTTGAGTCCCGCAATCGTTCCCTTGTCCGCCGCATCCAGGGCCGCTTCAACAAAACTCTTCGAGTGACAGTTTGAGCAGGTCTTGATCCAAAGCTCCTTGCGTTCCTCAAACCATGGATGCTTGAGGTTATCCGCGATAGCCGTTGTGGGATTGAATGCCCAACGGGCCTTCTTTACAAGGTTATGAGAAAACTGGCCATCTGCTTCAAAGTGACAATATTGGCATGTTGGTGCGGTGTATTTACCCTTCGTCAATGCGTCCTTCAGGGGAGCCTCAAAATCCCAGTTTTTCTTACCCAACGTCTGATAGACCGTTCCATGCTTGGAGGTCATGTAATTTTCAAACTCGTTATGATCGACGCCGTTGTGGCAGGTCGCGCAAGCCTCGGGCTGACGCGCCTCAACAACCGAGAAGGTATGCCGGGTATGACATCCATCACACTTGTTTTGTTGGTAATGACATTGATCACAGCCTTGGGCGATTTCCCGCTCAGGCATGGCCGCCCAGATGGAAGTCTCAACATTTGCCTTCCAGTCCACAGCATGAGAAGGATGCCCCTTGTCCCATTGTTTTTGTGGCCATTCCTGCTCCTTTTCTGACTCTGCCTCTGCAAATTCACCCACATGGCAGGTCCCGCAGCTGGCACGATCAGGCATCACCAAAGCCTTGTTATGCTCAATGGACTCGGCATTGACCTGACCGTGGCAATCAATACATCCGACCTCTGCCAGTTTTTCCCCCTCTTTGAGAAGTGACTGTTGAACGAGATTTCGCTCAATCTCCGCCAGTTTTTGCTTCTTGTAGTAGCGGGGATCGCTGGGATCTGAAAGTGAGCGTATGGCCTCTAAATTAGAATGTGTCGAAGACTTCCAAGCATGATAGGCACCGGGCGTCAGGCTCTGATGGCAGGAAACGCACATCTCGCGTTTGAACTCACCCTGGACAGATACCGGGGGCTTGTAGAAGTTTTTCGGATTCCAGTAGTGCTGGATAGGAATCGCATCCCAATGCTGAGCAAACTTCCCCTTCCCTGGGTGATCTCGATAGTACTGTTCCTTGAGTTTGGGGAAGCTATTGCCATCCTCCTCTGCACTGGCCACACCGCTGAGCAATAAGACGCCAAGAAAAAGGCTATGAAGTGCAAAATGAAGTAGGGTTTTCATTGTTATTTTCCGAATTTGGCGCAGGAGCAGGCAAAAGCTGTCAATCAAAGTCGACACATCGAGGCTAGGCCCACATTATAGTATCGTTACGATACATTAGTAGTACCACCAAGGGCCCCCTCCCCACATCCCCCAATTCATCGACGCCGATTGATTCATGGCGGCTGCTTGCCGCTGCTCATCAGCAATTTCTTTTTCAAGAGCGAACTGTTGATAGCGCTGATAAGCCTGCTCATTTCCCCAATAGAGACAACGACAATTTTGGGCATCGGCATAGACGTAGTACACATTCCCGTCTTTCTCATGGGGGACCAATTGCATCTGAGTCTGCGACTGGATATGAGCGAGTTGCTCTGGGGTCGTTCCGAGCTTGACTTGAAAGCCTGAGGCGGCAAGGGTTTGTTCTGTCTTCTGGGCCTTTTCGGCAAGAGTGGTACAACCAGAAAGCGCCAAGAGAGCGAATCCTGAAATGAACCGACGAAGAGGATAAGAATCCGCGAACAGTGGATTAGACGACATCTGCTTTCTCCTACCCCATTAATGACGGGTGAAATCTAAGGAACCTGAAAAGATCTGGCGCAATGATAGACCGAGGTAAGTGCGAGGACCAAACGGCATACGCCTTACAGAAGTGCGATAGCCTCTGAAAGCGTCCTCACAGGATGCACAGTGATTTCGCCCGTTTGAGTTCCCGCCGCATTCCGATTAGCCACAATCGCATGCTTGAATCCATGCTTGGATGCTTCGCGAAGACGCTCTTCCCCATTTTGAACGGGTCGAACCTCACCGTTGAGTCCCAACTCACCAAAAACCACCCAATCAGAAGGAATGGGTCGATCTCTGAAGCTTGAAATTACCGCAAGAAGAATCGCCAGGTCGCCTGCTGTCTCCTGAAGTTTGAGACCACCCACAAGATTGACAAAAACGTCCTGCCCCAAAATAGGAACACCGCCATGCCGATGAAGGATAGCTAACAACATCGCAAGTCGGTTGTTGTCCATTCCCACTGCCACCCGGCGAGGGGATGGAAGCTGTGATTCATCAACCAGGGCCTGGACTTCAACCAACATGGGCCGAGTCCCCTCGCGCATCACCATGACGACGCTTCCAGGGGTCTCCCCCTCTCCTCGCGAGAGAAAGATGGCTGAAGGATTTTTAACCTCCTTAAGCCCGGTCTCTGTCATGGCAAATACGCCCAGTTCGTTCACGGCACCAAAGCGATTCTTGAAGCCGCGAATGACGCGATATCGACTTCCGCTATCGCCCTCGAAATAAAGAACGGTATCGACCATATGCTCCAAAACCCGGGGCCCAGCGAGCGCTCCTTCCTTCGTCACATGTCCAACAAGAAATACGGTGGTTCGCGATTGCTTCGCCAAACGAACCAACTGAGCCGCACACTCCCTGACCTGAGCCACGGAACCTGGCGCTGATTGCAATTGAGCACTAAACACCGTTTGGATCGAGTCGATCACCAGATAGTCTGGTGTCATCGATTGAGCCAGCGTGAGAATTCTTTCCAATTCAGTTTCAGGCAGTACCTGTACATTCTCGACAGGAAGTCCAAGCCGCTGTGCACGGAGGCTGACCTGGCTGATCGATTCTTCACCCGTGATGTAAAGGATGCTCTGAGTCTGGCTTAAGGCCGCAGCGGTCTGGAGCAATAGGGTTGATTTCCCTATACCAGGATCACCCCCGATCAAGATAGCCGAGCCTTCGACAAGTCCGCCCCCCAGAACGCGGTCAAACTCCTGTAGTCCAGAAGGGCGTCGGAGCACAGACTCTGCCTTGACGCTGGCCAAGGAGACCGGTTCAGCACCGGAGGCGTTTCCGGCGTAACCGCCTGCCCGCCCCGGGGTCGGGGCAACCCGATTCTCCAGTGACTCGACCATCGTATTCCAGCTCGCGCATCCAGGGCATTGTCCGGCCCATTTGGACTGCCCATGCCCGCACTCGGTACAGCGATAGATGACTTTAGGTGATCGGCTCACGCGAGCGCCTTCCGGGCAATCAGATTTGTGTTCACTGTCTCCCGATGCAAGATTTCGATCTGGTCAAAGCCACAATCGCGCATGACATCGAGACTTGGGGTCAGACGCATGACATGATCCAATGATTCGTCACTGAGGACATGAATGACCCAGTCCTCCAGAAGATCCCAACGATCCATCGTCTTGAAAACGCGGAAATATCCACGGACCTCTTCCTGAAGGGCCTTGAGGTGTTCTTCTGGATTATCCATGCCATAGCGATCGCCATTGATGAAAAAGGCACCGGGTTTCATGACCCGAAATATCTCCTTCATGACTTTCGTTCGATAACCGTCGAGGAAGTTGTGAATTGCATAATTGCTGAGGACGAGATCCAGGGAGTCTGATGGTGTTTGCTCAAGAAATGAGAGCGCATCCGTCAAATGGAGGACCAGCCTTCCACAGGTAATGTCCTCTTCAAGATTGTGACGCGCTTGATCCAGCATGGTCGGCGCAAGATCAATCGCCTCAAGGTAGAGATCGTCACGGGCATCGAGAAAGGCCCGCGTTGAAAGGCCACTCCCGCAACCAATTTCAAGCCCGCGCAAGGGCTGCCCAGAAAAATCCAACGGAAGTGTTGCCAAGGCCAAAGAGGATCGTCTGGCGCAGTCGGTCACCGCAGGACAAATCAACTGTAAAAATGCATAGTCTTCCGCAAAAGCACCTTGGAACTGATGTTCAGCCTTGATTTGAGTGGTCATTGTTTCGTGATCTCTTGTGAGGAGCTTACGGCGCTGATCCGATAGATGAGTCCTGTGTAATCATCAGAGACCAAGATCGATCCGTCTTTCAATTCAAGGAGATCGACCGGTCGTCCCATGACCGTCCCATCGGATTTGAGCCATCCCTCTGCAAACACCTGTTCCGATACGGGAAGTCCTCGCTTGAACTTGAGGATCACAACTCGGTACCCGTGCGGGACCGATCGATTCCAGGATCCATGCTGCGCTACGAATAAGTGATGGCGGAAAGACGCCGGAAAGGCCGTGCCTTGGTAAAAAAGAAGCCCCAGAGGAGCCATATGTGCAGGGAACTCCCATGCCGGCGCGGTTCTTTGCTGACAAACCCCTTCACGGCCATAATCAGGGTCTATCCCCTTTTGGCCGAAGCATTCGGGATAGCCAAAATGACTCCCCTTCGTCACCCAGTGATTGAGTTCATCAGGCGGGAGCCCATCCCCTAACCAATCTCTCCCATTCTCGGTCAGCCAGAGGTCTCCCCCCTCACCAAACGTCAGGCCTACGCTGTTTCTGAGGCCCTCAGCGAGGATTTCTGGTTTGGGATTTACAGGGTCAATGCGGATCAAGCGACCTTCATAGGGGCCTTCAGGCTGACAAATATTGCAAGGCACACCCACCGCAAGATAGAGCATGCCGTCTGCACCTGCCTTCAAATATTTCCAGCCATGGTGCTTTTTCGCGGGAAACCCTTCGAACACCGTCTGCGGTCGAACGGGTCCTTTTGAATGGAGCTGGTCATTGGGAACGCGGCGAATGCCAGTCATATCGGCGATGTAGAGATCGCCGTTCAAGATGGCAAGTCCATTGGGAAACACCAAGTCCTTGACCAAGACTCTGGATTCATCAGCAATCCCATCGGAATTGACATCCCTGATGGCATAGACGTTTCCTGCGTCGCGGGAACCAATATAGATCGTGCCATCCTCAGCCAAAGCCATCGAGCGAGCATCCTCAAGGGGCCCCGCATAAACAGAAACTCTAAAACCCTCTGGGACGTGAATATCAGGCACAGGATCCCCAGGCTGCAAGGATGCGGTCGCCTGAGTACAGCCGGAAAGGATCAAAGTCGCCAATAGAGGCGCTGACAACTTCCGAAATCGTATGGCCATGTTGGTGAACCGACTGAAAGGATTGTGTGGGCGCATTCTTGATTTTTTAATGGATGACCCCATTATGGTATCTGGATATTTCATAGAGGATTCGTCCCATGCGTATTTTCCTTTTTCTGATGACCAATGCTGCCGTTCTGCTATTGGTCAGTGTTCTGTTCCATGTTTTTGGTCTGGGGCACTACTTTTCAAGTCAGGGCATTCCTATCCGGCTGGATAACCTTCTTATTTCCTCCGCCGTCATTGGCATGAGTGGTTCTTTCATTTCACTGATGATGTCGAAGTGGATGGCCAAACAATCCATGGGGGTTTACGTCATTGACTCACCCCGCAACCAAACCGAGTCATGGTTGGTTGAAACGGTGGCTAAACAAGCCAGAATTCTTGGGATCGGCATGCCGGAAGTCGGTATGTTCAACGCTGCCGAGCCCAATGCCTTCGCCACAGGCATGAGCCGAAATAGCGCCCTGGTTGCAGTAAGCACAGGACTTCTTGAGCGAATGAGGCCTGAAGAAGTCGAGGCCGTTCTTGGTCACGAAATGAGTCATGTCGCCAACGGTGACATGGTAACGATGGGCCTACTTCAGGGCGTGGTTAATACCTTTGTCTATTTCTTGGCCACCATTGCCGGCTACATCGTCGATCGAGCCCTCTTCCGCTCAAGTGATGACGATCGAGGCGGCGTTGGTCCCGCCTACTACATCACCCAGATGATTGCGCAAATTGTGCTTTCCATTCTCGCAACAATCATCGTCATGGCCTTTTCACGGTGGCGTGAGTATCGCGCTGATGCGGGTGGAGCCAAACTGGCCGGGGCTCAGGGCATGATAAATGCGCTTCGCGCGTTGCAACGCGCTCACGAGCCTCAAGATCTCCCGGGTGAATTGGCTGCCTTCGGTATCAGCGGTGGTATGGGGGGCGGTCTTTCGAACCTTTTCCTGAGCCATCCGCCACTCGAAGATCGTATCAAGGCGCTTGAAGCACTTCGCTAAAGCCATGGCTCAACAACACAGCATCGTCTCAGCGGCTCAATTGGGCGTCATTCGCATCGAAGGCGATGACGCCCTCAGCTTTCTCCAAGGGCAATCGACACCTGATCTAAGAAAGATTGGTCTCGGTCAATCGGTATTTGGGGCTTTTTGCAACGCTCAGGGACGAGTCATTGCTAATGGCTGGTTCCAAGCGGGCAAGGGTGGATTCTGTTTGGTGATCAGTCGCGATCTGGTTCCCACAATGATTAAACGGCTCAGGATGTATGTTCTTAGAGCCAAAGTCACTGTCAGCGATGCGAGCGATGATTTTTCGTTATGGTTGACCCATGATCAAAAACCCGAATTCACGCATGACTGGATCATTCAGGGCCCGATGGGAGTCACCCTCCTTGCAGCACGGCCGGAATCTTTTCCCAATGAGACGCTGACCCTTCGAGGCAACGCCTTCGCATTAACGCTGATTCAGGCGGGTATTCCTCTGGTGATCGCAGAAACAAGTGAACGCTACATCCCGCACATGCTCTCGATGGATGTTCTGGGGGGGCTCAGTTTCGATAAAGGGTGCTACACCGGCCAGGAAATCGTGACACGGACTCAGTTTCTGGGAAAGGTCAAACGAACGCTTTACCGCATCGCAACTGATCACAACATTCAGCCGGACTTAGGAGCCCCACTCAAAGCCCTCAACGCCGGGGAGTCCGTTGGAGAGATCTTCGCCTGGGCCCCAATGCCCGGAGGGGGTGCCACTGGTCTTGCTGTAATCAAAAATGAAGCTACAGAACTTGGGCCACTGGAGATCGCGGGGCACCCAATTGAGGCATGGTCAGTGGCCGATGAACGCCCGGCCACTTGATCTTAGAGTGTTCTGAACACCTTTTCCGCCGCATCCCAGGTCTTCTGGATCACCAAGTCATCGTGAGCTGCCGAGACAAACCCGGCTTCAAATGCAGATGGAGCGAGGTAAACCCCTTCATCAACCATGCCATGGAAGAAGCGATTAAAGCGGGCTGTATCGCAGGCCATTACGTCCTGAAAGGAATCAACCCTCGGACGATCGGTGAAGAAAATACCGAACATTCCTCCCACGGAGTTTGTGGTGAATGGAACACCTGCCGCTCGCGCTCTCTCCTTAAGGCCATTCATCAAACCTTCCGTCTTGGCAGCTAGCGCCTCAAAAAAACCCGTGGATTCGATCAATTCAAGCGTTTTAAGACCTGCAGCCATGGCGACTGGATTTCCCGACAGCGTGCCTGCCTGATATACAGGCCCGAGGGGAGCCAGATGACCCATGATGTCAGCCCGGCCGCCAAAGGCTCCGACCGGCATCCCACCGCCAATAACCTTACCCAAGGTCGTGAGATCGGGACGAATTCCATAATGACCTTGTGCGCCTCCAAGAGAAACGCGGAATCCTGTCATCACTTCATCAAAAATCAGAACGGATCCGGACGCATCGCAAACTTCCCGCAAGGTTTCAAGGAAGCCAGGGAGTGGCGGGATACAGTTCATATTGCCAGCGACTGGTTCAACAATGACACAGGCAATTCGCTTTCCTTCGGAAGCAAAAAGGGTACGTACCTGCTCAGCATCGTTATAGGGCAGCGTCAGCGTGTCACGGGCGAGGGCCTCTGGAACACCCGGTGAGCTTGGCACACCGAGCGTCAGCGCACCAGATCCCGCCTTGACCAGTAACGAGTCGGAATGGCCGTGATAGCAACCCTCGAATTTGACGATCGTGTCACGACCAGTAAAGCCTCGGGCCAACCTGATCGCACTCATGGTGGCTTCAGTCCCTGAACTGACCATCCGTACCCTATCCATGGACGTAACCAATTGGAGGACCTTTTCAGCCATCAAGGTTTCCCGGACCGTAGGCGCACCAAAACTCAAGCCTTCATCAACCGCCTCATGGACCGCCTTTAGAACATCCGGATGGGCATGTCCCAACACCATGGGGCCCCAGGAGCCTACATAATCAATGTAGGGTGTTCCGTCATCTGCCCAAACGTACGGGCCTTTGGCCTTTTTGAAAAAAATCGGGGTTCCACCGACTCCTTTAAATGCCCGGACTGGCGAATTAACACCGCCGGGTATGGATTTTTGGGCGCGAAGAAAAAGATCTTGATTCGACATATGCGTATCGGACGGCTCAGGCTTTGGGAAGGGTCACACCGACTTGACCCTGGTACTTGCCACCCC
>CAYQOJ010000029.1:0-1886 GCA_964419105.1 uncultured Methylococcus sp.
AAAACCAATTTGTTATAATTGGATTTTGAAGAAGTTTTAATGTTTCACCAGGCGTGTAGGCACACAAATCCGTATTGGTTTCAGGTGTTTGCTTCAATCTGGTTCTTAAATGAAAATCTCTTATAACAATCCAATCATCCGCACTCATATAATTCTTTGCGGATTTTCCTCCCTTGGCTGTTCCTAATTGTGATCTCTCAACATCAGAAAGTTTTCCCAATATATTTTGTTTTTCCTCTTCACTAAATTCCGAAATATTTTTTAGAGGAACCATTTTACCTTCTAAAAGAACCCTTTCATAAAGACTTTCCAAAATTATTTGATCTTTGCTTCTCATTTGATATACTTATAAATTACTTATGGAACAGTTGGATTTTTTTAATACCCTAGAACAGACTAAACATATTTGTCCTGTTTGTGGGAATGGGTTTGAGAAGACGAGATCAAACCATATTTATTGTTCATCAAAATGTTATAATAAAAAATGGAACATTTTAAATAAAGATAAAAGAAAAATACAAAAAAAAGAATTGTATGATAAAACTAAAAAAAAAGAAAGATTAGTATTATCTGAAGAAGAACGTAAAAAAAGACAGAAAGAACGTTGTAAAAAATGGTATTTGAAAAATAAAGAAAAAGTAGACAAAAGAAATAAATTAAATTATTTATTAAATAAAGAACGTTACAATAAAACTTCAAATTTAAGATATGTAAATAGATATAAGACAGACGAAAATTTTAAACTGGCAAAAACAATAAGACAACGTATTAGAGAAGATTTTAAAAATAATAATGGAACTAAAGCACATAAAACAAAGGAACTTTTAGGTTGTAGTATACGAGAAGCAAAAGAGCATCTCGAAAAACAATTCAAAGAAGGAATGACGTGGGGAAATCATGGAACCAGTGGATGGCACATAGATCACATAATACCTTGTGCATCATTTGACCTCACAGACCATGAACAACAAAAGAAATGCTTTCACTACACCAACCTACAACCCCTATGGGCTAAGGAAAATATATCAAAAGGATCTAAAATATTATGATACAGGTGGAAATTAAAAAAGAATGGGTGGAAAAAGCCAAAGAAAAGGCAAAAGAAATGGGAGTACTCAACCATTCTATTCTAAAAGGAAATGGAAATATTACAGGATTCATAGGGGAATTCATGGTGGAAAACTTTCTAAAGGCAAAAATTGAAAATACATATGACTATGACATTATTAAAAATAATGTAAAGATAGACGTAAAGAGTAAAAAATGTACATCTATTCCAAGACCAGATTATGATTGCTCGGTTCCTGCCTATAACACAAGACAAAAATGTGACCTATATGTTTTCACCCGAATAATGAATACATATGACATGGGATGGATATGTGGAGTAATTTCCAAAAAAGACTTCTTTAATAAGGCAAGACTATGGAAAAAAGGACAAATAGATGAATCCAATATGATGGAATTTAAGGAAGATTCATATAACCTTAAAATAAGGGATTTGGTAGATTTCAAAATACTTTTGGAAAATAAGAAAAAATTTTAGGAAATATTTTTGGGAAAACCCTTTAGGAAAGGAAGTGGGGGGTATATATAGGGATACCCCTTTTATATAGCTTACCCCCTGTATAGGGTATACCCCCCCCTTTATATAGGTGGGGGGTGGCATTGCCCCCGAACTTTTTTTTGTCAAGCCTTTTTTTGTCAGACAATTTTCGCAGGGTGGGTCTTAAAATAAAACACTTTTTCTGGACACTTGGCACAAAAAATGCTTGGAGCAAAAACCATGCCAATAAAAAAAACCCCACCTCTTTCGAGGTGGGGCTTGTAAAGCCTTGGCTTTTAAGCCTTTGCTTTAGCCTTCGCCTTCGCAGGCTTCGTCACTT
>CAYQOJ010000029.1:1896-6242 GCA_964419105.1 uncultured Methylococcus sp.
TTGTAGTAGTTTGCGAGAGCCTCGCGGATGATGTCGCTCTTGCTGATGCCGCGAGCTTCGGCGTCCTCGCAAAGCATTCTATCCAAGCTGATTGCGAACCGAACCGAGTTCATCGCGCCGAGTGCTTCTTTGGTCTTGAGTGGTCGAGCCATATTTTTTTTGCCCCCTTTGGTCAGTCGGGCATCTGGTTTGTTTTCGTCGTCGGCGTTGTGCCTCCGATCTGGTAAAAGACTACCACAACCACAAAAGGAGTCAATAGCTGATTTGATTTTTCTTAAAAATAAGTGTCAGACATTTGATGCTGAAACCATACACGATATGGCATTGAAACATGGTGAGTCAGGGGAACAGGGGGTTGGTTTTGTATGACAATACAAGTTTCGTATAACAAAAGAGGGAGTCTTTCGACTCCCTCTTTTGGTTTATACTATTCCCCAAACAATTCCTCCCATTCTTGAGGAAGGATTCCAGTCTTGATGAACTCTCGCTCATCAGCGGATAGTGTAGGGAATGCGTTCTGGATCAGTTCACCAGACTCCCATGCATTGAATCCTTTCACGAAATCATTGAAGTTGATTCCGATCAGCATTCCAGTCAGCTTGCCAGTGAGGTCACTGGTTTTTTCGATTACAATTTTTGCCTGTCCGATAACTTCGGTTGCAGTAAGGTTAAGGTTTCCGTCGATGAGGAAGTAAGGTGTGCGATTCATAAGGAATACAGAATACAACAATCTAATTCAGATGCAACAAAAATTTTCAAATATTTCTTTTGTCATACAAAACACTCCTACACATGAGCGCACACATTCGCTTGTGCGTGTCATGCTTGCGCGTGTGCCTGTGCGTGTGTCATTGCAACACGATGTTGCAGGGAAACAGGGTGCGACACGGAAACAGGGGTTTGGTTTTGTATGACAATACAAGTTTTGTATGACAAAAAAAGAGGAGAGTCTTTCGACTCCCCTCTTTTTGGATGGAGACTATCCCCAAGATAGTCCTTCTAAATCCTCTGGATTGATTCCCAGCTTCTCAAGGTCTACGCCTTGAGCCTCCATGATGGAGTCGATAAGACCCAAATCCTTCGTTCCTCCGCACCAGATCCAGTCTTCGTCCTGATCGGAAGGGATGTTCCCCTTGATGATTTGGTATGTTAGATTGGTAAACTTCCCCCATCCAAAAGTGAGGAATCCATCCAGCAATCCCTCTGGACGATTCTGACGAGCCTTGTAATGCTCGTATCCGAGTTCATCACACTCGAAGTAGCTCTTCCCCTGCGAACGAGCCTCCGCGATCTCGTTTTTCTGTTTGGTTAATAGAGTCTGGAGAGACTCGAAAGTTCCTGCTGGAACACCAGCGAGGATTTCGAGGATGGAGGAGTTGCGTGTGGTTGGATAGATGCGTGTTCCCATTTGGTCGGTTTTCTCGCTTTGGTCAGTTGAGAATCTGGTTAGGTTTTGGTCAGTCCAGCGGGATTGCTGAACTGCCATCACCTTAAAACAATCCAATCAGATTGCAACAGAATTTTTCAAATATTTCTTTTGTCATACAAAACTCTAAAATCATTCTGCTGTCTGTGGAAGGTGGGAATGGTTTTGTATGACAATACAAACCTAATGTATTGTCATACAAATATATGGAAGGTAGGGTTTTGTATGACAAAATAAAGGAGGGGTTTGTATGACAAAAGAGGGGAGCCTTTCGACTCCCCTCTTTCTGGTTGATGTTAGCGTTTGATATACTTCTCGATCATACCTGTCTCTTGCATGATCGAAGAGATATGGTTGACCCAGTTCAGACCATACACTTCTCCCATCTGGAGAGAATGATAAGCCTCAAGGATTGTTTCCTTGTTAGCTCCCTCGTATAGTCCATCCCCATTCATGGTGTCCTCTATTATCGAATAGACTTCATCGAGGTCTTCGATAGTCATCTTGATAAGAGTGAGTCCAGCGATATTGAATAGGATTGTGTGGTGTGGTGTTTGTGTCATAAGGACTACAGAATACAACAATCCAATTCAGATGCAACAAAAATTTTCAATTATTTATTATGTCATACAAAACCCTATATATTATAGTATTGTATGACAATACACCATGTATTGTCATACGAAATGCGTCAATACGAAACAAGTGGTAATGCTACACTATGCGACATTGAAAAATAGTTTTGTATGACAAAAGAAATAAATCTTGACAAGAAAGAAGCGGAGCCTTTCGACTCCGCTTCCCCCTTATGCCACCTAATGTTTTTTATAGTTCACTTGAAAGACACTCTTATCCCAACAATTCCTGCAATCCCCACACTTCCCCTCTTGCATGGATGCTGGACAATTCCAATTTGTATCACTTGCACCGCTGACGACAAGGCCAAGACGATTTGCAGCTGCGAGTGGAGGCTGTCCGTCCAACATGAAGGCAGACAAGCGGATTGTCAAATTTTCTGGAATGACATTCCCCTTCGCAAGCCAATCGGAGACAATTGAAATCTCTCGCGTGGGAAGCCAAAATCGGATCTGTGGAAGCCGATTTGCGACATTGACAATTTTCTGCAAGTGAAATTCCCCTTGTAAATCTCCCGAATCATGCCAGCGGAAAAATCCGCTTTTCTCTTTCTTTCCGATTAGAAAAACAATGGCATCTTCCCAAGCGGAATTAAAAAGAGACTGGAATCTTTTCTCCATTGCCTGAATGACATTGGGGAAAACATATCTTCCTTTCATGGCATAGCAAACGGAACAGATTGAATCTTTCACTTTCTGAAGCTTCCCTCCTGTGATGCAACGGCTGGCAGGAATAGAATATCCATGACAAGGCATCTTCGAGGGGGAAGAGAGGCTGTGAACGATTGCTTCGGCTTGTTTGGCTGTTTTGTATGGTGTGGTCATAAGGCAATCAAATTATCACACCGATTGAATATGGCAATAAAAATTTTCAACTTTTTCTTTTGTCATACAAAACCTTTTGGTATCGCAATTTGCGATGTCAAACACAATAGTTTCGTATGACAATACAAACCAAATGTATTGTCATACGAAAACAAATACCAAAAAAATTTTTGGAAATAGTTTTGTATGACAAAAGAAATATCTCTTGACAAGGTTTGGGGGAGAGGCGACCAAACCTCTCCCCCTGACCATGACTACCACCTAAATTCTTGAAGGATGCCAAAGATATTCTTTGACTTGTAATGGGCGAGTATTCTTTTCGAGCCAAATCTTGAATGAATACCGATGGTTTTCCGTTCAATTCTCGAAATGGGAATAAGAGTGAGAGGATTTTTGTAATTGTTTTCATTTTGATTTTTGGTAGTGGGGGAGGCTTTCGCCTCCCCCTTGTTAATCAGATCAAGATTGCCTTGACATTATCGGCCTTGATAGTCATGCAAAGAGGGAGAGGTTCATCACTCTTGCGAAACTCGCTGGCAAGGCAGAGAGGTTCAACTACCGCTTTTGTGGATAGTTTTCCGTTAAGGTAGTATTCTACCTTTGGCTCAAAACTCAAACCGCTGGCGGCATAGAAACGAGCATAATCACTTCCCTTGTGAGTGATATGGAAAGGATATTCCGCCCATTCTCCCCAAGGTAGTCCAGCGTTCTCCGCTGGAAGAGTTCCATCTTCCCTGCCTTCGATGACTACCTTTTGGTTGTCGTATTCAATACCGCCACGAATGACGAAGGAGGTTAGCTTTTCGACTACTGGCGCAGAACCATAACAGATTTCTTCATTCTGACCGACTGGCATAATATCAAGAACCTTCTTGTATGTCTTTAGTTGCTTTCCGATAATTACGGAAAGGTTTTGACCTTTGTGGGACTTGATGATGTTTTTGATTTCTTCGATTTTCACTTTCGTATGGGATTTTCCATCCCTTGCCACTTAATCGGCTGGCTTTGCTCCGTATCCTCGTTTGAAGATGTAATCACTCTAACACAATGATTGAACATGGCAATAGTTTTTTTTATTTTTTTCTTTTGTCATACAAAACTCGGTAGATCAACAAAAATTTTTCTGTCAAGGTTTTTTTCTTTTGTCATACAAAACCTTTTGGAAGATTCTGGTTCTGTTGGTTTTGTATGACAATACAAATATTTTTTGAAAAATAGTTTTGTATGACAAAAGAAATATTTGTTGACAAAAAAAAGAGAGGGAGTCTTTCGACTCCCTCTCGGTTGAGGTTTCAGATCATTCCATTTTCTGGATCGTGTTCATCGTCCAGAATGATGGTGTTTTGGCATACTCGGCGACCAAGGCGAATCGTGTCGAGTTCGCGTTCTTGATCATTCCATGTCCTGCCTCCCATCGTGTTCCATGCTTGATATGCGGCTACTGCCATTTGTGGCACTCC
>CAYQOJ010000029.1:6252-17607 GCA_964419105.1 uncultured Methylococcus sp.
GCTTGGATTTCGAGGTTAGTGAATCCCTTGTCGCGCATCAGAGCATAATTCTCCGAATTGCAGATTGGATTTTTGGTTTGTTTGCTGTTTGTTGTTTTTGTCTTTTTCATTTTCTTTTTCATTTTGATTACTACCATTGGTGCGCCTTCGTTGACATATACATCTAATACAGAAAAAGAATATATGTCAACAGAAATTTTTTCTTTGAGTGTATCGCAAACTGATTTTGCTCTATCTTTACGGGTCTTTCCATATCGGTTCATTGCCAATGCCGCATCCTTTTTCGCTCTTGGATTCAAGAAAAATGTCACATATATTTCCTCTGCGAAGCCATTGTAAGATTTCACAAAATCATTTATTTGGGAGATATTGGAATCATCTGGCATTCCGCACAAATCAATCCAGAAATAATTTTTTTTGCAAATGATTTCTTCGACCTGCATGAATTTTTGAACCTCTGTATAGAAATTCTTGTTCACAAAATAACCATATTGCTCTGGTGTTTTTTTGTTCAATTCCATGTGAAATGTGTATCGAGCATCAGCAGGAGACAAAACCATATTCCAAGCATCGCAGTAATCTTTGGGACGATCACATTTTTCCATTTCGTATCGAACGAATGTTGTATTCTGTTTCGAGAAGAATTGCTCGAAATCGGTTTCGGTAGAAACTCCTCCGAGGTAATGAATTACTTTGTCATGGTTTCCATCTGCTTTGATAGAACGAGCTACTTTGAAGCGGGAATGTTGTTTGCTGATATTCAGTCGATTATTTATATTAAACATGGTCTTTGGTTGTTGGTCGTCGTCGGCATCGTGCTTTCGACTGAAACCAAGTTATTCTATTTGGATTATTTTGAAAGAAAAAAATTCAATTATTTCTCATGTCATACAAAACACAAGATTCTCAAAAACAAGGGGATAGGGGGAAGGGGGGTTTTGTATGACAATACAAAAACATTATCTTTTGTATTGTCATACGATATGCAATATGCTGTGATGGAGGGTTTTGTATGACAAAAGAAATATTTGTTGAAAGAAAAAACCCCACCCTCTTTCGAGAGTGGGGTTCTGATTATGCTCCCCCTTTCTTGTTAGGTGAACAGAGCGGAACTAATCCCATCATGGTAGTATCTCAATACATAGCATTTGCGATTGGTAATAGTTAGCCAGATGCAAAGCAGGGTAGCCTTGAATGGAGTGTAACGACGAGAATGGCATTCATTGTATAACCATTCTCTACCGCTCCAGAAGACACCAGTGCCATATCCATCAGATGCTCCGATGCAGCGTAATTGCGCGATACCAGTTCCAGTCATAGGTTCATGTTTTCCGTAAGGAATGAATTGTTTTGGTTTCATTGGACTTTCAATCTAATCCAATCAGATTTTATTGCAATAATTATTTTGAAATATTTTTCTGTCATACAATACCCTAATACCGAATGGTTTAGTATGACAATACACGCATACGCACTCGCGGTATTGCAACACCATGTTCTATTTTTACACGATGTTCTATTGCAACAGGTTTTGTATGACAAAACAATTCAATAGTTTTGTATGACAAAAGAAATATTTGTTGACAGCAAAAACCCCACCCTCTTTCGAGAGTGGGGTTCTGATTCTGCTACCTCTTATTGAGCGAGTGCGAGTGCTTGCTTTCCGAGTCGCAGAGCATCCTTCCTGCGATCATCGTTTGCCAGCATCGCCACAAATGCCTCCTTGTGGGTTGCGGCTGAACCCATCTGCGAACGATATGCGCGGTCAGCAGCAGAGGTTACAGGTTTTCCATTTCTGGTGAATTTTCTGGAACCAGTTCCATCACCACTTGTCCAATACTCTGTTGCTCCGTTAGCCAGATCATACAGAGTCTCGCCTTTGTTACCGATTCCCCTGCTGAACAGAGTAACGATACCTTGGGCGGCATTCATGGCGCGAGTGGAGAGTTCCGCTTTGTCAGTCTCCAAGCAGAAGTAACCGCAAGCCATTGCGAGAGCATCGTTCGCATCGCACTTGTTGCTCTCCAGATACTCCATGACCTCCTTGAGATTCGCCCTACCTTTGAGGATAGCGTTGAAGAGTTCGGGAAGGTTCTTCATGGCGAGGTCTGCATTCTTGGTATGATATACCGAGAAACCTGCTTCGCCAGCGGCTTGCCGAGAGGCTATCAGAGTGTTCATGCAAACGATGCGGATTACCGAATCATAAGCAGTCATTGCGAGAGTGCCATCGTGACCAGTGATGAAGTTCACATAAGCCTTGAAGTTGTCCTTGTTGATGATGAGATCAGAGTCACCAATATCAACACTAACGAAGAACTTCTTCGCGCCTTCCAGAGTTCCTGCTGTTGTGATTTTAACATCCAATCCAGCAAAGGATTCCTTCATGCACTCAATCACCTCTCGGTTATTGATAACCTTGTATCCATTCTTGGGAACATGGAGAGGGGCGAACTGCTTGTCTGCATCCAAGTCTGGACGGGATTTACGCAAGTCTGCCACAAGGATTTTGTGGTTAGGAAGTGCGATAGTCTGTCCTTCGACTTGGCAGGTTACAGGAGACTCGATAATATCGTGAGAGAGAGTGTCGAACTCTACATCAGAGATTGCGTCAACCTGCTTTGCCAGACCATGCCATTCAGTTCCTTCAACGGAGTAAACGAGGTCAATGTCTTCGATCATATGTGCCATAATTTTGGGTCTTTCTTTTTGTGGTTTGTTTCAGTCAGATGAACCATTCATCTAACTATCCCCACAATAAATCCATTTCGTTTCAGAGTCAACAGAAAAAATGAAATGTTTTTATTTTTTTTCTCTTGTCATACAAAACTCCGAGATCAGAAAAAAAGATTCTGTCAAGGTTTTTTTCTTTTGTCATACAAAACCCATTCGTTTTGGAAAATCAAACCATTTTCCAAAACCCATAAATTCTATTTGATTTTTCTCTGTTGTCGTGAGTGTCATACATAACTCCATCTATCACGGCACATACATGGCAAGGGAAATTCAAAATGAGTTTTCCTTTTCTTGGAATGTCCAGAAAACTATTTGTAGGATTCCAAACAAGTCCGAAATGTTTCATCAACTTTTTTGTTGACGAATTACTGATTCCATCTGGAACAAGAGATTTTTTATCATTGAATCTTTTTACAAGAATGTTGACCTGTTGGTGAGCATCCAAATAATCAAATCCAAATAGAATAGAAATTGATCTTGTTACACAATCACCAACATGATCTCTAAATCCTGCTCGATGTCTTCCCCCATCGTTGTATTGAAATTCAATCTTCTTCATCGTCCTCGGATTCTATCAAGTGCCATCCAAGTTCTTTGAGTGCTTCTTGCTGTGCCTCCTGTAAAGTTTCCCCTTCAACCATGAAAGGTTCTTCTGTTTCCAGAGTGCAATAAACCATGAAAGATTTCATTTGGAATTACTGGTGATACTTCCACGAAGCAGGATCATAATGACAAAAGCATATAGCCAATTTGTCCATGTATATTGAATCGTCAAAGCAAATAATCCGTTCAATGCCCATATCAAAAAGAATGGGGTGATGAGTAGTAGTCCAATTCCAAGTAGAATTAAACCAAGTCCGATTGATATTTCTGTTTTCATTGAGTATCCAATCTACTCCATCCCCTCAATAGTGTCAAAAGATTTTTCAAATTTTTTTTGGGGGTGGGTTTTGTATGACAATACAAATCAAAAGGGTTTTGTATGACAATACAAATCAAAGGGTTTTGTATGACAAAACAAAAAGTGGTTGTATGACAAAACATACAACCACTTTTATTTTTTACTGGACTGCTGGACTAAATTTGTATTCCCAATTTTTCAATTGCCCTTCCGAGAGCAATCTGGTTTCCCAGTCTCCTGTTCCAAGAATCTTTATCGGAACATTGTGCGAATCCTACTGCATCTCTTCCATCTGGAGTAGTAATTTCAATTATTGTATTTCCACCCTTTGGATTGTATTCGGTCATTACACCATCAATCTTTTGGATAAACATCTTTGGTCGAGAGTGTAGAACCCTAACCTTGTATCCGCTTCGTCGTAGTTGTGCTATTGTGTTCATCATATTTTACCAGTAGTATGCTATTGTTGTTATTGTAGTTATTATTATTATGTTTGATATTGTTAGAAAAAGATAAAACATTCTAATTGTTTTTTTGCTTTCTCTTCTTGCCTGTCTTCTTTCTTTTAATGTGTATTGTCTCGCGTGTATATGCGTCATGCGCGGTAATGCTACACCATGTTTCATTTCAACACGATGTTCTATTGAAACGAATATATCTTTTTGAAAATAAATGATTTCATTCCGAGTAAGATAAATGCTGGAATGCTCATATTGTTTCCTGTCTCATTAGCAGAGATTATAGAATATCCTGCACATTTTAACCTGTCTTTAATTTTCTCTTTCATATTGCTATTGTCCTTTATTTTTTTGTCTTTGTCAAGTCTGGAGTGTTCAATACACTCTCTGCAATCTTCCTCATCTTCATTCGTTCATCATAATTCTCAAATGTCTTGCATCCAATGAATGTCAGAACAAATGCAATTAGAATAATATAGAAGTTCATACCTATTTTATATGGATTAATTTTCATTGTATGCGGCTCTCATTTTCCTTAACATTTTTTCTCCCATTGCTTTTCCAAGATCCGCCATAGTTGCTCTTCTGGAGTCGTAGTGATACACTCTTCTTTCGGTTACTACTGGTTCCACATATACAGGATATTCAACAGGGGATTGAATGTTTGTATAATGGTTTTCAATATACCTATACTTGCTTCCTGTAGTGCATCCAATCATTGCGATTGATGTTCCAACTATTAGAACTCGAAACATAGAAAACTCCTTCCCTTCTCGTCTTGGTGTAATCCTTCCTCTGTATCTCCTATGTCATAGTCATGAACCTGTATGTCGAGTTCTGGACAATTTTCCTTGACTATATCTTCCACCTTTCCGCCATTCACATAGATGGTTACTTTTTCTTTTAAACTCATTGTATTTATAATAAGTTGAGGTTTCGTTTTAGTTTTAACCACTACCATATTGGTTGGCTTCTTTCGAGTCAACCTTTTCTTTGTAGCCATAGTTTTGTATGACAATAGAAATTTACCTTGACTCCACATCAGGCAAGACCATGAAAGTCTTTAGCCTTTTGAATGCTCCATTGAGAGCATCACCAACGGAGGTGAATCCGTATTCGATCTGCATATTTCCATTCTTGTCGTCATACTCATATGCGTAGAGGTTTTGATCTTTGAATAGAATTAGAGTGAGTGTTGCGATATGTTTCATAATTACATTAGTTTGAGTTTTTGTCCTACTTTGATTGAGTTTTCGTTTTTGATGTTGTTTAGTTGTTTTAGTTTATCTGGATTGAGTTTGTATTTTCTTACTATTCCATTGAATGTATCACCTTTTTTTATGGTGTATTCTTTAGTGTAGTGAGAATCTTTTTGATTGACAGGAATTGCTTTTTTCGTATTCGGCCATGTCTTGAGTTCTGGTTTCAAATTTTCCGTAGGCCAAGATTGCTTCTCTGGCATCTTGTCAATAGGAACAGGAACTGGTGTTGGACTTGGACTTGGAGATGGTATTTGTTCCACTCCTGCATATACATCTTTCAAGAATTTTTTATCACTCTCTGCTTGTGATGACTTGACAGATGAAAAATATATCAATCCAAATAAAGCAACTGCATGAAGAGATACCACCACTACAAGCGCACTCTTCATGGAGATAGATTTTGGAGGCTCTTCGTTTTCCATATTGATATTTTTGTTGTGGTTTGGTAGGGGGAAACCACTCCCCCTACCATGACCAACCACCTTACCAATTTTTCTTGACGAACTTTCCATCCGCTCCACGAACATTGTGGAACTTCTGACCACTTGGTTTGTAGCCATAACCCTTGTCCGCACAGAAGCAATGGTTCTCATCGCAGTCGTTGGAGTATGAGCATTCGTCCTCATCCTCTTCGTCAAACTCATACTCTCCACCATTGGAGGAATAGAGTTCGGAATCCCAACCAGATTCATTGCGATTGAGTTTGCTTCTCCAATCTTCTTTGTATTCTGCCACCACTTCGTATCGGCAAGTGCGACCCTTGGTGTTGTTGTAGTCAGCAGGGATTGCCACTACATCACGCGGATTGATCTTGACAATCATTGTCTTTCCACCATCCGAATCGGAGAAGTGGGGAAGATATGCGATTGAACAGAAGTGTAGTCCATAGGAACAGGTGCGTTCCTTGTCCTCGTCAACCGCATTGCGAGGCATCTCACATACCTTGCCAACAGAGTTGTCGAACTTGCCAGAATGAATGTCCCTGTAATTGGAACGAACATTCTTGAAGGCGAGGAAACATCCATCCTCGGTGATTGGGAGTTCTCCTGCTTCCAAGAAGTCGTAGAGTTCATCTACTGCTCGTTTGCTTGGATTGTCCATGAGGTTCTTGAAGAAGTTCAAGAGAGGTTCATGGGGAAGACCCTCACGCATGAATGAGAGAATACGCTTTGTGAGAGTGTTGTGGATGATCTGACCATGATAGTTGATAGAACCATCTTTGATCTGTGCATCAGTTCCCTCAAAGTAATTCTCAACCTGCTTGCTGATGTTCACCAGATTGATGAAACCTGTCCAGTCTTTCGAGCGGACTGCTTCAAGTGCCTGTTTGTATTTGGGGTGATCGGTGTCAATCGTGTAGGATTGTCCGTTGATGGTAGCGGCAATCTTTCCGCTACCTGTGATGATGACTGCTGCTTGTGTGGTTGTATTGTTCATACTATCTATTTTCTATTTACTGCTTGGTTTATTTGTTAGTTGGTTTGTTCTGTTTCGAGAATCGCTTGAAGCGTCTTCTCGACTCCCACCTGCCAACTATCACAGGAGAGATAAAGTAACTCTACCATCTTTGAAGGATATGTCAAAACATTTTTTCTTTCTTCCGTAGAAATATGTCGGAGGATTGATTGAAGTTTTCCGATCTCTTTCTTGGTTTCAAGAATGCTGTCAATAAAAATCTTGAATGGATTCTTGTCAGAGAGTCGAGAATACATTTTGTCCTTCGACACTTTGGTTGCTGTTGAGAAGTCAATATGTTTTGCTTGTTGAATTTTCTCCCAAGAAATTTTCGGTTGTTTTTTCTTGACAACTTCTGCGAGGTTTGTGCTTCCAAGAGTGTCAAGGAATTTCGCATTGTTTTTTGCTACCATGCGAACTTCACTCATACTAATTCCTGCATACTCACAGAAATCCGTTAGTGTTGTCTTGTCATAAACCCACATCAACTTTTTACCATCGGTTGTGGTGAGTTCCATGCGATCAAACTTCCAAGAAGAAACATCCTTGACAACATAATACTTTGGTGCTGTTCCTGTGGACAAGTCGAAGTTTTCCGAATCCCATGATGCTTTGTAATAACAATCTGGTTTATAGAGACTAATAATACCTTTTGGTTTGCTGTTCTTGATTGAACCTTTTCGACCACCACTTGAGATAGGAGGAAGAGTCGAAGTAGGGATGAAGATGCTTGCAGGGAATCCAGAAGCAATCAAATCTTTCATTGACTTTTCATCCACCAGATTGATTGAAATATCTGCATTGGAATGTCCACGAATGAATGATGTCACTCGTTTTTGTGTTCCTCGTTTGAGGTCGTCATAATACCAGAGAGCATTGTTATCAAGTGCGGCATATCCAGAGATTGACCACTTGGATCGACCCCACCTTGTTTTGGAAAAACATTGGAATGTGTCTTGACAAATTGCTTTGATTGATTTCCGAGGATCGGTGATGTCAACCTTGTTCCACAATACCTTTCCGTTAATCAAAGTGGAATTGAGGAAACTCCATTGGTTGTTCAGAAGGTAGAGTGCCTTGATAGCATCCAGAAGATTAGGAGAGTTCTTCACCTGTTCCTCGACCTTGGTAACGAAATCTTTCTTGACAAGAGCAATCTTGTCATTGAGTGCCTTGACAACCCAATCGTGATACATGAGTGCTTCACGGGAAGGAGTGACATCGAGTTCACCAATATCGAATTTGATTACAAGACCTGCTTTACGAACAATGTCGTAATGCTCACCATCCACTTTGTAAATGTCGATTGGATATGTGACTCCACCCATGACTGCATAAGAATTATTAAAAGTGGAATATGATTTCCAGAATGATCCCTCAAAGTTTGCCTTGTCACTCCATTCAACCGATCCACCTGTAATGGTTGGTTTGGTATCAAAGAATCGGAATGCTTTGGCTACCGCATAAGTGAAATCGTTTATGTCGGAGTTCTTGATTGGAATTTGAATTGCAACTCCGTTTGCATCGGTCGTGTTTTCCTGTGATGCAAGAGAGATTGTTGGCATACCTTGTTGGTTGAAGTATGCGTTGTAGATGCGCTTCACTTGATTGTGAATAGAAGTGATAGTGAAGTTGTCGGTGTAGCAGAATGGACTCTTGCTACCAAGACCAAGCATTCCAACTTGGGTGTTGGTGTTGGTTTTGGTAGAAGCGAAATATACCGAATAGATTTCGTAGATATTCTCATGGGAGATACCTGTTCCGAAATCTTGGATGGTTAGCCAAGGTTCAAGAGCATTTGGAACATGGATATGGAATGGAAGGTTAGGTTGTCCAGATGCGATATGGGAGTCCATTGCATTGCATCCCAACTCTCGCACAATAGCGAGAGGTTTGTCGGAATAGAGAGAGGAAAGAATCTGGAATGCCTTCTGACTATTACGCATTTTGAATTGCGCTTCGTCTTGGATAGTTCCGATCTGTTCGATAGTGGTTTCTTTATCTTGAATAATCATTGGTTTGGTTTGTTGGTTGTTTGGTTTGGTTGTTCGTTAGAACGCAATCAATCTCTCATAAGTGAATGAATATGTCCACAACTTTTTTTATTTTTTTCTTTTGTCATACAAAACTCTGAGATCATGTTTTTTATTTCTGTCAAGGTTTTTTTCTTTTGTCATACAAAACTCTGAGATCATGTTTTTTGTTTTTGTCAAGGTTTTTTTCTTTTGTCATACAAAACAAGATATTGGTTTTAGAAGGAAAAGAAAATGGGAAAAAATTCTAATTAGAATTTAGTGGCGTTCCCAACTGGAATCGAACCAGTAACCTACGCTTTAGAAGAGCGTTGCTCTATCCAGTTGAGCTATGGGAACAAAAAGTGGGGACGGAGGGATTTGAACCCCCAACCAATCGGTTATGAGCCGACTGCTCTGACCATTGAGCTACATCCCCAAAAGTGGAAGAAGGTATGGGAATCGAACCCATGCTCGGCCAACATCTATGGCACACGGATTATAAGTCCGTCGGTGCTTCCAATTACACTAACCTTCCTTTTTAAATTTGGTATCGAAGGAGGGACTCGAACCCTCACGCCTTTACAGGCAACGGATTTTAAGTCCGTTGTGTCTGCCATTCCACCACTCCGACATTTGGCTGAAGTGGTAGGATTTGAACCTACAACCAATCGGTTAACAGCCGATTGCTCTACCATTGAGCTACACTTCAGTCGTTCTGGTATGATGGGACTTTAACCCACAACCCCCTATATACAATTACAGGACTCTTGCACTTGAGCTACATACCATACTAAAATTAGCGGGTGAGAGAATCGAACTCTCCTAAAGATGCTTATGAGACACCCCAATTCGCCAGAATTGTAACCCGCAATATAAAATTTCAAATATCTATTTCCGATTTTTTTAGCAGGATCATCGGGAACCCTTCCACTACTTACTATAATTCTACATTACCATTCGATGCTTGTTTTGTCAATACCTTCTTCATCCAATTTTTGAAATTCTTCTCTCTGCCATTGTTCATATCGACTCTCAAAGATTTCTCCACTCTGTCTATGTTCGCAAGCGTGTTCAATCCATTCCTCAAAGTCATCTCGAAAGAAAGGACGACGAGAACCTTTAATGTCATTGCTGATCGTATATGTATCCATTATACCACCTCCTCTTCTTCCCAAGGAACATATCCAAGAGAATCTTTTAGTTCTTGTGGTGCGGATTTGATGTCGTTGTAGAACTCATCATAGTCACCATCTTTTCCTGCTGTATATCGTCCACAGAAAAACATTCCTTCTTCGATGTATTCCAGAATAAATGTTTCACCTGTCAACTCTGCAAGTTTCTTGACGATGGGAAGTGGGGGACTCCATGCAGTATCAAATGAGAATGCGGAATAGTCCTCATCTGTTACTCTTCCATCGTATCCTGCCCATTTTGTTCCCCAATTATCAATTCTCCATTGATACCAGTTTTCCTCTTCTTCTCCTTTTGGTTCTGGTATGATCTTGTCGAAGTCAACATCGTAATCACCATTTTCATTATCTATGAGATATGGATTGATTACATTTAGAATGTCTTCTCCGCTTTCGAGTTTCAATGTGTTTCTGCAATGGTTTGGCATATTATTTTATTTGGTTTGTTTTAGTATGATTCTACAATGTCTGTTAGAGTCTTCTCAAACTCTTCGTATGTTGTTTCTCCGATATAATCGGACATATCTTCTATGACATCATCGTTCAAGTTTGACAAGAGAAATGTCAAAGCATACTTGATGATTTCGTGTTCCTGTTCTATGTCTTTTTCTATTGTCATTTATTCCAATTGTTTTGCTGTTAGGATTGTGATTTGAATGTGGTCATCTTCTCCTTCTGACTCTGTATCATAAAGGAACATTGAAGAACCTACAACATTTACTTCTTGGTTGTCTCCTTCCAAGAATTTGAGGGTGTATTCAAGTCCACCATCATCCCATCGGAGGAAAAGAAACTCATTTGTATCATCATCTTCCAGATCGGATAGGCTTGGATACAGCACAACATCATTGTCAATGATGATGGCATTTGCATCTTCAAGAATTTGGTATGCTTCTTTGAGAGTAATTTTTTTCATTTGGTTTTATTTTTTTTACAGGTTTGCTTCAAGGTAGCGAAGAAATTCTTTTCCTTCCTTTGGTGATCGAACCCATGCCCGATCATAGAATATATTTTGATTACCTTTATCTGATCTGCGACCTTCAAGGTCTTGTTCCAGATAATATACAGAACCATCTTCTTCAAGTTCATGGTTACTATTATAGGAAAGCATATCATTGAAATCTGATCCAAATTCTTTTTTGTCAATGATAACTGCCGAATATGCTTTCGTCCCACAGAGAGAACGAATGTTGTATTCAATCACATACTCATTAAATTTGGAATAGAATCTTTCTTCCAGCATTTGTGTAAACTCTCGTATGTCCAACTCATCCATCCAAGATTCCAAAAGAATTGGAAGTTCTGTTACATCGAAGTGTTTTGCGATTTTGTTGAACC
>CAYQOJ010000029.1:17617-21918 GCA_964419105.1 uncultured Methylococcus sp.
TTTTCTTTTATTTTGTTCTGAACTATTTTCGTTATATCTTTTTCTGCTTCTTTCCTTGTCTTGAAATATCTCATGTTCGGGTTTTCATCGTGTATTTCCTCCGATACATCATCCCAACAAGATTCCACAACTTCCCCAAGCTCAATGGTATAGTATGTATCTCCTTCCTCAAAAGGATATTTCGATTCTTCTCGGTTCGTGTAGAACTCACGCCATACTTGCTTTAGTCCCTCATTATACGAACATTCCTTATCTCGTCCGTATTCATCTTTAACCATGTGGGTTTCGATGAGTTCCATAATTTCCTTGTTAGTCCAATATTTTTTCATTTGGTTTTTTAGTCTTTGAATGATTCGATGTAGTGAGTTAGTTCTTCGTATGTTTCAGACCATTCAAGGTCTGAATCTGCATTGGGAATAATTTCATCCCAATCCTTTTGATTTACATTGAAGTCATCCTTCTCCCACCATACTATGATGATCTCTTCGTTTTGATCGAGTTCTTTTAGTGCTTTGATAGCATCTTTTACTTTCATTTGGTTTTTCTATGGTTGATTGTTGAGCTTGTCTTGTATCAGAAATATCCGAATGTGTCAAGCATTTTCTTTCATTGATTCTAATTTTCTTGCGAGTTCGTATAAATCAGTAACACTTGCATTTGTTTTTTGTAGAATCTTATCTTCTTGGTCGTAGTTCATGTCTCGTTCCATAACAAGGAATGCCGATTCAAGAAGTGATTGCTCAAATTTGGTTAATGTATTCTTCTTCATCTTCTGGATGTTCTTGTCTGCAATACTCTGATACTCCTGCATCGTATCCTCTACGATAGCAGTAACGCTCAAAGTCTTTTTTAAATGGATTCATGTCAACTCCTTCTTTTAATCCATGTCGAAATCCAATTTCGTATGCTTCGGTTTGTTCTATTTCAAACCAATTTTGATGTGAGTCTCCCATATTGTTTTTAGTTTTCTGGTTCTTCGTCGATGTAATCCGCATCGTAGTCATAGGTATCTCCTATGATGCAAATGCTGGTTAATTTTTTGTTTGACTCATCAAACAAGTCCTCATGTATATCATCTATACTTGTTACATCATTATCATAATCATATCTGTAATTCACATCAATTTCATTTAGATCATGATTGATCGCCAGTTCTTGCAGGTATTCCAGTAGTTTTTGTGCTTTCATTTGATTTAGTGTTTTTAGTAGTTTCCAAATTCCAATTCATTTTGAATTTCTTGCCAACGATCTTCTGGATCGACAACCGAATCATCGTCTGGATCATTTAGAGGATGCCAGTCATCATCGACAATTTCAACTTCCAAGTCTTGACCAATGTTGGAACGGATTCCTTGAACCATTCCACCTTGAATGTAAATGGCAATCTTGGGAGTCTTGATTAGATTCTCCATTCGTTGATCGAGGTCATCGGCGAGTTTTTCTTGTCCTGCAATGCGAAGTGCATTGATTGCTGAATAGAACAATGTTTGTTCTGTATCTGGTGTTGGTGTTGTTATCATTTGGTTGGTTTGGTTTGGTGTTCTTGATTGAACGAGGTTATACATACATGATGTTCTTTTTTGTGTAAACTATTTCTTCTGGAAAAATTTCTCCTACGAATGAAAATGTAATGTCGGTGTATAGATTCTTTGCATCTTCCCAATCTTCATTGTCTCCATCAGAAGAGAAAGAGAATACATCTGGATTATCAAATGCGTGTTTGAATGCAAGGAGAGAAACACAAACAAGAATGTCATATGGTTTCCTTGCAGTCTTGCAGAATCCTCTATCAATTCCTCCTTCTGGATACCATTTCATATCAAATGTTTCATGATCCAATCCAGTCTTTTCATCACCATTGAACCATACTTGAGATTCGTTTATCATTGGTGTTCCTTTTCCAAGTCCTCCACGAATTACGCAATACTTTCTCTTCTTAATAATCTTGTGTGCTTGGTCTATTGTTTGAACGGCAACCCGAAACTTCCTACGGAGTTCCTCGGTGTCTTTAATTTCATTTGGATTATATGTCCAGTAGTGTGTGTATCCCATATATATTATTTTGTGGTTTCTATTACTTTCCAGTTTAGTTTGTCAAGAGCATTTTCAAATGTCTTGGTTTGTTCCATGATTGGTTTCAACAACCAACCAAATTCTCTCATGATCGTGTCCTGTATAGTTTCCCCCTGCAACTTTGTCAAGGGAATAATTTCTCCCATACATTCCAAGTAGTATTTTTTAATCATATTAGTAGGTGTTTGGTTTCAACGATTGCCAATCTATCAAGTATTTTTCACCTGTCCATATTTTTTTTAAAATATTTTTCTTGTCATACAAAACATTAAAAATGGTTTTTTATTTAGTTTTGTATGACAATACAAGTTTTGTATGACAATACAAATAATTTTCTTTACTTTTTTAATGTTTTTTAATATAATTAAAGTTTTTTTGTATGATAAAACAAATAGTTTTGTATGACAATACAAATTGTAGTGTCATACAAAATACCTAATAAAACAAAAAACCCGCCTCCCCAAATAGGGAAGACGGGTAAATGTGATTAAAAAATGAATATATACTATATATTACTTCTTCTTTGCAGTAAACCTACCCTTCTTATCTCTGATATTGTGATACTTTGGCTTCAAACGGACTACTGATCCATTTTCAGCAAAACCCACAAATACATACTTCGTAGGATTAATAATAGTATCCAAGATTTGCATCTTTACACTCCTTGGAGAATTCCTATTTGCCAAACCATTTGTAATGGTTGTTAGCTTGTATTCCATGTACATTGTTATTCTTCACCTCCTTTCTCATTCTTTTCAAAATTCTTTGGGATATTCTTCTTTTCTTTGAATGTTCCAAGTCCTTGTTGTTTCGTTTCTGAAGACAACTTCTTCCATACAGGATAAGTTTTCCACAGGCTATTATTGTGCCATATTGCTGTTATCATAAATATTATAACTTGTTGTATTTTAAAACTTGCGGTAATGCCACACTATGTTCTATTTTTACGCAGTGTTGCATCAAAAACATCTTCTATAAGAACATAGAATGTTTTAACCTCTACTATAGGATCTTCCCCATGTTCTTTTACCTCACAATATGATATAAATCCAAATGGATTCCTTTCGTCTACAATGTTATCAAATTGTTCCTTTATACTTGTAGAAGGCATATCGAAACATTCTACTTCATTTTGTTTATATTCTTTCTTTACAAATGAAAAATATTCTTTTAATTCCTGTAACTTACCAGAAAGAATTTCATGTTTCTGAACCATGAATATATTATTACATATATCCCCCCATATGTCAATTTATTTTCCAATTTTTTTAAAAGGGTTTTGTATGACAATACAAAATTTTTGGAATTGACAATTTCCCAAATTTTTGAAACTATGGAATCGATGCAGAAAGTTTTCCCAATACATAAAAATGTTCCCCTGTCAACAAAAATTTTGTCAAGAAATATTTTTCCGAAAAATTTTTGGGAGGGGGATTCCCAATAAACTTCGGAAATCTTTGGTATTTAGGAACTTACCAAATCTTTAGGCATACTTTTAGGAAAAAGTCAAGAAGATTTTTTATAAAATTTTTAAAAATTTTTGGAAAATTTTTGTTGACAACTAATTGTAATAAACTTTCCGAAAGGTATTTCCGAAAAAATCAACAGAAATTTCCGAAAAAATCAACAGAAATTTCCGAAAAAATCAACATAAATTTCCCAAATATTTCCCAATATGTTTGCCAAATGTCTTCCAAAATCCCCTCCCCTACCCTATCCCATATTATTTTTATAATTTGGATACTTCTTTCCAATTCATATATATTATTTGGAATTATCGGATGATTCAATCTCTATAAATTTCTTATTAATGTTATATAACATATCTAGGTATTCTTTTTCTTTCCTTGTTGCCAATTCTTCTTCTAGAATCTTTATTGTATTTTGATCTAGTCCATATTGTCTCTTTTGTTTCTTTGACCTATTATATATCTTTCCTACAATCTTCTCTAGGTTCTTGTTCTTTTCTCTTCTTGGAAAGAATATATTTATTTTATATCTCTCATAAAATTTTTTATTCTTTTCTTTTTTATCTTTCTCTATTATTTCAAATAAGAATATATCTTTGTATTGTATTGTTATTATTTCTTTCATATCATTTAATCTATTTTAATTTAATGTTGTAATGCCACACCATGTTTCATTCTAGCACCATGTTCTATTAAATCAAGATTTACCCCTTATTTTTCTTTTTTTTTCTATTTACAGATAGAATTTATATATTTTTT
>CAYQOJ010000030.1:0-5180 GCA_964419105.1 uncultured Methylococcus sp.
ATCCAGGACGGTTACCTGTTTCCCCTCCTGAGGAAAGCCAAACAATCCCAGTCGACAGTTTGTTCTTTCACAGATCAAAAAGTTCCCGAGATTTTCACTAAGGTATCCCTTTAAAATCTGCGGGAATAGGTTCAATCCGAGCATGGCATCGACTAAGATGCCGGCTTTGTTCTACTACTCAGGGGCTTTGAGCCATGTCGCGAATACTCGGATTGGTTTTTCTTGCCGGTAGTCTCTGGAGCGCTGGCCTCTGGGCTCAAGGTCTATCCTCATTGAACAATGAGGAACTGCAAAAACTGGAGCGGCAGGGCGCCGTGATCGTGGATATCCGGACCCCCGAAGAATGGAAGTCAACAGGCGTGATCCCAGGGAGCAAAACCGTCACGTTCTTCGAACGCGAGGGTCATTACGATCTTCCAGGCTTCAGTCGAAGCCTGAGTCGGATAGCTCCGGATTCAACAACACCAGTGATACTGGTTTGTAGATCCGGTCACCGAAGCGGGGAGGCGGGCAAGATGCTGGCTTTAGAATGGCCGGATCGAAAAATCCTTCATCTTGGGAAAGGGATCGGCGAGTGGATCCGGGAAGGAAAACCAGTTTCTCCAGTCAGGCCTTAGAAAACCCCGGATCTCAATTCAAGAAAATCTCTAAGGCGAAGGTCTTCGAATCCCCCACTGAAACCTTTTTTCGATGTATTTCAATCATCCTTCATTTTTCAAGGCGCTGAAGCTATCGCTCTTCGGTCAAGCATTTCGGTGGCGTCGTTTCTTCTATGTCCTCTCTTTTACGATCCTCTATTTGGTCTTTGTCTTCGTTGTGAGGGTCTTGCGATGGTTTGACCGGCTCATCTGGCGAGATGTCGAGAAAACCCCGATTGTGGCGCCGGTCTTCATCATTGCGCCGCCCAGAAGTGGAACCTCATTTTTGCAAAAACTCCTGACCCAGGATCAGCCAAGATTCGTGTTCTGGAAGATGTACCAGACGATTCTGCCGACGGTGTTGACTGAAAGGTTCATTCAGTGGGGTCTCGGTTTTGATCGCAGCTTGGGACGACCGATCGGGCGAGTATTGGGCTGGTGTGAAAAGCGCTGGTTCGGGGGGTGGGACAATCTACACACCATGCGACTCGATGCGCCCGAAGAGGATGGGGCACTTTATCTCTACGCTTTTGCCTGCGAAGCGATCTACATGTTATTTCCCTATGTCAACGAACTATGGGAACTTGGATTTCCAGATAGGCTGCCCCCTGAGGATCGGAAGGCGCTGATGCAGTACTATCGCACCTGTTTGCAGCGCTTGGTCTACAGCAGTGGCCAAGGAAAAACCCTCCTGATCAAGTCGACTAACTCTTCAGGAGCTGTCGCTTCCATTCATGAGGCCTTTCCCGATGCAAAGTTCATCACGATTGTTCGCGATCCCGCAGATTCCATCGCATCCAGCATCAGTCTGATGATGCCGGCCCTCAAGGCGCATTCACCCGAAACACCGGAAGACGGTGAGGTCTCCAGGGCCTACGCAAAACTTTCGACCGAGTGGTACAAGTATTTGCATGATTTCGCCACACAGCTTCCTGAATCTCAAATTCATACCGTCGATTACCATCATCTGGTTGGGGATCCTCAAGGGACGGTTGAGGCGATCTACCGGCATTTTGGCTGGGAGATTTCTCCCGAATACCGGGCGCAACTGGGTGCGCAGCAGCAACGCCAGAAAACCTATCAGAGTGGCCATCGATATCGGCTTGAGGACTTTGGCGTTGATCGGGAAACAATCTATGCCGAACTGAGCCACGTCTTATCCGCGCGGGGCTTTGTCCGAAACGACATAGCGGTGGAATCGGCTAGAGCCTGAGAACGTCCGGGCGAGAGCTACGTGGACCAACCCAAGGGCCAACATCAAAAGACTTTGGGCAAGCACTTCCCCGAGAAGATCGCGAGCATCGGTCATCGCAGCGGCAAGCAGGATTGCAAGCCCGATGTTTCGGTTGGCGGTTCCGAATCCCATCACCAGTCGATCCTGCAAGGGGCCTTGGCCCAGCGCGAGGCCGATGACAAACGAAGTTTCATAGAAAACGGCGAAGGGCCAGTATTTATCAGGGTTAAAGTCAGCGAGATGTCCAGCCTCCAGTGAGGCGAGGTAGCTCAGCGAGAGAACGCCAATCGCTTCGGATAACCACTCCATCGGCTTTTGAATGCGAATCGAAAAACGCGGAAACCATTCGCGAAAACCAATGCCGAGCAGCAGGGGGAGCGTGATGGAAGCCGCCAGAAGTTTCAGTATGAGAGGCGCTGAAGGCATTGGGTGACCCGTACCCTCAATCAGCCAGAAACTCAAGGCTACAGCGCAGGGTGTCAGGAGAGCTGAAAACGCCGGAAACAGTGCGGTGAGACCAATCGCTAGGGCCAGATGGCCGCGGCCCATCCTGACAAACAAGGGAACGACCGGGGCGAAGGGGGCACAGGCCAGAAAAATCAAAGCCTGAGCGGCATGATGACCCAGATCGGCCTTCAAGATGACGGTAGCGGCGAGGATCGGTATCAGGAAGAAATTTCCCAAAACCGGCGCGCTGAGGCGCGCGCGCCCAAGGGCGGACATCAAGGCCTTGAAGGGAGTTTGAAGCCCAAGGGATAGCAAGAGACCGAAGAGTGAGGAAAAAGCCAGTCCTCGTACAATCTCCAAGGTGTGGGACGTGAGAAAATTGGGCACGAGGTAGACCGATTGTGGAAGACAAACAAGGGTGAAATCCCCTCAGAGGGTATATCGGTGAGAATAGGCAAGCGAGGCTACAGGATCAAGGCGCGGATTGATCATGGCTTATCTCGATGGTTTGAATGGTCAACTCGGCATGCCGTTTGGGTGATTGTGCTGTCTCTTTTCGCTGCGGCGGGGGCGCTCTTTCATACGATTCATCACCTCAAGATCAATACTTATCCTGGCAATGTGCTATCCGACAGCTTGCCTTGGCGTCAGGACAAACTGGCCTATGAACGGGCCTTTCCAACATTCCGAGATTCAATCGTCGTTGTCATCGATGCGCCCACCCCGGATCAAGCTCGGGATGCTGCAGATCGACTGGCATTACGCCTGAGTGATGATCACGAGCATTTCGAATGGGTGTTCTACCCACCGGGAACAGCTTTTTTTCGCCAGCATGGGCTGTTATTTATGGGGCTGGATGAGCTTGAGCTTCGAACCGAACGTCTTGCTCAGGCGCAACCTTTTCTGGCCGACATTGCCCAGGACCCCAGCCTTTCGGGCACCTTTCATCTTTTGCGCCGCGCACTCACGCAAGAGCGCCCGACAGAAATTGATCTCGGTTCCCTGTTTCAGGGATTAGCCGGAACCTTGGACGATGCCCTGATGGGGCTTGATCGGCCCCTGTCTTGGAGTCAGGAAATGTCGGGCGTTCGCTCAGACAAGGATCGGCGGGTCCTGATGGAAGTGATGCCCAAGGTGGAGTACAGCTCGCTGGCGCCAGGGGAGGCGATGGTGGCCGCGATCCGGGGGGCAGGCGATGCACTGGGTTTTGAGGCCGATGGCATTCGGCTTCGCATCAGTGGGGCAGCAGCCCTCTCGATCGATGAGCTCAAAAGTGCCAGCCTTGGGGCACAAATGGCGAGCTTCGGCTCGTTCGCAGGGGTTGCTCTGGTGATGCTGGTCGGATTACGCTCGCTTTGGTTGGTATTCGCCGTTCAAGTTGGACTCATTCTTGGTCTGATCTTCACGGCTTTTTTCGCAACCGTCGCGCTCGGGCAGTTGAATCTCATTTCAGTGGCCTTCTCGGTGATGTATATCGGGATCGGTGCCGATTATGCGATCTATCTGTGCCTTCGCTATCGCGAGCTCTCAGGATCCTCACGCCACCATCGGGCGGCACTCAAGCGAGCAGTTCGGCATGTCGGGGGCTCCTTGGAAATTGGAACCCTGACCACCGCCATTGGCTTTTTTTGTTTTATCCCGACCAGTTATCGCGGCGTTGCAGAGCTGGGCATCATCTCGGGTGCCGGGATGTTCATCAGTCTTTTCATCACCCTTTTGGTGCTGCCGGCCTTTCTTTGTCTTCGAAGGCCAACGGCTTACCGGGAGCACACGGGGACTCCTGAAGGGCCCATGTCGCGGCTTGCAGTGTACATTCTCGGGTATCCCATCCGTCATTCAAGGGCTGTTCTCATCGCTGCGGCACTCCTTGGCCTCCTTTCAAGCCTTGAGCTTGAGCAAAGCCGTTTTGATCACAACCCTTTAAACCTTCAGGACCCTTCCAGCGAATCAGTCCAGACATTCAGGGAGCTTCTCAAGGATGGTGGCAATTCGCCTTGGTCCTTGGCTGTGCTAGCGGCGAACGAAGTCGAGGCTGAGGCGCTCAAAGCGAAGCTCTCTGGACTCTCGGCAGTCGACAGCGTGGTGACACTCAAGGATTTCATCCCAGAAGGTCAGGAAGACAAGCTGACCCTTATTGATCAATTGGGGGTCACGCTCGGCACAAGGCTTATGGCAGGTTCCAAGGCTGTGCCTGAGGAGGAACCCGAGCGATCACTGACAACGCTCCGGGGCTTTCAGGCGGATCTTGCAACTTATCTTTATCGACATCCGACCGGAGATGATGCTTCCAAAGGCACGCGCCTCGAACTGAATCTGGCACGAACCCTAGATCATCTTGAGGGTCTGGATGCCGCTGCTCGATCGCTCTATCTGAATCATCTGGGTCGAATGCTGGTTGGAGAGCTTCGTCCGAATCTCGATCGGCTTCAGGATGCCCTGAAAGCGGGTCCCGTGACGATTGAATCGCTTCCTTCCGACCTCAAATCCCGATGGATCAATGGCGATGGGATCTGGCGGGTCGATGTTCGCCCGCGTGAGGATCTGCATGATCCTTCGGCCATGCGTCGGTTTGTCGATCAGGTCAGGTCAGTGGCTCCGCACGCAACGGGAACCCCGGTGTTGTTCCTGGAATCCAGTCAGGCGGTCGTTCGGGCCTTTCTGGAGGCCTTTGGTCTGGCGATTTTGGCGATCACGGCCGTGCTGTTTTTCACCATGGAGCGCCGCATCGATGTTGTCCTCGTTCTTGCTCCCTTGTTACTGGCTTCGGTACTGACCGGTGCCTTCATGGTGCGATGGGGCGTTCCCTTCAACTTTGCCAACATCATCGCGCTCCCCCTGATATTCGGGATGGGTGTGGATAA
>CAYQOJ010000030.1:5259-7921 GCA_964419105.1 uncultured Methylococcus sp.
CACCAGCACGGCACTGGCCGTGCTCCTGAGCGCGCTGACCAATATCAGTGGTTTCGGAAATCTTTCAGTGGCACCCCATCGCGGAATGGCAAGCATGGGTGTGATGCTGACCATCGGGATCTTGGCGACGCTCTTTTGCAGCATGTTGGTATTGCCGGCACTTCTTCGTGAATGGGAGCGCTTTCAGTCCCATCGAGGCAACAGCGCTTGAAGATGCGAATCCCGGATTGCATGATTCGACTCCTTCTGGTGCTGTTGTTCCCTCTCTGTGGAATGATGCCGGTCCGTGCGATCGAGAGTGCGCCTGAGGTCTTTACTGTGGAGGATCGACGTATTCTGGAGCAGGGATTTCGGGGGGCATTTCGATACCATCCGATTGCATCTGAGGCCTTGGATGAACCCCGAACGCTATTAGCCCCAGATGAGTCAGCGCTTAGCTATCGGGTGCTTCCTCAGAGCGGTGCGGAATTTGAGGAATCGCATCGCATGTTGGGGCTTGCCGAAACACCGGGAAGTTCACGATATGAATATCAGCTGAATGCGACCGAATCCCAGATTCTTGAGTTTTCCGAAGGAGAGGGCGTTCGCATTGAGGGGGCAATTGATCGAAAGGAAGGCGTAAAAACCGAATTTCAACCGCCGAAGCCGCTGCTTCCCAAGGGGCTTTTGCCGGGGCAATCGGTGATGGTTGTCAGCAAGGTCCGTGTCCTTGATCTCGCACATCCCGAGAAATTGAAGCACAGTGGTGAATTGACCTGCACCTTAACGCATCTTGGGAGCTTTCACAGCGTCGTTCCCGCCGGGGAATATGACGCGATTCTGGTTCGACTGGAGAGCCGGGGCAAGATTGGTCCTGCCGAGATTCATCATCAGCAGTATTACTTTTTCGCAGAAGAAACCGGATTGGTGGGTTTTCTCGAGTCAAGGCGAATCACAGCTTTTGCGATCTATGAAAAAAACGAACGACAGGCCTGGGTTCTGTCTCGAGAGGGGGGTGCCCCCTGAAAACCGCGCAAGACCGGTGCTTCCGGGTACAATACGCCTAAATACTTAGATCAATGCCGCCAGTGCCGATATCCCCTCCCTCGATTCGGTCTGGGTCTGGACATACATCAAAGGGAATGTTCGAGGCCCACGTGAAGCGATCCCGCAGAAACCTGTCCTGGCTGTTAGTGTCCTCACTGCTCGTTCTACCAGGCTGTGCGATCTGGGGACCGGACTATGAAAAGCCACAGCTGGAAACCCCCGATGACTGGAAGAGCAAGGATCGTCTTGCCCGCATTGATGGCGTTCCTTTGCCCGAAATGGCCTGGTGGGATCGGTTCAAGGATCCGGTTCTCAATGATCTGATCAAACGGGCGCTGATCCAGAACAACAGCGTTCAAGCGGCTTTGGGCAACATTTTTCAGGCCAAGGGAATACTTCATCAGATTGAAATGCGCTGGGTGCCCCGGGTGGATGGGGGTGCGGGCTATATTTCGGTGAATGACACCAACATGGTCACGGGCGCGAAACTCCCTTTCAATAGTGGGTTCACCGCAGGTTTCATTCCGAACTATTCGATTAACATCCTTCAGCAGCTCCGCACCCAGGAGCAGGCGCAAGCCAATCTTGCCGCTACGCGCGCCGCCAAGAATGCCGTCAGACTGGGCATCATCAGCCAGATGACCGGGAGTTATTTCAGTCTGCGCGAAGAGCAGTATCGACTGGAGCTCCAGAAGAGTCTGGTGGAAGCTTTGGATGAGATCGTCAAAAAGTACACCGAAGCGCACAAGGAAGGCCTGATTTCAGCCTTCGCTTTGCGTCAGTACTCGCTTCAGTTGGCCGATGCGCGTGCAGAGATTCCGGTCATTCAGTACAACATCGTTCGTTTAGGGAACACCATCCATCTTCTCTTGAACGAAAATCCGGGTCCGGTTGCGGAAGGCCAGAGCTTCATGGCGCTTCCCTACAAGTCGATCATCAGTGGAAATCTTCCCTCCAAGGTCCTGATGAATCGGCCGGATGTTCTTTCAGCTGAAGAACAGTTGCGTCGTTCGAATGCGAATATCGGCGTCAATACGGCCTTCTTTTTCCCCACCATCAGCTTGACAACGCCCGTGGGCCAGAGTTCTCAGGCGCTTTCGACCCTGTTTACCAACCCTGAAAGCTATTGGCAGTATCAAGGTGGTCTCAGCATGCCCATTGTGAATCTGGGCCAATTCGGGGCGATCGAGTCGGCCAAGGGCCAGTACTACACCGACTATTACAACTATCAGCAAACTGTCCGGGGCGCATTTGCCTCCGTCGACAGCGATTTTGCATCGCATGAGAAGTACACCGAGAGCCTCGAGCAGATGCTGCTCTTCTTTGATACCAATCGTCAGCGGTTTGAGAACGAAGAAACCCGCCATAAGGAGGGGCTTGTGGGAATGCCTGAGGTCCTCAATCTCAAGGTCACGATGAATCAGGCCGGCATTCAGGCCGCGCAGAGCAAATTGAATCAGCTCCTCAGTATTGTCCGCTTGTATCAGGATCTGGGCGGCGGTTATGAAGTCAACAACACCGAGGATGCTCATGACCTCGGTGACGGACATCGCTTCGGCGATCTATTCTAGGAAGTTAGGCCATGCGACATTCCTCGTTTCTTCTTGCATTGGGGGCTGCCCTTGTTCTCGGCGGA
>CAYQOJ010000030.1:7931-14818 GCA_964419105.1 uncultured Methylococcus sp.
AATGCTCTCGAAGTTCAGCCGCATAATGTCGAGTATGTCTTCAGCTACCCGGGTGTCGTCCAAGGGGTCATCGACTATCCTGTGATCCCTCGTGTCAGTGGTGCCATTTTCAAGCAGCTCTACAAGGAAGGGTCCCTGGTCAAAAAGGATCAGCCGCTTTACGAGATCGACCGTCGCCCCTACCTTTTTGCCCTCCAGAATGCAGAAGGACAGCTTCAAAAAGATCAGGCGGCGAATGACAATTACCGCATCATCTATGAGCGCTACCAAAGCCTCACCAACAAGGACGTGACCTCAGTTCAGGACGTCAATACCGCACTGATCAACTATCAGGCGGCTGCGGGTAACCTCAAGACCTCGGTTGCCAACGTGAACAACGCCAAGCTGAACCTGGAGTACTGTACGGTTCGAGCGCCAGCCAGCGGTTATATTTCGGAACGTATGATTTCCGAGGGCATGATGGTGACCGCGTTCCAGACGCAGCTGAATGTCATCAATTCCCGCGACAGCATGTATGTCGCCTTTTCAATGCCCGAACTCGACCGCCTCGATATTGAAAATGGGGGTCTTGATGGACATTTCCAGGTTCCCAACGAATATCGGTTCAGCGTCGACTTGACCCTTGCGGACGGCACCAAGATCCCCTCTGCAGGCCGGGTAGAGTTCAGGGACATTCGGGTTTCATTTTCGGATGGTGTCTGGCAGCTGCGAGCCTCGATCGACAACAATTCCCTCCCGAAGAACAAGCTTCTTCCAGGGCAGTTCGTCCACGTCTTCCTGCGCGATCTCGTGGTCCTCAACGCTTTCGTCGTGCCTCAGGAAGCCATCTTCCGGGATCGGGATTCGAGTTTTGTCTTTGTCCTGGATGGGGACAAGGTCAAAAAACAAAGGATCACTCCCGGCAAATATCTGCTGGATGGAACTCAGCTGGTGGATGAGGGGCTCAGCCCCGGCATGAAGGTCGTCGTGAATGGCGGTGTCCGGATTCAGGAAGGTGACCAGATCGTGGTGGATGCGCTGACGAAGGATGACACTTCGCAGAAAGAAATTGCGCCGCAGACTGGCGAGGATCCGACCCAGTCTGTCCATGACGGAACTTTAAGGAGTAGTCCCTGATGTTTTCCGAGAAGTTCATCTCACGACCGGTCCTTTCGATCGTCTGCTCGATCATGATCGTGATTGGGGGTGTCATGGCGGCGATTTATGCCCCTATCGACCAGTACCCACTCATCATTCCGCCAGTCCTGAACATCAATTCGACCTTCCCGGGTGCAAGCTCGGAGGCGATTGCCAATGCTGTGACTGCGCCGATCGAAGATCAGATTGCAGGTACTGAAGGCATGATCTACATGCAGTCTGCGAGCCAGAATGGCAGCAACAGCGTGTCAATCAACGTCTACTTCGATGTCGGTACCGAACTGGGGGTTGTCGAAGCAGATACCCTGAACCGCTCCCTGACGGCGTCGAACTCCTATATTCCGGAGCAGGCAAGAGGGCAGGGTATCCGTATCCGCAAGATGATTCCGGACCTTTTTCAGGTGATTCCGTTCTATTCCGAGACCGGCTCCCCGGACCCGCTTTACATCGCCAATTACGTTCAGCGCTTCATCTATCCCGTCATCGAACAGCTGCACGGCATTGGTTTTGTCAACATTCTGGGTCAGCGCTCTTATGCGGTTCGTATCAATGTAGATCCTAAGAAGCTCGCCTTCTACAAGATCAGTATCCCGGAGATCATCTCCAAGGTTCGCGATCAGAGCAGCCAGTACGCCATCGGGCAGAACGCGATGCCGCCGACCTACGGCCCTGAAAAGTCGAACTTCCTGATCACGACGACGGGTTACTACACCGATGTGAAGCAGTTCCAGGACATCGTCATTCGCGCCAACATGGATGGCAAGGATGTCGTAGATCTTAAAAATCAGGAAAAGACCCAGCCCAATGACCTGACGCTGAACGGCCAGAGCCAGATTGTAAGGCTCAAGGACGTGGCTGAAGTGATCATGGATGCCAACAGCTACAACAACTATTTCTTCGTCCACAAACGAAACCATGAGACCGGCAAGGTCGAAAAGTTCGAAGCGGTCTCTCTTCAGCTTTATCTTGTCCCGGGTGCCAATCAGCTCAAGGCCAAGGCCGAAGTAGCGGAAGCCATGGCAAAGATCGAAGCCTTCCTTCCCAAGGGAATGAAGTACTTCTATCACTACGATTCATCAATCTTCGTCTATCAGGCGATTGAAGGCGTCGTTGAAACACTACTGATCGCTTTCCTTTTGGTCTTCTGCGTCGTCTTCCTCTTCATTCAGGACCTCCGCGGAACGATCATTCCGATTCTGGCGATTCCGGTTGCTGTCATTGGTGCCTTTGCAGGGATTTATGCCAGTGGCTTCAATATCAACACCCTGTCCCTTTTTGGGTTGGTTCTCGCGATCGGGATCGTGGTGGATGACGCCATCGTCGTATTGGAGAACGTTGAGCGCATCATGACCGAGGATCACCTCAACTCCTTTGATGCCACCGTCAAGGCGATGCGCGAAGTGCAGGCGCCTGTCATCGCGATTGTCATGGTTTTGAATGCCGTTTTTGTTCCTGTCGCCTTCCTCGGGGGGTTCCAGGGGATCATGATGCAGCAGTTTGCGGTCACCATCGCGATTTCGGTCATTATCTCGGGCTTTGTCGCACTGACCCTGACGCCTGCACTCTGTGTCATCTTCCTTCGCAACGTGAAGCATGAGGATGGCAAGGACAAGGTGCTGTTCTTCCGCGTCTTTGACCAGGCCTTTGCCCGGCTTCAGGGCGCCTACATGGCGACGGTCACCTGGATCATCGATCACAGCAAGGCCTGCCTGACCTTCTGGGCGGTCATTTTCCTGCTGACGATCGGCATGTTCTTGAGGATTCCGACGTCCGTCATGCCATTGGAGGACATGGGGTACTTTTATAACGTGACCCATGTGAACCCAGGTGGCGCACTCCGCTATAGCGTCGAGGAGTCCAACAAGATCGCCGACAAGATGATGGAGCGAATTCCTTACCTTGATCGTCTGGTGGTCCTCGGGTCGCAGGACATCATCGATAACGGAACCTACAAGACCAATACGTCCACCATCATGGGATGTCTTGCCGGTGAAGATGAGCGCGATATGGCGCATGAGACAGTGGATACTGCCATCGACGAGACCCGTAAGATCAATGATGAGAACAAGAACATTACGGCCTATGCCTTCAATCAGCCGCCTGTCCGTGGGCTGAGCCCAGGCGGTGGTGCCACGTTCTATCTCCAGGCGACACAGCCTTTGACAGTTCAGGATCTTCACGATGATTCCGTGAAGATCACCCAGCACCTTGAAAAGAATTTCAAGGCGGTCAAGAAAGCCACCCAGTTCTATGAAGTTGATACCCCTGAGCTTCGAGTGGATGTCGATCCCGTCAAGGCCTACTACTACAAGGTCGGCTTTGAAGATGCCTACAACTCGCTACAGGGTGTCTTCGGTCTTTACTACATCAACTTCTTTACGAAGTGGGCCGATATCTTCTGGGTGGAAATTACCGGTCAGTACGACTACCGCAAGAATCCTGAGCTCCTCAATACGGTTTTCATCAAGAATTCCGATGGTGAAATGGTTCCGGCCGGGAACATCATGACGGTGACGGAGACCACAGGTGCTGAAGTGGTGACGCGACTTAATGACTTTTTGGCTAGCCAGATCGTCGTGGACCCCAATGAGGCGGATGGTCACACCACGGGTGAGATCATGGATATTGTGGAGAGTGAGGTGCCCAAAGTCTTGGGTAATCGCTATGCCGTCAAATGGTTTGGCCTCTGCTATCAGCAGTTGATTGCAGGGAATCAGTCCGCTGTGGCGCTGTCCCTGGGCCTCATCATGGTGTTCCTGATTCTCGCGGCACTCTTTGAAATGTGGACTTTGCCCATCGTGGTGGTGATGGGGATGCCGTTCTCTCTGTTCGGTGCAGCGGCGGTCCTTCTCATGTACAAGATGCCCAATGACACCTACTTCCAGGTCAGTCTTCTGACGCTGATCGGTCTTTCGGCCAAAAACGCCATTTTGATCGTCGAATTCGCGATTGATGCCGTCAAGAAGGAAGGGATGAACTACCGCGATGCTGCGCTGCATGCGGCAAGGCTTCGTTTCCGGCCAATCGTGATGACCTCAATTGCTTTCATTCTTGGCGCAGTCCCTTTGGTGACCTGTAACGGGGCAGGGGCTCACGCCCAGCATTCTGTCGGCGCAGGCATTATCGGAGGCATGCTCGGGTCGACCTGTGTCGCGGTTATGTTCATCCCGATGTTCTTTGCGGTGATGATGCGATTGAGCCATGGCAACGATGGCCCTTCAGGTCCCGCACCTGGGCATGAAGGGGAAGATCATGACCCCGAATCCCATGGAGAAGCAGCGACTGTCGTCCACTAATCAGTCGCCCATTGAGCCACACCGCCCTTGCTGGTCGGTGTGGCTCCCTTGCTAATGGATCAGAAGCGGACCAGGCTCTGGACGTACCAGTAGTTCACGTTCCCAAGATCGGTGGGGGCGCCCGGTGCGTAGCTCGCAAAATTCCCTTTCATCAAGACCTGCCAGCCGACTTGCATGGCGAGGTTCTCGTGCGCATCCCAACGACCGTTTAGTTCCCAGGTCTGTCCCACATAAGTTCCGGCACTGCCTTGCGTATCCACGAGGCTGGCACCGGACCAACCTTCGGTCGAACGGCCATCGGCAAGCCACCAGAAGCGATTCGCGGCATAGACGGTGATATCCGGCGAGGGATTCAAGAAAAGTCTGTAGCCTGGCGTATTGATATTGTTTCGTGCAAAGAGCGCAAGGATGCCGTCGGGTCCAAATTCCGAGACGGTTGATGGAAAGAGCGAGTCAAAGTGAGACGAGGCATAGTCCCACTGAAGCAGAAACCGGGGTGTCCAGGGCGCTTCGAAGGTATAGCCGGCCTGGACGTGCTGCATGATGGAACCAACACCCAGTATCGGAGCTTGAGTACTGACGCGCTTCTGGCCTGTCTGTCCGATGGTTTCAATTTCAAAGTCGAACGCCCCTTTTCTGGGCTGACGGAAAATTCGAAAGCCGGGGGTGTAAAGGGTGGGGCTTAAATTCGCGGCCATGCCCTCATGGAGATAGTAAAAGTAGATCTCAAGGTGATCGGTTGTCGATAGGCTTTTGTCGAGGAAAGCCCCAGCAAAAACGGCATCGGTGATGGGGCGGTTCCAGATCCATGCATTCTGGGCCAATGCGCTGGCGTTGGAAGGCAGCATTTCTACCGGCGTATTCGCAAAAGTCAGAAGTTCGAAGCCCTGGGTTTCACTTCGGAGCCGGTTTTGGTATCCGACATACTGAAACTGAGTGCTCTTGAAGGGAACAATGCCGATCAGCCGATTACTACCGACCGCCATCTGCATCTGGCCGAGTTTGGATTCTGAGTCGATGCCCTGACCAAAAAGGTTGTGATCAACCCACCCCGCGAAAATCTGCTCAAGGTTCAACACGTTCACCATGGTCGTATTGATCTTGTTGGGGTCAGGTGATCCATATTGCCGGGCATCCCAGAACTGGATTTCGAAGCGAAAATCTTCCGTGGGGTGTGCTTTGAACCAGACAACGGACTGGATCGGGATGCCGTACTGTCCCTGGGTTGTATCCTTGATCCAGGGGGTCGCATAACTTTCATAGCGCACCCGTTCCTCGAAGGTTAGAGACATCCACTCTGGAAGATCGAAGGCTCGTTTGATGCTCCAGGGGTGACCTTCCTCCCAGGATGAGCGATGGGTTAATTCATCGGTCCTGAAGCTTGCAGAGGGGCCCAGATAGGGGATCCGGGGCTTGTAATTCTTATCAGCCCCTTGCGCTGCAAGAGATCCGAGCGGTGTGTTCTGGCGTTGCGATGCGGCAAGAGGTTCAGGGCACGTCTTTCCTATATCCAACTCGAATTTCAGGGAACCTGCTTCCTTCATGGGAGGCGGCACTGTTGGGTCATTTGGGTGACAGGGCGGCGCCGCCTGAAGAAGAGCAGGGGCGAGCAAGGCAATCGCCAAACGCATCTGCTGGCGCATTCGAGGTCGTGTTCCAGGATGGAGAGGCATGCCGACGATTGAAAGCCAGGCGCTACTTTGGGATTTGTCTGGCCCTGGCCGAGCGGGTACGTCGGTGTCCGGACTGAGTTGGCGTTGAGGCGCTAGAAAGCCTTCGTTGAATGTTGAGTGCAATGACAAGGACCACGAGCACATTCATGATCAGGATGGCTAGCTTGATGAGGCTCACGCCCAAGCTGAGTTCATAGAGTTCGAAGGGGATATAGATGCCTCCTGCGAGCGCACCAAACCATTCGGCCCAAGGTCGCTCGTGCCAGAGCCCATAAGCCTCGGTAAATCGGACCAGCGCGTAGAGAATTCCGATCAGGAAAATGGCCCAGACCCTGGCGTCGTTGATTTCCTCGGCATATTTCAGAAACAGGGCAGGGTAATGGCCCTCGGGATGAAGATGGAGAGCCCTAATGGCAGTTGCAGCGATTGCTTCGACATCGCGATGCAGGAGCGTCAGTAATCCGAATCCAGCCAAAAGGGTCAGGACACCCTTTGCCGCTTCAAAGAGGGCCACCGCCCTAAGGCTGCTGGAGACAGGGGTGTTCTGAGTCATCCCCTATTCTAAAAAAAAACGCAGGCCAGAGCCCGCGTTTTTTTGGGGGTGTGTATCAATCTAGCTGCGTTTTCTTGCCGCAAGGGGATGTTCGGAGTAGCCAACCATATCATCGAGGCCCTTGACGACGCATTTGCCGCCTCGGTCAATGTAATCATGGGTGAACTGTTCGATAAATTCCATCACCGTATGGTCAATGTAAGACGCATCGGACACATCAAAGATGAT
>CAYQOJ010000030.1:14828-21907 GCA_964419105.1 uncultured Methylococcus sp.
ACGTGCGAGGCACAAAGAGGATACGATAATTATTGTTACTCACCGTGAATCTGTTCTAAGTCTTTGTACACAGGTCGTCTCTTTTGATGCTAATCAGATTGTGACGATTATAGACAATTGATTAATTATGGTATTTCTACTATCTGCGCATTAGCGAATGCAAAGATGATGGATTTATTGAGAGGGATGTCCGCAAGATCGCTCTTGAGGCCCACAAAATTGGCAAAGACAGCCGAACCTTCGATTTTGACGATGTAGTCTTCAGGCGATGAGTTATTAATGCTGAAGTTAATGCGAATAAGGTTAGAGAGAGGGACGCCGCGACTGAGCTGGATACCGATCTTGACCAAGATGCCGAGGAGGACGCCAACCAGAAGATCCGTTGCAATGACAGCGATGATCGTTGAGGTAAAAACAAAAAGCTGTTCTTTGCCAATTTGCATCGTTTTGGCAAATTCCTTTGGCGAAGCCAGTCGAAACCCGGTGAAGACCAGAAGGGCGGCTAGTGAAGACAGCGGAATCTGATGAATTAAACGTGGGAAGAGTACAACGAAAACCGCAAGGAAGGCGCCATGAAAGAAATTGGCCCAACCGGTGCGTGCCCCGTTGTTGATGTTGGCAGAGGAGCGAACGATTTCAGCAATCATGGGAAGGCCGCCAACGGCGCCGGCGAGAAGATTGCCGATACCGACAGCCGTGAGGTCGCGGTTCAGGTTGGATTCGCGCTTGTAGGGATCAAGCTTGTCGACGGCGGTGGCGCTCAGAAGAGTTTCAAGACTTCCGACCAAGCAGATGGCGACCACTGCAGCCAAAAACTCACTGGTCCAGAGTTTGCCAAAGTCCGGGGCATAAAAGCTTGAAAAGATATGATCTGAGACAGTCACCAGGTACTTGGGGCCAACGGTGTACTCGGGGCTGTGGAAAAGCCAGGAAAAGCTTCCCACTGAGTAGTTGTGCTCGGTGCCTAATCCAAAATAGTGTCCAAGACCAATGCCGACAATGACCACCATCAGCGGGCCCGGAATCATCTTGAGGTAGCGGTTCTGGGTCACATTCCAGAGTGTCAAAATCAAAATGCCGACCGCCCCGATCAGGGCGATGGCGGGGTTCATGGTCGCGATGCTATGCGGAATCTCGAGGATCGTGTCGAGGATTTCCTTGCTCTCCGGTTTGACGCCAAGAAGGACGTGGATTTGTTTCGCCATGATGATTACGCCAATCGCGGCGAGCATGCCATGCACCACCGAGGCTGGGAAATACGCATTGAGCTTTCCGGCTTTCAATAGCCCCATCAGAATCTGAAAGACACTGGCGACTACGATGGCTGCGAGGGTATAGCGAAACCCTGCCATGGTATCGCCGTCTCCAAGACTTTGGACCGCTGTCAGGATCACCACGATCAGGCCCGCAGCGGGGCCGTTGATCGTCACATAGGAGCCGCTAATTCGCGAAACGACCAGCCCACCGATGACCGCGGTAATAATGCCGGACATGGGGGGGAAGCCGGAAGCGATCGCAATTCCGATGCAGAGGGGGAGGGCGATCAGGAAAACGAGAAAGCCCGATATGAGGTCAGAACGCCAGTTCTCGGCGAGACCTTCAAAACCGGTTTTGGGCAATGTTCTCTGGAGTTTTGACATGGGATGATTCCGGAGGCGGGCAGAATACAGTCTTACAAAGCATAATGCGTGCCGCTCCAAATTCGTCGACAATGCCATTGATTTTTGGTGGTTTGTTAACTAATGGGAGTTGCTGGGGGCGACAAGGTGGTGCTAATAACCCGATGGGCGGGGCATATGCCCAATCGTTCTCAGGTCTCTCCGTTCCATCATTTGATGCCTGCCGCGTTGTGGTGCAGGCTAAAATCCAACCCTTTGGAATTCAGAGTCCGATTAGAATCGGACTGTCATCTCAATGGGGATCAACGCGTGAAATATTTCGCCTATATGGTTTTGTGTTTGACCTTTTCAGGGTGTGTGACGGATTCCCCTGCCGTGCACCGTGATGATACGGCGAAGGTTCGATCGCTTGGGGAGGAGCGGGCGCACAAGGATTTGGGGTGTCCGTCAGCCAAGGCGGGACGCCCGGTGAGAAGTGTCCGGATGTCGGACTGGGGTGAGCCGCTCTACACCGAATACCGCAGCTGGGTGGAAGGCTGCGGTAAGCATGTGACCTATGTCATCGCCTGCCATGATGATGACGAGTGCCAATTTGCCGATACCCTCAGTGTCTATCCCGAGTGAGTGTTATCTAGAATCTAGCGGAATTTGAGCTGGCCGGCTGATCCAAGCCAGGTCGAGGCATCCTTATGAAGCCATTCTTCCGCGTCTTTATCTTTCCGAAGAACAGCACTGAGGAATGCGGTGCTGATTTTTTGAATGGCGGCGAGTTGGCGACCATAGTGTCTTGGATCGTACCCGGGTCCGAAACCCCGCCGTGCATCCCCAAATTGTGTGGTCCTGCCGTTAGGGCCGCCACGCCCCCGTTTTCCAAACAGCATGCCCTCGTCACTCTCTTCGGCATGACGGACCTCATCGGGATCCTCCTCCTGATCCTCAGGTCGGTCACTTTTGGGATCGATTCCGGCCAGTTGACGGTGGGTCCCATTATTCAGGTTCAAAAGGGCCTTTTGGCCGGGTCGCGCCTGGTGCCAGGGGGCCGATCGAACTGAGGGTGAGGCCATGCCCCAGGGATCATGATCGTCTGAGCCTGTGATGACGAGCAGAGGAGCGTTCAGGGCCGAAAACCGGTGCTGGATTCCGCCCTTTGCAAGATCGACGTGGGGGCTCAGTAGGATGGCGGCCTGAATCTGGGGCATGGGTTCATGAACCGAAAGCCCCTTGATGTCCTCACCCAGGAGAGCCTGAAGGGTCTGGGCCCCGAGGTCGAAACCTGCAATTGCTATCTGATCAGTGCGTGCCTGGTTGAAGGGGATCTTGCCTTGGCGCTTTCGTTCTTCCAGGCTGTGAATTGCAAAAGTGACATCCGAAATTCGCCCCTCAAGAGATCGGAGATTGAAGTGTTCGTGACCGATGGATTTAAGATCGTGCCGATCGGCGGCGCTGAGGTGGCTCAATGCATTGGCATCTCGGGTTTGCTGCAGCATCAGGACGGCAAACCCGCCCTTGATCCATGCATCGCGCCAGAGCGGGGCTGATCCTGCATCCTGACCCAGTCCGGGGAGATAAACAACCAGTGGATAGGCGCCGGGCTCTTCGGGCGCTGCAAAAAGAATGTCGAGGGTTCGCGTTCCGTTTTTCCACTGCTCCCTGACTTCCTGGCCCTTCGCCAATGGCGTCGGTTGGTAGCTTGCGCCTGCGCCGAAACGATCGAGCTCGGTTTGAATTTCATCGGGCGGCGGGCGTGAGGGCTCATGCGAACAGCCGTTCAATACCAAGGTCAGGGAAACGATGAGGAAGCTGCGAAGCGTCTGCATTGGGATTCTTGCTGCGAAAGAGAGACTCGATTCTAAACGGAAGCCAAGCCTGTTAATCTCGAACCCAGTTTCTGACTGGATCAGGTCCCCATGAATCGCATTACCTTGTCTATTCTTTTTGCTGTCCTGACGGTGGGCTGTACTGCCGTGGGCTTGAAGGCGCTGGATCAACTTTACGGGCCAGAGCATCCCGACCGCTTTGATAAGCCGGTTCCCAAAGCGCTCTCAGCGCCCGACTTCGTGGCTGACGTGAAGCCCATTCTCGATGGTCGCTGCGTGGTCTGCCATGCCTGCTATGACGCTCCTTGCCAGCTTCAGCTCGGGAGTTACGAGGGCATTACTCGGGGGGCTAATCCCCGCAAGATCTACGATACGGCCCGACTGATCGAAGTGCCGACTACCCGTCTTTTCTTTGACGCCGACAGTAATGAGGCCTGGCGGAAGAAAGGATTCTTCGCTGTGCTGAATGAGCGAAATCCGGATCCTGAAACCAATATCAAGGCCGGGATTCTGGCCAAGATGGTGTCGCTCAAGAATGAAAACCCGGGCCCTTCGGAGGGCACATTGCCCTCGGGCAGTTTTGATTTTTCGATCGATCGTCCGCAGGTCTGTGCAGGCCTTGAGACCCTGTCGGAGTTGATGCATCAGCACCCGGATTGGGGGATGCCCTTCGGGTTCCCTGCGCTCAACCCCGCAGAGTCCAGAACTCTCCTTCGTTGGCTGGAAGCCGGGGCCCCGGGGACGCCCAAGGCGCCCCTGAAGTCCGCCTTCGAACAGCGAATCGCGACCTGGGAAACCTTTCTCAATGCCGATGATCTCAAGTCCCGGCTGATGGCGCGCTATGTCTATGAACATTGGTTTCTGGCGCACCTTTATTTTGATGATCTTGCGCCCGGAACCTTTTTTGAACTGGTGCGCTCTGCCTCTCCGCCGGGTCAGCCCATACAGCTGATTGCGACACGCCGACCCTATGATGATCCGGGTGTTAAGCGGGTCTACTATCGCTTGCGGCCGATTGAGACGACGCTGGTTTCGAAGACCCACATGCCTTATGCCCTAAATAACGCCAAGCTCGCCCGTATCCGCAGTTGGTTTTTGGATGCCCCTTACAGCGTTGACCATCTCCCAGGTTATGAACCCGATGCCTCCTCTAATCCCTTCATTACGTTCAAGGCGATTCCTCCGGTAGCCCGTTACCGGCTCATGCTGGAGGAGGCGCAATTCACGGTCATGGGCTTCATCAAGGGGCCATCGTGCCGGGGCCAGACCGCATTGGATGTCATTGATGACCATTTCTGGATCGGGTTTGTGAATCCGAATGTGCCGGAGCTTCGAAACTCGTCCGATTTTCTCTCGGAAGTTTTGACGCACATGAACCTGCCGACCCGGGATCGCAGCACCGCACTTTTGGGCCGCTGGCTCAGTTACGCCGAAGAGCAGAACACCTATCTGCTGCGGAAGGCGGCTTACATGGAAAAGATGTTCAACGGGAACATGCCCGTCAAAATGGATGCCATCTGGGATGGGGATGGCACCAATCCGAATGCATCGCTTACCGTCTTCCGTCATTTTGACAGTGCATCGGTCGAGAAGGGGCTTCTCGGCGATCATCCGCAGAAAGCGCTGATCATCGGGTATGAGGTGCTAGAGCGGGTGCACTACCTTCTGGTGGCCGGCTTTGATGTCTACGGTAATGTGGGGCATCAGCTGGAGGCCCGGTTGTACATGGATTTTCTCCGGATGGAAGGCGAGCACAACGTGTTGATCGCCTTACCCAAGAATGCTCGGATCGCCGTGCGAGATCATTGGTATCGCGGCACCACGGAGGACGTTCGGGCTTATCTTCAAGGCGCCCGCAATTCTTTCGATCAGGAGACGGGGATCATCTACAAGACCCAAGATCCCCTCAATGAGTTCTACGAACTTTGGAAAAGCCGGACAGCCGCTGTACAAAGTCATCGCTATGACCTCAACCCTAAGCAGCTTGGCCCATCGCTGACTCAGGCGCTCACGGTCTTGTCCGGTATACAGGGTCGGCCTTTGAGCTATCTTCCGGAATCATCCTTCCTGATGATCGAGCGTAGCCGAGGGGCTCAACAACATTTCACGATGCTTCGTAACAGTGCGCACAGCAACATTGCTGAGCTTTTCAACGAAAAGGACCGCCGACTCCCTGATGAGGACACCCTGTTTGTCGCCAGTGGCTTCATTGGGGCGTATCCCAATGTGTTCTTCAAGGTGAAGGAAAATGATATGCCCGAATTCACTCGACGCATCTCGGGGCTTAGTTCAGAACAGGATTACGCAGAGCTTGCATCCCGGTTTGCTGTGAGGCGGACGGACCCCGGTTTCTGGATGCATAGCGATCTGGTTCGAAAGGAAGCGGCGCGGCTGATGCCGGTAGAAGCGGCGCTGTTTGATCTTAACCGTTATGAAAATCGGTAGGTGGATGAGAGTGGCCCTGAGGTCACTTCTCATCCTTACGGTTTCACTGGGGGCTCTCGGAGGTTGTCAGTCCCAAAAGGACCGATTGCGTGGAATTCCGGACACCTGCAACTGCAGTCGCTAATGCTGCGCGGACGGAAGCGTCTTTCGGGTGCGATCGATGCTTTCTACGAGCCCAGCCATCTCGGCATAGGAGATCTCGCCGGTGTATTCCTCCCCAATCTTGTAGGTCCAGTGACTGGTGAGATTGGGGCTGTAGAGTTTCGCGTAGTGTCGGACCAATGATTCCTTGAGTGGGATGCTGATCGATTCCAGGAACCGGCAATCATTCTCGCGGCACTGCCGACGTCCACTTTTGACATAGATGGTCTGGCGCATCATCCCTTCAGGCGCTTCATAAGTCACCACAACCTTGTTGCGGGGCGTGTCAGTCATTTGCATGAAGTCCACGCCAATTGCGGCCTTTCCTGTCTTGCGATCGATTGCGGCTAGGAGATAGGTGCCCTGGTAATGACGATTGTCCTCATACGGTTCCTCGAAGCCTTTTTCCGTGTTCAGGTGGATGGCATCCTGATCCGGCTTTGGGGTCACTGTCGTGGTTTTCGCATAGTGCTCAGGCGTCAGGTTCGATGGTGGCTTTGTGGATTTTGATGCGCAGGCGCCTAGCACAAGGGCCATCAGAAAAACTGAAAGTCGGCAGTAATGAGTGATGCGGGTCGATGAGAGGGTGCATTGCATGGCGAAAGTCTCACATGGCATGAAGGGGTATCATCGAAATTCCATTGGGATTTAGTGCCATCGGGAGGTTATCGACTTCTGGAGAGGAATGCCAAAGCCGTGGCACGATGATGTTCGATTCTAGCCTTCAAGCTTCTTTTAAGTTTAGGAATTCAAAAAATCATGTTTTTTTCACGCAAAGCCATTGGGTGCGGTAAAATGGTTGAGCACCCCGGGGGAGAGGGGATCGTAGATGCCGAAAGGTCCGCTTGGACTTGCTTCGGTATCCTCAGCCCCTGAATATTCCGCCTGTCCTTGCCCCCGTGCGGGGTTCACATACGGATTTCGTTACCCCCTCAACTCTGTGCCTGACCGATTGCCTTAATTGGCTGTGGCAATCATCCAACCTGAAATTACGAAACGACGATATGACGATGCCTCAAAGGCTTGCTGCACTGAAAGACACCGACGTCCTCCAGCT
>CAYQOJ010000031.1:0-2512 GCA_964419105.1 uncultured Methylococcus sp.
AGTGGAAGTGTTTCGCCAAACTTTCCGTGTCGATTTCCTTGATGCTCAGCTTTTGTCGTGCGTCATCCAGGAGGATTTTGCCGGCGCGAATGTGGCGATCATGGTCTTGCTGCCTGAACCAGGCGCGAATCTTGTTGCGAGCGTGCGTGGTTTTGACGTATCCCAGATGAGGGTCGAGCCAGCCCAAGCTGGGGCCACCGTGCTTGGCCGTCAGGATCTCGACACGTTCCCCGGATTTTAGGGAATGAGTGAGTGCAACCATCTTCCCATTCACCTTGGCGCCGCGGCAACGGTGGCCAACCTCGGTATGAATGCCATAGGCAAAATCGACGGGCGTGGCGCCCTTGCGCAGACGAATGACCTGTCCTTTGGGCGTCAGAACAAAGATCTGGTCTTCAAAGAGCTCGGACCTGAAGGAATCGAGAATACCTTGCTCATCGTCGCGGGCTTCGAGAATACGGCGGAGCGCATTGACGTTCTGGTCCAGTGCCTGATCCTGACGGCTGCCCTCCTTATAGCGCCAATGTGCAGCAACGCCGAATTCAGCGAAGCTGTGCATTTCTTCGGTTCTGATCTGAATCTCTACAGGCTTCCCTTCAGGCCCAATGACCACGGTGTGCAGGGACTGATAACCGTTCGGTTTGGGGTTGGCAATATAGTCATCAAGCTCCTTAGGGATATGAAGCCAGATACTGTGTACGACACCCAGGACCGTGTAGCAGGCCGGCACATCCTTGACGATGACGCGAACCGCATGGAGATCGTAGAGTTCCTCCAGCGGGATATCCTTGCGCTCGATTTTCTTGTGAATACTGAAAATATGTTTGGGTCGACCAAAGACGCGTGCATCAATTCCTGCAGATTCAAGTCGCTCCCTGAGTTCCGCGATAAAGTGTTGAACAAAAGCTTCCCGGCCCACCCGATTCGATGCGAGAGACTTGGCCAGTCGACGATATTCTTCGGGGTCGAGGTAACGGAACGAGAGATCCTCCATCTCCCATTTCAGTTGTCCAACGCCCAAGCGGTTGGCCAACGGGGTGAATAGATCCAGTGTTTCGACCGCGATATCCCGGCGAAGTTGTTCGTCCGGCGAAGTGCGCATCAGTCTCAGACGCTGGAGCCGGTAAGCCAGCTTGACCATGACCGCTCTGACATCATTCACGACTGCCAGAAGCATGCTTCTCAGAAGTTCGGCCTGATCCGGTTCCTTGGTTTCGGACTTTCGGTACTCGTCGAACGTATTAAGCCAGTTCACCTTCTGCACGAGTTCGGCTGTTTTTGCACCGAAACGGTGATGAATGACCGAGGGATCAATGCTGTCCCTGATGTGTGGGTCACTCAGGAGGGCCACTTGCACGGTTGTAGCATCCACGTTGAGCTGGTGGACGATCAGCGCCACGTCGATGCCCCGGGGTCGACCCGGGAGTTCGTGCTGAGAGGCTTGGATCGCGAGCTCCAGAGCGCTTGCGATCAGTGCGCGCTCCTCCTCGGGGTAGCCACGGTTGAGTCTGACGAGGAGTTCTTCATCGTCGAGAGGAGGTTGCTCTGGGGGGTAAAGGGTATGTTTCATCGGGGCTGAGGGGCGAAGATTGATCGCCTTGCTGCAGGATACGCGCCAAAAATCCTACCAGAGAGCGACGGTCATCGTTTTGTCTCGGACTTTAGGGGGGCAAAAAGGCTAAACTGGAACCACTCAATTGATGGCCAATCCTGTCCTTTTTGGAGGTGTGCTGATGGGCAAAGAGAATGTTCGGGAAGCGCCCCGAATCGTTGTGGTGGGTGGAGGCGCCGGTGGGCTCGAGCTCGCCACGCGCCTGGGTCGAACGCTGGGTCGCAAGGGCAAGCTTCAGGTGACGCTGGTGGACTCAGGGCGGACGCACATCTGGAAGCCCTTGCTTCACGAGGTTGCAGCCGGAACACTCGATACGCACGACGATGAGATCGAGTACCTTGCCCAGGCCAGTGAAAATCACTTCCGCTTCGTGCTCGGTAGCATGAGCGGTCTGGATCGTGAGCGGAAGGAAATCCGGATTTCCTCTCTCTTCAGCAGTAAGGGGGAGCTGATCGTTCCTGAGCGAACCGTTGGTTATGACTACCTCGTCATGGCGGTTGGCAGCGTCTGTAATGATTTTGGCGTACCCGGGGCATCAACCCATTGCATGTTCCTGGATTCGACCAAAGAGGCTGAGGATTTTCAGGAAAAACTTTTGGGTGCCTACCTGAGTGCGCAAGCCAGCGGAGGAGCGAAGCAGGGGGAACTCGATGTCATTATCGTAGGCGGTGGGGCGACCGGAATTGAGCTGTCAGCCCAACTCCACCACGCCGCCCGGCTTCTGAACTCTTATGGCCTCGATAATGTCCGCCCCTCTGATATCAAGATCCATATCATCGAATCGGCCCCGGTCCTTCTGGGCATGTTGCCGCCCCGTCTTTCTGCAGCAACTCTGGCTCAGCTCCACAAGCTTGGGATCGATGTGCGCCTGGGGGTCAAGGTGGTCGAGGTGATGGAGGA
>CAYQOJ010000031.1:2522-15156 GCA_964419105.1 uncultured Methylococcus sp.
CGATGGTGGTGATGTGATTCGGGCCGCCGCCAAAGTCTGGGCAGCCGGCGTCAAAGCGCCGGACTTTCTGAAGGATATCGCAGGTCTTGAGACTAACCGAATCAACCAATTAGTTGTGACCGAGACGCTTCAAACGACCCGGGATCCTGATATTTACGCCATCGGGGATTGTGCAGCTTGTGTATGGCCTGAGAAAGGGACCAATGTGCCACCGAGAGCCCAAGCGGCTCATCAGATGGCGGATCAGGTCTTTGAAAATATTTCACGCAGGCTCAAGAAAAAGTCTCAGAAGCCATTCCGCTATCTGGATTACGGGTCGTTGGTTTCGTTAGGGAAATACAGCACGGTCGGAAATCTCATGGGGAACCTGATGGGTTCGGTCATGATTGAGGGGCTGATTGCACGTCTGGTCTATCTTTCGCTCTATAAGATGCACCAAATGGCGCTGTTTGGGCCCTTCCGCATGGTCCTGATTGTTCTGTCTTCGTTCTTTCGGAGCCGGATTCAACCGAGGATCAAGCTGCACTGAGTGCCCGATGTTAAAATTGGCGGCAATGCATTGTAAAAAATAGAGGTTGTTCGAGGTTATGGCAGGTCATAGCAAATGGGCCAATATCCAGCATCGCAAGGGGGCCCAGGATGCGCGTCGGGGGAAGCTTTTTACCAAGCTGATTCGGGAAATTACAGTTTCTGCTCGGGCAGGTGGCGGTGAAGCGGCCAACAACCCCAGATTAAGAGCTGCCATGGATAAGGCACTGACGGCCAATATGTCCAAGGACACCATCGAACGTGCGATTAAGAAAGGGACCGGCGCGCTGGATGGTGATAATTTCGAAGAAATCCGCTACGAGGGCTATGGTTCCGGCGGGATCGCCGTCATGGTGGATTGTCTCACCGACAACCGGGTCCGAACGGTCGCTGAAGTTCGCCATGCCTTTAGCAAGGCGGGTGGAAACCTCGGTACGGATGGCTCCGTCGCCTACCTCTTCACCAAAACCGGGGTGCTGAGCTATCCCAAGGGGCTGGATGAGGACAAGTTAATGGAGGCCGCACTTGAGGCGGGTGCTGAAGATGTGATCAGTCTGGATGACGGTGGGATCGATGTTCTGGTCCAACCCGAACAATTTGAATCGGTTCGAGACAGCCTAATTGCGGCAGGTCTTGTGCCCGAATCTGCCGAAGTTACCATGCGTGCAAGTACCACGATCGCTCTCGATGAGGAGGATGCCGTGAAGCTTCTCAAACTGGTGGATCGACTGGAAGATCTGGATGATGTCCAGAACGTCTACTCCAATGCTGACATCAGCGAGGATATCCTCGCTAAGCTCGGTTAGCCCGCCGAGTGGTTAGCATCCTCGGCATTGATCCAGGCTCCAGGTGTACCGGCTACGGGATTATTCATGATGGAGCCAAAGGGCCCGTCCTTGTGACCTATGGCACGATCCGTACCGATGGAGACAACCTCCCGGAACGACTCCATCAAATTTATGAGGGCATTTATCGAGTGGCCCGTGAGTTTCGTCCCACGGAAGCGGCTATTGAGGAAGTCTTCATGTCCAAAAACGCGGACTCGGCCCTGAAATTGGGGCAGGCGCGGGGAGCCGCGATTTGTGCGGTCATGAACGCTGGGCTTGGGGTGCATGAATATGCCGCTCGTCAGGTCAAACAGGCGATGGTGGGTAAGGGCAGTGCCGAAAAGTCTCAAGTTCAGCACATGGTGCGTTATCTCCTTGGGGTCAAGGAGGTATTGCCTGTTGATGCGGGAGATGCGCTGGGTATCGCCATGTGCCACATCCATCACCGCCAGACCCGCTTGCGGCTGGGTGGGCAACTTACGGGGTATCGATGATTGGATTTCTGCGGGGGCGTCTGGTGGCCAAGAAGCCACCGGCTGTATTGATTGATGTCGGGGGAGTTGGCTATGAACTTGAAGCACCGATGTCAACGTTCTTCGATCTTCCGGATATCGGGGAAACCCTCACCCTCCATACCCACCTTGCGATTCGCGAGGATGCCCACAACCTTTATGGTTTTCTCAGTGAGGCTGAAAAAACGTTGTTCAGAACCCTGATCCGAGTCAATGGCGTCGGCGCAAAGCTGGCGTTAGGTATCCTTTCGAGTATGACGGCAGAGGCTTTTCATCGCTGCGTCGAAAACCAAGATATCCAGAGTCTGACGCGCTTGCCGGGTATCGGCAAGAAAACGGCTGAGCGTCTCATCATTGAGTTGCGGGATCGAATGCCGGATCTTGGGAATGGAAGCGGAAGTTTGACGGGTTCGTCACGAGCAGTCGTTGCCAGTCCCGTGGATGAGGCCGTATCCGCGCTGGTTGCGCTGGGTTTTCGGCCCCAAGATGCCCAAGCGCTGATCAAGCCCCTGGAGACCGAGGGTAAGGCCAGTGAAGACATTATCCGTTTGGCATTGAAGGCGGTGGCCCGATGAGCCAGGCCTCGCGACTCGTGACTCCCGGATCGGGGCGAGATGAGGATGTGATGGATCGAGCGATCCGTCCCCAGCGACTTGAAGATTATGTTGGTCAGAGCGCTATGCGCGAACAGATGGGGATTTTTATTCAGGCTGCAAAAGCCCGAAAGGAACCTCTCGATCATGTTCTCATCTTTGGCCCACCGGGTTTAGGGAAGACAACCCTTGCCAATATTGTCGCTAATGAAATGGAGGTAGGAATCCGTCATACCTCTGGACCTGTCCTTGAAAAGGCTGGTGACGTTGCTGCACTTCTCACCAACCTCGATCCGGGTGACGTGCTTTTTATTGATGAGATTCACCGGCTTAGCGCAGTTGTTGAAGAGGTGCTCTATCCCGCGATGGAGGACTACCAGATCGACATCATGATCGGTGAGGGGCCAGCTGCCCGCTCAATCAAGCTGGATATTCCACCCTTCACCTTGGTCGGTGCGACAACACGCGCGGGGCTTTTAACCTCGCCACTTCGCGATCGCTTTGGAATTGTCCATCGCTTGGAGTTCTACACGAAGAGCGAACTGGCTCTAATCGTGAGCCGTTCTGCCCGAATATTGGGTGTTGAGATGAGTGATGATGGGGCCAATGAAGTGGCTCGTCGTTCACGGGGCACTCCCCGAATCGCAAATCGTTTATTGCGACGCGTTCGGGATTTTGCTGAGGTTATCGGGGATGGTCGCATCACTGGTGAGCTCGCCGGTCGGGCGCTCGAAATATTGAATGTCGATGCTGAAGGCTTTGATCAGCTGGATCGAAAGTTGTTGAGCGCGATGATTGACCGTTTTGATGGGGGGCCGGTGGGTCTCGATAACATTGCGGCAGCGATTGGTGAGGAGCGTGGCACCATCGAGGATGTTTTAGAGCCCTACCTGATTCAGCAAGGCTTCATCATGCGGACCCCCAGAGGACGGGTAGCAACCCGTTCAGCCTATCTCCATTTGGGGTTGAAACCGCCGAAGGTCGACAGTGGAGATCTTTTCGAGTGACGGGTGTCGACCCTTTATTCTCCTGGCCTGTCAGAGTGTATTACGAGAACACTGATGCCGGTGGCGTGGTTTATCACAGTAATTATGTGACCTTTATGGAAAGGGCGCGAACCGAGTTTCTTCGGAGTCTGGGCGTTGAGCTCGGCGCTCTTGAAAGGGATGCGCGCGTTCTTTTTGCGGTTCGCTCCATGACAATCGATTTTAGGAGTCCTGCACGACTGGATGACCTATTGGAGGTAACCGTCGACATTAAAGAGACACGCCCAGCCAGTCTCACGTTTCTGCAATCGATTCGTCGGGATGGACGCGTCTTGTGTGATGGCGAAGTGCGGGTAGCTTCCATTTCAGCCGATTTTTTCAGGCCGGTTGCTATCCCGTCAGAGTTGGTCGAGTTGCTGGGCTCGGTTCTTGCTAAAAAATTGCCTTGAGGGCCTCTGGATTGGGGCGATTTTAGGGCGTTAGGTTTCGTTATTTATTTCCATCGAGAGGTTGCTTCCCTCATGAACTCCGAACTTTCGATCGCCAAGCTGATTCTGGACGCAAGTCCCGTGGTTCAGACCGTTATGGCGATCTTGATGCTTGCCTCAGTGGTGTCCTGGAGCTTTATTTTCACCAAGTATCGGGAAATCCGCAGAGCGCGCGTGACCACGGACGAGTTCGAGGAAAGATTTTGGTCCGGGATTGATCTTGCGGATCTTTATCGGCAATTGGTTCGGGAGGACTACGAGACCGAGGGCCTGGAAAACATCTTCATGGCGGGTTTTAAGGAGTTCGCCCGGCTTCGCCAGCAATCCAATATTGGGCCGGATGCAGTGATGGAAGGCGCGCAGAGGGTGATGCGGGTTTCCTTGAATCGCGAGCTTGAGGCCTTGGACGAAAGACTGCCTTTTCTTGCAACGGTCGGGTCAACCAGCCCCTATGTAGGGCTCTTTGGTACGGTTTGGGGCATCATGAACTCATTCAGTTCACTAGGCGCGGCCAAGCAGGCGACGCTCGCTATGGTGGCACCAGGCATTTCTGAGGCACTAGTCGCGACCGCTATGGGCTTGTTTGCGGCGATCCCTGCCGTCATGGCATACAACCGCTATTCCACAGAAATCGGGCGTCTTGCCGGACGTTACGAAGCCTTTGCCGATGAGTTTTTGAGTCTTCTTCATCGCAAGGCACACGCGAAATGAATATCCAGGGCACATCTCGCCGGGGTGGACGCCGCCAGCCCATGGCGGAAATCAACGTCATTCCCTACATCGACGTTTGTCTGGTTCTGCTCATCATTTTCATGGTGACGGCGCCGATGTTGCAATCCGGAGTCGATGTCGATTTGCCGCAGGCCGAAGCTAAGACACTGGATACTCAGGAAACCCTACCGATCATCGTTTCGATTCAGGCGGACGGCGCGGTCTATGTGGACGTCAGTAACACTGGAGATGTCCAGGTTTCGGACGATGAGTTGATTCCGAAAATTGCCGCAGCGGTTGCAGATAAGCCCGGGATTCAGGTGCTGATTCGTGGTGATGAAAGCGTTGCCTATGGTCGTGTCGTGAGTGTCATGGCGTCTATCAAGCAGGCCGGCATCCCCAGTGTAGGCTTGATGACTCGTCCCCCCGAAGAATGAGTATTCGCGAGATGCTGCGGCGCTACGGTGCGGTTATGGCATCGCTCGCTCTGCATGCCTTACTGATTTTCCTGATGCTGAAATGGCAGCCTGAAGCTGAAAAACCGCAGCCCTTTCAGGAAACGGAAATTATCCAGGCGACCGTGATTGAGGGGGGTGCGCCCATCAAACCCTTACCCGCGCCTCCCGAAAAGGTTGAGGAACCGAAGGCAGAATCCAGTGAGTCTTTGCCCTCTGAGCCGGTGTCGCCAGTCGTCAGGGAACTGGCTGAGGCACCTCCTAAAACGGCTCCCCAAATACCGAAGGTTGACCCCGAGAAAATCAAGCGGGAGGAGCTAAAGCGTCAACAGGCTGAAGAGCGTCAGGAACGCCTTGAGCAGGAAAAAAAGCTGAAAGAAAAGGCTCTGAAGGAGGAAGCTGCTCGCGAAAAAGCCGAAAAAGCCGAAAAAGCCGAAAAAGCCGAAAAAGCCGAAAAAGCTGAGAAGGCCGAGAAGGCCGAGAAGGCCGAGAAGGCCGAGAAGGCCGAGAGGGCGGAGAAGCAGGCCAAAGAGAAAGCCGATGCTGAAGCAAAAAAGAAAGCAGAGCAGGAAGCTAAACAGAAGGCGGATGCTGATGCTAAGAAAAAGGCCGAACTTGAAGCCAAATTGAAGACAGAATCCGACCTTAAAAAACGAGCGGAGCTTGAGGTCAAGCTCAAGGCGGAAGCGGAGGCAAAGAAAAAGGCCGAAGTGGAGGCCAAAAAGAAGGCTGAAGCGGAAGCTAAGCTAAAGGCTGAGCAAGAGGCCAAGAAGAAAGCGGATCAGGAAGCCAAGGCCAAGGCGGACGCAGAAGCGAAGAAAAAAGCTGAAACGGAGGCCAAACTCAAGGCTGAGGCTGATGCCAAGAAGAAGGCGGATGCCGAGGCAAAACAGAAGGCCGAAGGGGAAGCGAAGAAGAAGGCGGAAGCTGAAGCTAAAGCTAAAGCGGATGCCGATGCGAAGAAAAAGGCAGAGCAGGAAGCAAAGCTCAGGGCTGAGGCCGATGCCAAGAGGAAGGCTGAAGAAAATGCCCGTAAGGAGGCATTGCAGGCGGCATTGGCTCAAGAGGAGGCCCAACGACAGGCTCAGGCCAAGGCGGCTGCGGAAAAGGCGGCACAAACGTGGGTGAATCGATATTTCAGGCCCAAAGTAGAACAGGCATGGTTGAGGCCGCCATCCGCAGATGCCGGGATGTCCTGTAAAATTCAAGTCAGACTACAGGCTGACGGACGGGTTTCCTCGGTCAATGCGTCCTGTAGTGGCGGGGATGCTGCATTTGAGCGCTCAGCAGAGGCCGCGGTGAGAAAGGCCGCACCTTTCCCTATGCCCCCCGATACCTTGGTTGCGGAACAGTTGCTAGGCCAAGTGGTCGCCTTCCGCTTCAGTCCGGAATAGTTTTACTAGGACCTTTTCATGTTGCGTCATCTTGGATTCATGCTTTGGCTTGCGGTTTCAGCAATGGCGATTACGCCTGATGTGTGGGCCGAATTAACGGTGGATATCACTCAGGGTGCTGAGGGGGCGATGCCGATTGCGGTGGTTCCTTTCCAGCAGCCGACTTTGCCTGGCGATACGCTCAGTGAAATTGTCGCCATGGATCTCCATGGGACAGGCAAGTTCAGCATCATGAGGGAGTCCCAGTTGCCTGAAAGGCCTATTCCCCCGGCATCTCCGGATTTTCCGATTTGGCAGACGGCAGGGCAGGAGCATGTCGTGATCGGTCGCGTGGTTTCCGGTGAAGGTGGGGGCTTGGTAGCTGAGTTCGTGCTTTATGACGCCATCCGGGGTGTCTCCGAGCTGTCTGAGCGGGTCCCCTTCAAACCATCTGATGCCCGGCATGCCGCGCATAAGATTGCCGATATGATCTACAAACAGTTGACGGGTGAGCGAGGTGTATTCAATACCCGGGTCGCCTATGTTGCAGCCTCCGGTTATGGAAACGATCGGGAATATCGGCTGGTAATTGCTGATACCGATGGGGAAGGCGACCGGATTGTGATGACGTCTCCTGAACCCATCATGTCGCCCAACTGGTCACCGGACGGCAAACGTCTGGCCTACGTATCCTTCGAGGACCATGCTGCCGCTGTATTTGTTCAGAGCCTTTCTTCTGGCGAAAGACACAAGGTTTCATCGTTGCCCGGCATCAATGGAGCGCCATCCTGGTCGCCTGATGGTTCGGAATTGGCAGTCACCTTATCTAAGGATGGTAGCCCCGATATCTATGTGCTCGAGGTGGGCTCGGGTGCCATGCATCGGGTTACCCACGATGATTCCATTGATACAGAAGCGAGCTGGTCACCGGATGGCAGAACGCTGGTCTTTACCTCTGATCGTGGCGGCAAACCGCAGCTTTATACGGTATCCGCACATGGTGGGGAGCCACAGCGATTGACCTATGATGGATCCTATAACGCGCGAGGCGTTTTCTCGCCTGATGGACGGAGTGTGGCCATGGTTCATGGTGGCCAGGGTGGGTACAAAATTGCTGTGATGGATCTTGGGAGCCGCCAGCTTCGAGTGCTGACTTCCGGGCGGCTGGATGAGTCACCGGCCTTTGCGCCGAATGGACAGATGATTCTCTACACCCGCAAGGACGGCGGGTTGGATCAGTTGGCCGTGGTGTCTGTCGATGGAAAGTTTAAGCAGAACATACGGGTTAAGGGTGGGGACATTCGGGGCGCCGCTTGGTCGCCCTGATCGGGATTTTGGAGATTTTTATGCAAAAGTGGATCAAGGTTTTATTCAGTGCGCTCCTGCTGTTGAGTGTTGTGGGGTGCAGCAGCAAGGGTGGGGTGGATGAAAATGCCGATGCCGATGCTGCCGCCAAGGCAAATGCTCGGAATCGATCAGGTAAATATGGAAAGTATGGCGCGGGCGGCGCCAATGGGGGATCCGGTTCCGGGGGGCGCTACGGTTCAGGATCTGGACGACAGGATGCCGGACCTAGCGGTGGGGTTCTCTCCGAGCGGGTAATCTACTTTGGTTTTGACAGCGAAGAGGTTCTGCCCGAGTACCAGAACATCGTGAGTGCCCATGCCGAATGGTTGGCAGCACATCCCGACAGCAACCTGGTTCTTGAAGGGCACGGCGATGAGCGTGGTTCGTCGGAATATAACGTGGCGCTGGGCGAGCGTCGTGGACTTTCGGTTGCCCGGAGCATGCGTCTTCAAGGGGTCTCGGATTCCCAGGTGAGGGTATTGAGTTATGGCGAGGAAAAGCCCGCGACATCCGGACATGATGAAGGCAGTTGGCAGCAAAATCGCCGAGTTGAGCTTTTCTACCCGCCACACTAATCCGCTATGAACATGTTCAAGCCAATGGCTTTCGGGGTATTAACCCTGTCGCTTCAGTCGCCTGTCACTCAGGCGGAACCCCAGGATGTTCAGGATGAGGCAGGCTATGCCACATCGACTTTGGATGCCCGCGTTGCTCGACTTGAAAAGAAGGCGGCCAACCAACCGCTGACAGAAGTCGTCCGTGAGATGGATCGTCTAAAGGAGGAGCTTAAGAAACTCAGGGGGCAAGTCGAGGAAATGCATAATGACCTCGAAAGGCAATCCAGCCAGACGGCGTCCCTCCTTCAACGAAACGCGGAACTTGAAGCGCGGGTTCAGGGTGGGGCGCCGGGGGTCCCGGTGACGCCGACTGCTGCGACGATTTCCCCCGAAGGGACTTCCGGAGCGCCGGCCGTTACCAGTTCATCGGATTCGCCTAAACCTGCCGGAAATATTGAATCGGCTTTAGCCGTAGCCAAACCCCAGGCTGCAGCCCCGGATCCGTTTGCAAGGCAAAAAGAATACGAGCACGCTTTTGAGACCCTGAAGGCCGCCAAGTACACCGAGGCGATCTCGGAGTTTCAGGCATTTGTCGCCAAGTACCCGACGGGGGACTACAGTGATAGCGCTCATTATTGGCTGGGTGAAGCACTCTATGTGAATCGAGCCTTTGTTCCTGCGCGGGAAGCGTTCCGCAAGATGATTGCCGATTTTCCGCAAAGCGCAAAAATTCCGGACGCGAAACTCAAGCTGGCTTATATCGAATATGAAAACCAGCAGTATCCCCGGGCCAAGGAGCTTTTAAGCGAAATTGTGAAAGGCTATCCAAACTCGGCTACGGCCAAAATGGCTGAAAAACGGCTTGAGCGGATGCGGCAGGAGAACCGCTGAAAACTGTGGAATCCCTCCGAATTTCAGAGATTTTCCTCTCAGTTCAGGGGGAGTCACGGACGGTGGGTTGGCCCACCGTCTTCATTCGTCTGACTGGTTGCCCCCTTCGGTGCACGTGGTGCGATACGACGCACGCCTTTTCGGGCGGAAGGCGAATGGCTTTGCCCGAAATTCTTGCCGAGGTTGTCCAGTATCAAACCAGACGTGTTTGCGTGACCGGAGGGGAGCCTTTGGCTCAGCCTCAAGTTCATTCCCTTCTCAATGCGCTAGTGGATGCTGACTTTGCGGTCTCACTAGAAACCTCTGGTGCGATGGATGTCTCGAAAGTTCATCCGAAAGTTTGCAAAGTGATCGACCTCAAACCACCAGGTTCGGGCGAAGAGGGGGCTAATCGCTATGAAAATCTCGACCATCTCTCGCCTGATGATCAGGTCAAGTTCGTGATTCAAGATGAGACTGACTACGATTGGTCGGTCTCGAAGTTGAGGGAATTTAATCTGATGACGCGTTGCGAGGTGCTTTTTTCACCTGTCGCAGGCGCGATTTCTCCTGTTTGGCTTGCCGAAAGAATTCTCAAAGACCGGCTTAATGTGAGATTTCAGCTACAGCTTCACAAAATTCTCTGGGGAGATAAACAAGGCGTATGAGCAAACCTGCGGTCGTTCTTCTGTCTGGCGGGCTGGATTCGGCCACCGTTCTCGCTTTTGCTCGATCGGAGGGTTATCGCTGCCACGCGCTCAGTTTTGATTACGGGCAACGTCATGGGGCGGAACTGGTTGCTGCTGAGCGACTGGCTGGTGCCATGGGTGCCGAGGAGTTGAAGACCATTCGTCTGGGGCTTGACGCCATCGGTGGATCAGCGCTGACGGATCCCGAGATCGCAGTTCCCAATCAATTGCAGGAGGGCGTGATACCCGTCACCTATGTTCCTGCAAGAAACACCGTTTTTCTTGCCCTCGCTCTCGGCTGGGCTGAGGTCTTGGGTGCTTCTGATCTTTTTATCGGGGTGAACGCCGTTGACTATTCTGGTTATCCGGATTGTCGCCCGGCTTTCATTGAGGCGTTTGAACAGCTTGCGAATGTTGCCACCAAGGCAGGCGTCGAGGGAACGCGCTTTACGATTCATACCCCCCTGATCCAGCTTTCCAAGGCTGAAATTATCCGGATGGGAACGGACCTTGGCGTGGACTATGGGCTGACCGTCTCCTGCTATGCGGCGGATTCTCTGGGGCGCGCTTGCGGAGTCTGTGATGCGTGTAGGCTCCGGGCGCAGGGATTCGCAGGGGCTGGGATCGCTGATCCCACGCCCTACTTTTGATCCTGCCGGTTCGAGGGTTTTAAGGTCTGAATCCAGGCGAGTACCAGAATCGGAGCGATCAGGTAGCTCCCGGTCACGGCCTGCAAAAGCGTCTTGCCGGCATCTAATCCCTTTGGCTGCTCCAATGCGATTAGCCATGTCACACCGAGCTGGAATCCGACAATACCCGTCCAGAAGAGTGGGGAGAAGAGCGCCAAGCCGGGAAATCTCAACAATGGTGCGCGAGGATGGCCCTTTAAGGCGAGCCATCCATCCAAAAAGCGATTGGTTGTCAGAGTCACAAAGGCAACGATGAACCACCCACAGTAGTTCGCAAACGTCACGCCAAAGTGGACCCCCGGATTCGGGTAGTGATAGATCTTTCCGAGAAACCAGTACTCGCCAAGATTGGCGATCGGATCCACGATGAGGTCAATCACCATCATTAAGAATGAGCCCAGAATCAGGGTGCCCCAACTCCATCGTGACTCTTGAGTGTCCTCACGGATCAGTCCAAGACCCCGCCCGCTGAGTGGCGACATGAAGTAAACCGCAAATGAATAACTCACGTAACTCAGAAACGAAAAGGAGATGGTGTCGAAAAAAGGGACTCCTGCAATCACCAAATCCTCAGAAAGCGCCTCGTAGTGATAGCTATAGTCGCCAAGAGGAATCCCATGGTTGATGCTGGCCCACTCGGCAAACCATGCAATCAGGTAGCTCGATAAAACCCACAACAGCGTCCTTGGCCATCCTTGTTCCATGACGGCAAGTAGGAAGAAAAAGACCATGAATCCCGTGACATAGGGGCGATGGGTCAGCGACCAGAGCAGTTGTTCAAGCACCTAAGGTTCCTAATTTGGGTTATCGGCTTTCAGGCCAAAGTCGGATAAAGCCATCTCGGTTCGGCATCTGGATGGCGGGAAGGGTCTTCTTGTCGAGGACCGTGCCCTTAGCTATGAGTCCATTGATCTCAAGGATGTAGGCCGTGAGGGCATAGACCTGATCAGCTGAGAGGCTCCTAGGCGCATTGAGGGGCATCGACCTTCGTATGAAATCAAAAAGGGTCGTGGCGTAGGGCCAATAGTTTCCGACCGATTGGTCTGGATGGGGGCCGTTCAGTGGTGAGCGTCCAACCAGTTCGCCAGCGCTGCCACCCATCCCCTGGGGGCCATGGCATGTAGCGCAGAGCCCCTCGTAAAGTCGGGCGCCGGTTTCAGTATTGCCACTGCCCTCGGGAAGACCCGTCCCATCGGGAAAGACATGAATGTCGAGACCTTCGAGATCCGTCGACGTCAGAGGTTTTCCCAGGTGCGGCCCCTCAGGGGCAGCGCTAACGGTTCCGGAAAGGCACAGGGTCAGGCTCATCCATGCGACGGTTAAATGGAAGGCGCTAGGCATAGACATGACTCAAAGATCCATCGGTCGAGACAGCCCAGGCAACGACAGCGTTGTAATGGAAATAACCCTGTTTTCCTCGCTCGGCAATCAGCTGAGCCCTCTCGGGTTGGCGATATCCTGTCTCATCAGTGACCCGACTTTTAAGAATCAGCGCTGAGCCATCCCATCGCCAGGGGAGACGGAAACGGGTAAAAGATTTCGCTAGGACCGGGTCCGTCAAGGCCGCCTCAGCCCAGCTTTTTCCACCGTCAGCAGAGACTTCGACTTTTGCGATTTTTCCCCGACCACTCCAGGCCAGCCCGCTAATTTGATAGAGCCCCGGTCCCCTGAGCTGTTGGCCCGGGGATGGATGCGTAATCACCGATTTAGCCTCCATGATGAAGCTAAACTGATGCGCCTTTCCAGAAGGAAGCAGCTCGGTATATTTAGCGGTTTCATTACGGGCCATCACGGGCTCGCGAGCTGCTTGCAGGCGGTGCAGCCATTTCACGTTGAGGACAGCTTCCCAGCCGGGGAGGATGAGTCGCATCGGATAACCGTTTTCCGGGCGAATGCGCTCACCGTTCTGATAAAGGGCCACCAAAGTGTCATCTAGCGCTTTTTCGATGGGAATACTCGTGTTCATCGCTGCGGCATCGGCGCCTTCAGCAATCAGCCAACGCGCTTCG
>CAYQOJ010000031.1:15166-17962 GCA_964419105.1 uncultured Methylococcus sp.
AGGCGTCACCCACGGCATCCGCGCCTGCGGCGATTAGCCACCGCGCCTCGGGCAGAAGACCTGCTTCGTCGAGCAGGGTCGAGAGAGGTACACCCGTCCATTCGCTACAGGAAGCAAGTCCATGAAAATAACCCACCGGGGTCTGGATAGGTTCGTCATGCCATCCTGCATTGCTGTTACCCCCGCATTCCACGAACAGGGTTCGCGAGACCATGGGGTAGCGCAACAAATCGTTCAGTGAGAAGCGCAAGGGATTTCGGCAAAGACCATGAATCAGCAGTTGATGCTTATCCGGGTCGATTGCGGGAACACCATTGTGGTGCCGCTCAAAGTGCAGGCCACTCGGGGTAATCGTGCCTTCAAGCCGGTGCAGGGGAGTCCATGAGATGCCATTGCCTGGCGCCATGCTGTTGGCTGAAATCCAGCGTACAGCCTCTTTCTCGTGGGGCGAGGGTTCGCCATAGTTGGAAAAGGGACGGCCCGGGACTTTCATTCCCGCAGGCACCTCTCCAGCCATCGTAGGAAGCGAACCCAGCAATAGCCCCCCACCTGCTGCAATCCCCAAGCTATTCTGTAGAAAAACCCGCCGATCCAGCAATCCGCCACCGGCCACGGCTTCCTCAAGACTTGAACTCATTTCGGACTGTTCGGTCATGGCAGCCTGTGCTGAATTTTGAAGCATTCGAAAATTAATCGCTCGGGAGGCGAAGGTCAACCGTTCGGCTTATCCTTCTTTCGCCCAGGGATGGTAGGCTAGAGCTGTTGGACGATGAACTTCGCTGGCTCCCAACCATCTAACGTCGAACGGGGGCGGTGGCTCACCGTCGTCGTAACCACGAAGCGCCTAGGGGCATGCTGGATGATACCTTTCAAAGATACGGTTCCGGTTCACCATACCCCTTGGGTGACGTGGGGCCTGATCGCCCTCAATGTGGCTGTTTTCTTGGAGGGTCAGTTGCTCGATCCGGACGAACTACGGTCCTTCCAGTATCTGCATGGTCTGGTTGCCGCACGTTACGTCTTTCCCGACTGGGCCATAACCGCTGGCTTTCCGTTAGATTACACGCCGTTTTTGACCAACATGTTCCTCCATGGAGGCTGGTTACACCTGATCTTCAACATGTGGTTGCTCTGGATCTTCGGTGACAACATCGAGGATCGGATGGGCAAGGTTCGATATCTTGCGTTCTATGTTGTTTGTGGGCTCTCAGCTGGGGTAGCTCATGTTTATGCCAACCAGCTGTCCATCACGCCCACGATTGGCGCATCGGGGGCGATTGCGGGGATCATGGGCGCATATTTCTTTCTATACCCCTATGCCCGCGTTGTCATGTCAGTTCTTTTTCTGCCCATTTTTGTCGAAGTCCCGGCCATCGCGTTTCTGGGAATCTGGGTCATTATCCAAATGTACAAGATCACGACTGGGGTCAGTTCTGGGAATTCCTACCACGATGTTGCGTGGTTCGGGCATCTCGGAGGGTTTATTGCCGGCATGGCGTTCTATAGGCCCTTTTTGCTCAAGGACCGGATGCATTTGGGTGGGAGATATCATTTCGGCGGAGGTCTAGGCCGCTGAATTGATTAGTGTGAGCTATCCCTTACTGCTGCGTAGGGTCATTGTAGGCTTCCGGCATCATGATTTCATTTCAGGCTCAATAGGGAATCATCCCACTAAAAAAATATATCGATATCTCTAATATTTTCACCATTCTCTAAACTCGGCAAGTAATGGTGATGATATGAGGGCTTATCTCTTTGTTTTTTTATCTGTCCTAATGTCAGTGCAGGCTCATGCCGATAGTATTTCGGGGCAAAAGCGATGCACTATGAAAGGGCTGATGAGCTTAAAATCAAATGGCTCCAATGTTAGGTTGAAGGTCGCTCAGAATCTTGATTACATCTTTAACGTGGATGGAACATACACTTCATTGAACTATTCTTTGCCTGATAGTTTGGGTCATGGTACATGGAGCCAGAATGGGCGAAGGTTCACGATAAACTCCGATTTAGAGGCGCTAAAAGACTCCGCTTTGCAGCAATGCAGAATTGCCGCTGACGGATCGGAGACTGGATGCTCAGTTGCAAAAATGAATGTTTCTATAACTGGGATATCCAATCCAAGGACTGGAAGAATGAATGGGGTTGTAAGTGTAGATCAGGAGATTTCTTACAATAATCCATCTATTATTGTAATTGGCGCTGCCAAGCTAAAGTTGGCATGTCTTCCTATGTGAGACTTTTAAAAAATCCGCTGACCGCTCTGCCCCTATGAAACTGCAAGTCTTAAGTTTTTAAGACTAATGCGATTGCGGGCTTGGGCGATCAAAAACCGATTCTGTGACGAGCCTTATTTGGCTGAGTTCCGAGGAGGTGTTTCCGTATAGATTCCGTACGGAGTCGGTGTCAGTTTTTCATTCATTGATTCATTGGCGCGCCCGATACGATTCGAACGTACGACCTTTGCCTTCGGAGGGCAACACTCTATCCAACTGAGCTACGGGCGCGTGACCTTTGAGTATAACGGACTCAGGGTGTTTTTAATAGGTTTCTCAGATGGTTGAGGGAAGCTTGTCCGCGTTGCCTCAGAACATCAGGGTCGACTGCTTTTCTGGCAGCCCATTCGAGATGCTCTTCGGGGAGCTCTTCGAGAAATCGGCTGGGTTCTCGTGATTCGATTTCTCCCCTGCGTTTCCTATGGGTGCAATAGCTTAATGTGAGGCGTCTTTGGGCTCTGGTGATCCCGACATAGGCTAGCCTGCGCTCTTCCTGGATGCTGTCCCCTTCCATGCTGTTCTC
>CAYQOJ010000031.1:17972-21881 GCA_964419105.1 uncultured Methylococcus sp.
CCATGCCGACGAGATAGACGTAGGGGAATTCGAGTCCTTTTGAGGCGTGAAGCGTCATTAGGTTGACCCTGTCACCACTGGCTTCTTCCTGATTGCGGTCGAGGACATCCATGAGCATGATCTTGGCAATCACGGCATCGAGTGGGAGCGGGGCCTCATGCTCTTCACCTTTGCCAATTCGTCTTAACCACTCGATCAGCTCTGAGATGCGTGCCATCTTGCGCCGAGCTCCCTCTGGAGTCGTCGTGTTTTCATGGGTCCATCCCTCGTAATCGATTTCCAGCAGAAAAGTCTCCACAGAACTAAAGGGATCACCTTTATGGGTTTTTCGTTCAAGTCCATGCACCAGCTGAACGAAGCATCCGAGACGTCGATAGGCAGACTCTCCTAATTCTGAGGCGGCACCCAATTCTTGTGAGGCTCTAAAAAGACTGATAGATCTTCGGTGCGCGTAGGAGCCGAGCTTTTCAAGAGTCGCAGGTCCAATTTCGCGTTTGGGGACATTGACTACACGAAGGAACGCAGCATCGTCATCTGGATTGACGACTAACCTGAGATAGGCCAAAACATCTTTGATCTCACTGTAGCCAAAAAAACTCTGTCCACCACTGATGAAGTAGGGGATGCTGGCCTCCCTGAGTGCCGTTTCAAAAATTCGGGCCTGATGATTGCTGCGGTACAAAATGGCATAGTCGCTGTAGTTTGAGGCCTGGCGGAAACGGTGGTGGACCAAGTCGGAGCAAACCTGCCTTGACTCATGTACATCGTCCTTATGATGCAGCACGGTTAATGGGTCGCCATGACCCAAGGCGCTCCAGAGTCGCTTTTCGATGACATGAGGATTATGGGCTATCAGTGCATTTGCAGAATCCAAAATTCTGCTGGTCGAGCGGTAGTTTTGCTCGAGTTTGATCACCTTGATCTGGGGGTAATCTTTCTGGAGTTTCGCGAGATTTTCTGGTTGTGCTCCCCGCCATGAATAAACGGATTGGTCATCATCTCCAACTACGGTAAAGCGTCCTAGCTTTCCTACCAGAAGTTTTAACATTTGGTACTGGGTTTCGTTGGTATCCTGATATTCGTCGACCAAGAGGTAGCGGAGCTTGTTTTGCCACTTTTCAAGGATGTCGGTGTGGTCCCGAAAGAGGAGAACGGGCTGCAAAATCAAATCGTCGAAGTCGACCGCGTTATAGGCGCGCATTTGATTCAGGTACAGCGAGTAAATCGTCTCAAGGCCAGGTATGTTGAGGTCTAGGCCTTGTTCTGCGCCGGGAAGGATGAACAGATTCTTGAGTCTGCTGATGGCGCTACTAAAGGACTCGGCATGATCGGGATCAATATCACTGCGGTGGTGCCTGATCAATTCTCGAAGGAGGGTCAGGCGATCCTGCTCGTCAAAGATTGAAACGGTGCTTTTGTACCCCAGGGCCTTGTGCTCTTTGCGAATGATGTCGAGCCCTAGCGCGTGAAATGTGGAAACAGTGAGGCCTCGCACTTCCCGGTCTTCTAGCAACCGGCTTACGCGGCTTTTCATTTCTCGGGCAGCCTTATTTGTAAAGGTGACCGCAGCGATGTTTCTGGCCGGGAGACCCTGTCTGACCAGATGCGCTATTTTTTCGGTGATGACACGCGTCTTACCACTGCCTGCGCCTGCTACGACGAGGAGTGGCTTCTCCGTCTCGGTGACGGCATCCTGCTGTTGGGGGTTGAGGCTAGGCACAAACTAAGCAGATTTACCGGTGGGTGACTCATTTCTTCTCGACAAGCGATTCGAGTTCTTTGACTCGTGCTTCCAGAATTTCAAGTTGCTCTCGCGCTTTGAGTAGCACGTTACGTTGTACATCAAACTCTTCGCGGGTCACAAGGTTCATGCGGCCCAGTGAGGCCTGAATGATGGCCTTGAAGTTATGTTCGAGGTCCCCCTTCATTGCGCGTATATCCTGAGGCACGGCTCCAGAAAGACGTTGGACGAGATCGTTGAGCTGATTGGGTTCAAACATGATGGCTTCCAAATATGCTTCAGGGCCTGACTCAGTGGACAGGATTGTTTACGATGCGGTAGATGATGTCGCTCCCACCATAGAATGGCTGGTACCAGACGCCACCGAATTCAAAGTACTGAGTGTTTTCGATCGTGTGCGCAATGGCGCCGCTGGGGATGTGGTTGATCTCAAGTCCCGTGGGGGGGGTCACAACCTGATAACCGCCGGGGACCCGCTGGTAGAACGCACCACCGCAGTCGTCAAAGGTCTGAGGCCCCTGATAGACCGGAGCACAGTTGCTTGGAAGGTACGTCACGATAGCGCCTGGTGGGGGTGGGACCAAGGTGTAACCCGAGTTGCCACTCTGCTGCGTGAGGTAGGCACCATTGCTGTAGTAGTAGGGCTGACCCGAGACCACGACTGTGGTGTATTGACTCGGAAGGCTGGCCAGATTGGCGCCAACCATCATTCCGGTCATTGAGCCCATCATCATGCCGGAGTAGAACCCACCCCAAGTTCCACCATAGTACATGTAGCTACCACCGTAATAGCCCCCATAGTAGTGATTGTTGTAATAGTTGTAGTGGCTGTAGGTCTCGTTGTTTTCCTGCAGGTGATTGATTTCCTGTGGGCGATGATTTTGAAGCTCCTGTTGTTGTTCGAAGCGCTCCCGGTCACCGCCCGGTAATTCTTGTTGCAGGTGGTCGGAATCTCCTCGGTCGGCCCAATCCCGGCCAACTCCAGCGGCTTCGCCGGATGCATGAACACTTCCGAGACCGCCGCCGCCAAAATGTCCCTCACCGATTCCGCCACCACCGTAGCGTTGCGCTTCGCCGCCACCGTATCCGCCACCACCAAAGGCTCCTCCGCCGGCACGATCTCCGAACCCGCCAAAATGACCGCCTCCAAAGCCCCCCCCAAATCCACCATGGGCGAGGACTGAATGGGCTTTCCCCAACATTAGGACGAGTGCGGCACTGATCCAAAGGAGTTGTTGCCAACGATGGATTGCGATGATTTTCATGGAGCGAGCCTCACTTTCGATTCGTGAGGGACTTTTGGCCTTCAGCCTTGAAAGATCCCGATTGCTTGAGGAATGGGAGTTTTACCGCGCCGGGAGGGATTTCGGGTTGGAAAAGGGATTCCGGAAGTCGGCTGGAAAAATCCCACTCGGAAAATGTGGCTACATATTGAGGTGAGTTCTTGACGGTCTTGTAAGTGATGGCAAAGCGGACTGGAACGGGGAGCTTGCCGTCTTCAATCCAGATTTGCCAGTCAATGAATTCATCAACAAATGCGAGATGAGTTGTTGGGGTCCCATTGATAAGGCTTTTCCCGACAACAAACCCTTGAATGGTATGGCCTAGAAGGGCTTTGGCAGGGTTTTCGTAAATAAAATCAGCAAGCGGCGGTGTAAATTTCAGCACCTGGATCATGTGCTCGAGCGCCTTGTCGGAATTCCCACTGAAAGCTTCCGTGGCATAACTCCCATTCAATGGATCCAGCAGGCAGATTTCTCGACCGTTGTACCAGAATTTGCGATTACCCGTATCTGATGTGTGATCGGAGAAAATGGCGTTAGGTCTCTGAAGGCTGATGCTGTTGTGGGCGGAAAAGGTAATGGTCTGACCAGAGGGCAGGATGTCATCGTATTGGACGTCCGCCTTGAAGCTGAAGCTTTTTGCCGCGCGAAGATAATCGCTCATTCCTTGAATGGCTCGGCGGGCGCTGTCCTCTATTGTTACCCCTGGGGCAGTTGATTTAGCAGCGAGTGCAGGATGAAGGATCAGGGTGCCTAATGTCAGGATAATCGCCAGTCTTTGGAAGGACATGTCGCCTCGCTTGAGTCGCAATTGGACGGTGTTTGAGGGGTCATCCGACGGGCTGTCGCACCAATTGGCCCTCTACAGAAGTCTAGTGTCAGGGG
>CAYQOJ010000032.1:0-2544 GCA_964419105.1 uncultured Methylococcus sp.
CAAGAAGGCCCCCGATTTTAAGGCAGCAGCAGTTCTTGGCTGTGGCAGCATCGTTGACGATTACAGCTTTTCCGAGAAGACCAAGGGCAAGTATGTTGCCGTTGTCTTCTACCCGCTCGACTTCACCTTCGTTTGCCCGACCGAACTGGTTGCTCTCGACCACCGTCTGGATGAGCTGACGAGCCGTGGCGTGGAAGTTCTCGCAGTTTCCGTTGATTCTCAGTTCACCCATGCCGCATGGCGTAATACCCCGGTTGAGAAGGGCGGTATTGGTGCAGTTCGCTACACCATGATTGCTGACGTGAGCCATGCCATTACCAAAGCCTACGACGTTGAAGTCGAAGGTGCTGCCGTGTCTTACCGTGGCACGTTCCTGATTGATAAGGCCGGTGTGGTTCGCCATCAGGTGGTCAACGATCTGCCGCTGGGTCGCAACATGGACGAGCTGATTCGTATGGTTGATGCGCTTCAGTTTTTTGAAGCCCATGGCGAAGTCTGCCCAGCAGGCTGGAACAAGGGCAGCAAGGGAATGAAGGCTGATGCCGCAGGCGTTGCGTCTTACCTTGCAGAAAACGCCAGCAAGCTCTGATTGTTACGTTCAGTAAAAAAAACGCCCGGCATGCCGGGCGTTTTTTTTGCGATAAGGCTTAGTAACTGTCCTTGGCCTTCATGCGGCGGAGGGTGAAGTAATAGAGAATGCCCGCGACTAAGATCCCGACCAGCACGGAGGAGAACCCCCACAAGGATCCGATTGGGCTGGGGTTGGATGCCGAGTGAAGCTGGTTCATCATCGGCTTCGCAATCGAAAGGCTCCAGATGAAGTTGGGTATGTAGAAGGCAATTGCACCGCCAAAAGCCCACTGGAAACCCGGAAGACGGCGAGTCTCCGCGGCCTTGTAAAAACCGAAGGCGATCAAGATCGCAGCCAGACCTCCGAACATAAAGATTCCTCTTGTTGTTATGTGAACGTAATCGATCACCCTCATAAAGGGCGATGTTTGGACGGACAACTCCTTACTCTTAAAGTTCCCGATTTTCACCGCCATATCGAGTAAAGAATCGGTACAGCGGAAGGCCTAGCGCCAAAAGCACGATGCCCATTAGGGTTTCCGTCGGTCGCCGGTAGCCGATATTAAGGCAAAACAATAGGGCAACAATGCTGAAGGCAAGGGGAACCCAAGGGTAGCCCAGGGTACGGTAAGGTCTCGGAAGGTCCGGGTGGGTGCGTCTAAGGACGATCACGGATAGGGCGGTCAGGCCGTAGAAAACCCAGGTTCCAAAGAGGGCATAGTCTAGAACCCGTTCAAAGGCCGCGCGATCGTGTCCCAGCAACAGGATGAGCAAGGCCGCCAGAAGGGATTGCACGGCAAGTGCGCGTGAAGGGGTGTGGTGCACTGGGTCAACGTGGGAAAGGCCTCTAAAGAGGAGCCCATCGCGAGCCATGGCATAAAAAACCCGTGCACCAGACAGAATCGCACCGTTCAGCGCAGCAAGAGTCGAGAGGATGGCCGCCATGGTTAAAACCATGCCACCATTTTCTCCAAGAATACGCGTGGCGACGTCTTGTGCGACATGCTGCGATTTCTGAATCTCCTCGATAGGAAGAACATAAAAATAGGCAAGGTTGGTCAGGACGTAGATCAGTGCAACCCCAAGGATCCCAAAAACCAGAACCTTGGGAATGGTTCTGTCCGGATTTTTGATTTCACTGCTGACCAGCGTCAGATTATTCCAGCCGTCATAGGCCCAGAGGGCAGCTGCAAGGGCTGCGCCCCAGCCGGCCCATTGGCTGCCAAAATCGGGCTTTGGAAGCCCCTTTTCGGTCAAAAGGCGTAGCCAACTGCCGTCGGTGTAGCCCAAAGCGAGAATCACCAGGCCCAAAATAGCGAGAATTTTCAACCAGGTCAGGACGCGCTGAAGAGCGCCGCCCTTGGCGACCCCCAGAAGATTGGGAAGGGTCAGAAGAAAAATCCAACCGATAGCGACTATTTGAATGCCCGAGACTCCCAGTTCTCCGACCGCCAGGATATCGTTTTTGAGTAGAGGAAAGAGGTAACTGAGAAAGAGACTGGATGCAAGCCCAATGGCGGCAATGGATCCCGTTTTTCCAATAACGATCTGTTGCCAGCCAAACAGAAACCCAAATAAAGGACCGTAGGCTTTTCTGAGAAACGCATACTCACCACCAGCTTCGGGCAAGGCGGCTCCAAGTTCTGCGTAGGTGAGGGCGCCACAGACCGAAAGCCCTGCACCAAAAAGCCAGACCAGGAAAACCGAGAGAACCGAGCCGGTTTCCCGAGCCATGGTCGAGGGGACCAGAAAGATCCCGGTTCCAATGACGGTGCCGGTGAGCAGGGCGGCCGCGGGTAAAATCCCTAAGGCGCGCTCAAGTCCGGTGCTGCGGGAGTCATGGGTCACGTCGACCTACCAGAGCTTGATTTTTTCTTGGCGGTAGCCGGATGGAATATCCGGAGCTCGAAGCGGGTGCTCTGGCGTTTTGACACCCAGAAATTGAAGCTCCATCCCCGGTTTTGATCCCCCTTC
>CAYQOJ010000032.1:2554-10637 GCA_964419105.1 uncultured Methylococcus sp.
TGCTAGAGGGAGTCCTGAGATCTTGGTGAGGTCATTGGCGGCCAGACTGAAGCCGAAACGGGCTGAAAGCGAGCCAGCATTCTGGATCATCGCGCGGCTGCTTTCCGTCATTCGGGCGAGTGTTTTGGCGTCCTCTTCAGGCAAGGTCAGAGCGGAGGGCTCGGCAAGGCAGAAATCAAGGTGTGTGGCGCTGCTGTCGACTTTAAACGGACGGCATTCGATGCCTCCCACCCGTTGGGGCTTCCCTGCTGCAATCAACTTGGTTTTTTTTGCCGTTTTCTGCAGGCGATTGATCTCCTCGACGGGGACTTTCTCTAGAAGCCGACCCCACTGTTGCTGTTGATCTGCCGAAAGATTGCCCATCTGTTCGCCCAGACCTTTGACCAATGGGGCAACCAATTCCAGTTGCTCGGAAAGTTGCCTTACGGACTTTTCGCTGAAAGCGGTAAAGGATTTTCGCTTGCGATCAATGATGGCCCATTGGCCGCTTTGGGCATCAAACAGGAGATCCATTTCAGGATCTCCCCCGAGGCCATGAATCCAGGCTTGGGCATTCTGAATCTCAAGTTGTTGTTCAGCCGGGGCGCCAGCCGCCTTGAGTCGATACTCGAGGATAGAGGCCCCCGAGCTCTCGAAGCTAAAGCTACTCAACACGGCTGCAAGGCAAAGGGCAAATCGTCTGGTGGATTGTTTCATGGGGGGCTTATGGGGGAAGGAGAGGTCGCTTCACTCCAATGGTAGTATGGAAACCTGTCTCTTGGAATGCATCGCCCTTTGAAGGGGCTTGGACTTGGGTATGCACGATCACGCTCATCATTCCCATCACGACCACAGGCACGATCATGATCACGCACCTCCCTCAGGACGCGGTGCCAAGTTTCGCCTGACTACAGCTTTGCTCCTGACCTTCGGTTTTGTGATCTTTGAGGCGCTGGCCGGGCTTCAGAGCCAGAGTCTTGCGCTTCTCTCCGATGCGGCCCATAACCTGACTGATGTCGTGGCTTTGGGGATTAGCGGCTACGCTCTCCATTTGGCCGAAAAGCCGGCCCATGCGGCCCGAACCTATGGTTACCACCGAGGCGGGATTCTGGCAGCACTTTTTAATGCGGCAACCCTCTTGGTGATTGCCGTGGGAATTGGCGTTGAGGCCTGGTTTCGCTTTCAGTCGCCCGTTCCTGTGTCTTGGGAGACATTAATTGGTGTTGGAAGTCTTGCTCTTGTGGTGAACGGCATCAGCGCTTGGCTAGTCGGCCACGGATCTCATGATGACCTCAATCTTAGAAGCGCGTTTCTTCATCTTTTGGGCGACGTGATCTCCAACCTGGGGGCGATTCTTGCTGGAATCGGGATTGCCTGGAGCGGCAAGCTTTGGCTTGATCCTCTGGCCAGTCTCCTGATTGCGCTACTGATTCTCTGGAACGCTTGGGTGATCGTTCGGGAGACGTTGGACATCCTGATGGAGGGTGCGCCGCGGGATGTCGGTGTTGAGGATGTCGGACGGGTATTGGTGGCGCATCCCAAGGTCATCGGTATTCACGACCTTCACGTTTGGAGCCTTTCTCGGAGTCTTCGCTTTCTCTCAGTGCATGTCGAGGTTGAAGATGTGCCGGTCAGTGAGACCCATGCCATCCGGCATGAATTGTCCCTCAAGGTCCTTGAGCTTTTCAGGATCACCCATTCGACCTTCCAGTTCGAGTCTGAGCCAGCGTGTCATCGACGGCTTTACTGCGATGTGTCCATGGCGCCAAAGCAGACACTCCAGAGTCAGGTCGCAGGAGACCCCTGTGCCAGTGATGAAGGGAGTTAACTCTTTTTGTCCCTGAAATCGCCAAAGCGCGCAAACAGGACGGGAAGCGAAACCAGCGAAAGCAAGGTCGAGGTGACCAAGCCACCAATGATGACGGCAGCCATGGGCCCCATGATTTCTCGGCCCGGATTGTCGCTGTCCACAGCGATCGGTAGGAGAGCCAACCCTGTCACCAGAGCGGTCATCAGGATGGATGGGAGGCGCTGAAGTGCTCCGTGGAATGCTGTATCCATGTTCCATGTCCAGCCTTCCTGTTCGGTGAGGTGACGGTAATGCGAGACCAGCATGATCGTGTTTCGGATGGTAATGCCAAACAAAGTAACAAACCCGACCATCGATCCCACGGAAAGGCTGCTACCCGATAAAAAGGCCGCCCCGACTCCCCCGGCCAGTGAAAAGGGCAGATTGACCAAGGTAAGCAGGAGATTTCGGGTGTTTCCAATGGCGATGCCCATGAGAATCAGGACACCTACGCCGGCCAGAAGGGCATGAAGGACCATCCGATCCCGGGCTTCTGATTGGGCGATGGCTGCGCCGGTAAATTCAGGGGTCACCCCTTCAGGAAAATGGATCGAACTCAGGGTTTTCAGATGCAGTTCACGCATGAAGGAATCCAAATCGCGTCCTTCGACATTGGCCGTGACGGTCTGCACCCGCTGTCCTTGCCGATGCAAAATGTTGTAACGGCCACTGCTTTGGGTGAACTCTGCCAGCTGCCCTAATTCCATGTATTGCCCCTCAGGGGTTCGGATGGGAAGGTCCTGAAGCCCGTGGATTTCTTCGCGTTGCTCGGGCGGCAGGATGACCGAGACGTCATAGGCCCGGTTTTCAAGATAGTAGGTACCTACCGTCTCTCCCTTTAACGCGCTTTGGATGATGTGAGCCACCTCCAAAGGACGTATTCCTGCGCTGGCAAGGCTTGGCAGATCCAGCCGGACATCCAGAAGGGGCGTCCCCGGGGGCGATCTCAGTTGCACATCGGTCGCCCCCTCAATGCTGCGGATAAGGGCAGCCAATTCAAGTGCGACATCATCCAGTGCCAGAAGGTCATGACCATAAAGGTTGATGACGATCGGGGAGGTATAGCCTGAAATGGTTTCCTCCACGCGCTCGGTGAGGAAGGTGTTGGCTTCAGAAAGCATCCCTGGAAAGTCATCCAGTACGCTGTGTATCTTTTGAAGCACATCCGCCTGGCCATGCCCTGAGAGTTCTTTCAGCCTGACTTCGTATTCACTGTAGTGGCTTCCATAGGTATCGGCGCCGCGCTCGGCTCGCCCTGCCCATTGAGACGCCGAGTCGATGCCGTCGATCCTGAGAAATTCTTTCACCAGCCGGCTTCCTTCCCGAAGGGTTTCACTCAGGGCTGTTCCAGGAAGGCTGGTGGTATGGATGATGTAGTGACCTTCGCGAAGTTTCGGAAGGAAATCACCCCCGAGCAATGGGATTAGAGCCAAAAGGCTCAAGGACACGAGCAGGGGACCCCAAAGCGATTTGAGCGGTTGACTCCCTGCCCAGAGAAGGATTTTTCGGTAGGGGCCCTGAAGCGCCAGAATCAGCGGGGGAGTGTCTTCCTGACCGAGGTGGTCGAAGGACGTTTGATGTCGCCGGGCAATCAGAAGGTAACAAAGGGCTGGTGTCACGGTTAGAGCGACGATCAATGAGGCCAGGATAGCCACTATGTAGGCGTAGCCCAGAGGGGCAAACAGACGTCCCGCGACACCGCCAAGGGTTAACAATGGGATGAAGACAATGGCGACAATAAAACTGGCGTAGGCCACGGAGCTTCGAACTTCCATGGACGCATCAAAGACCACGCGAAGGGCTGAGCGAGGGGTCGTCCGTTGACGATTTTCCCGAAGACGTCTGAAGATGTTTTCGGTATCAATGATGGCATCATCTACGACTTCGCCAAGTGCGATGGCCAGTCCCCCCAGAACCATGATGTTCAGTTTGACGCCCAGCGATATCAGCACGACGACGGCCCCAAGGAGCGACAAGGGAATCGCAAGCGTTGGGATCATTGCAATCCGAAGATCGTAGAGGAAGGCGAAAAGAACGAGGACCACCAGTCCGGCACCAAGGAGCAGGTGGCCCGAGAGATTCCCTAATGAGCGCTCGATGTAGTCTGCCGGTCTGAACAGATGAGGGAAGAACGCTATGCCCTGCTGCTGGAAAAGGACTTTGAAATCGTCCAGCACGCTTTCAACAGCATGGGAAACGCTCAGGGTGTTGGCGCCATACTGGCCGATAATCATGAGCACAATGGCCGGTTCGCCCGCAATTTCGGCCGCCCCGATAGGAGGTCTTGGTGCCGAGATGACCTCCGCCACTTCACCCAGCAGGATGTGCCTTCCTTCCTGGCGCTTGACGACGATTTCTTTAAGGGTTTCGGGGGTATTGGGAAGTCCCGTGACGTTGAGGGCAATGCGCTGATTTGCGTTCTCAATAAATCCTGCGCCTGGCATCCCCGTGGCTTGTTGTGCAGCTTCCAGGAGATCTTGAATGGAAAGACCGTACTGACGCAGTCGTTCGATTCTGGGCTGGATCTGGAGTTGCCTCACTTCGCCCCCAAAGACATTGACATCGGCAACCCCCGGGACGGCGAGAAGGCGGGGGGTTATGCTCCAATCGACCAAATCCCGAAGCTCCATCAGCGAGCGCTCCGAGGATCGAAGTCCAAGGGTCATGATCGTCGCGGACGATGACGAAAGCGGCACCATCACGGGGGTGCTCGAGCCTTGAGGCAGCTCACTGTTGATGGTGGTCAGTCGCTCGCTGACCAACTGGCGGTTTCGATAGACGTCCGTGCCATCCCGGAAGACGACTGTGACGATGGAGAGACCCTGAATCGATTCGGATCGGAGGGTTTCAAGGCCAATGAGGCCGGAGAGCGCCTTTTCAATTTTTTGTGTGATCAGGGTTTCGGTCTGTTCTGAGGTTAGACCGTAGGCCTCTGTCTGAACAATGACTCTGGGTGCCGAAAACTCGGGAAAGATATCGAGGCCCGCGTGCATCATCTGGAAACTGGCATAGCCCATCAACATCAGCGCAAGAGCGACGATGACGGTGGCGTGATGAACGGAAAATCGAATGACGGCTCTGAGCATCCTTGAATTTAGGCAGAGGAAAGAGAAAAGACCTGCCCCCTCAGCGGGAAGACACTATTCCTTGTCATCATCTTCGGCGGGAATTCGATGTCTGAATTCCTCCGCGAGAAGGGTCTGTGCACCAACCGTCACCACCGGAATGCCTGAGGTCACGCCAGAGACAATGATGGCGTGGTTACCGGCATTGGAGACCTGCTCCACAGGGACACGCTCAAAGTGTCCCGGAGCACTTTCCAGATAGATCCACGCGCGTCCTCCTTGCCAGACCACGGCGCTTGATGGGACTTCGATACCCTCAACTAGGGCGGCATCGGAGACCCAGGCATGGATGCGCATACCAGCTCTGAATGAATCCCCAGCGGCTGAGAGGAACCAACCCTCCCCTTGGGTCAGCTCATCGGTCTGAGGGGCCGGTGAGATGATCTGGGTCGCAACGCTAAGCGATCGATCGAAATGTTTCCCAACGTGGATTTGGCTATGACGTGCATCGAGGCTTTTACCCTTGGGCAAGGTCACTTCAATGAGGGAGCGGCGATGCTGAAGGTAGGATTCCAGTGGCCCAAGGTCCTCCTGAAGGGCCAGATCGGCCAGGGCCTGGCCCCAGCGGTAGCGGGCTTCATAGCGGATCGACTGTTCTTGAAGACTCGCTGCCTCCTGTCGAGCCTGATCGGCTCGCCATTGCGATTCAACCTGGACGAGCTCCCGGGCAGGAACGACCTTGGCCTCGAAGAGGGACTGAATGCGGGATCGATTTTTACTTGCAAGCCCGAGGTTAGCGTTCAGGACGTCCAGATTAGCCTTGGCTTCCCGATGACGCGCACGCAGATCAAGGAGGTTTTGAATGTTGATCACTCGCCCAAAACACGTAAATTCCTGATTCTGAATGACCGCCTTGGGGATGATCGTCACCAGGCCCGAAAGGGCCAGCTGTTGCGGCTTTAAGACGACTTCATGTCCTGAGTTCGGAGCAGTAACCGCCACATTTTGCCCCGCTGGATTTGCGCTCTCATCTGAATCCTCATGGGGTATGGCCAGCACGGTTCCCCAGGAGGACGATAGCGTGATCAGGAGCGTGAGGGATCTGAGCTTCACGGTCGAATGAGCCTATTGATCGGGATTGTCGAGTATACCTGAGCTCAGGTGGCTGCCTTTCCAGAGGGATTTCCGAGGATCCACTGAGCGGCAGAAAGCCCCGCTCTCCTCCCGGTCGCAAATGACGCGGTCAGCAGGTAACCCCCGGTCGGCGCATCCCAATCTAACATCTCGCCCGCGATGAAAAGCCCGGGTTGATGGGTGACCATCAAGCCCTCGTCCAGTGACTCCAGTGCAACGCCCCCTGCACTACTTATGGCTTCTGCGATCGGGAAGGTGGACCCTAAGGTGATGGGCAGAGCCTTGATGGTGTCGGCAAGCTGATCTGCTGGTAGGTCTCGGTGACCCTCTCGAAGCAGAGCAATCTTGACCTCGGAAAGTCCGGCGTTTTTTCTAAGGTGTGTGCTGAGGGAGGACTTTCCACGCTTTTCTACAAGGTCCTTTTTCAACTTTTCGATGGGACGGTCTGGGCTTAGGTCAATCACCAGATCCACAGAGCCCTGGGCCCTGATCTCAGAGCGTAGCAGAGCTGAGAGCGCATAGATCAATCCCCCCTCAAGCCCTCTTTCGGTGATCATGAGTTCGCCGCGAACCGGTTTTTGTCTGTCCTGATTTTTGATGCTCGCCTCGACCGTCTTGACCGGGGTTCCGGCAAAGCGCTGGATGAAGTCGTCCGACCAGGACCGAGTAAAGCCTGAATTGGAGGCTTCGAGTGGGGTTATCGGAATGCCACGATCTTGCAGGAATTTGACCCATTGGCCATCCGAGCCCAGGTGCGGCCAACTGCCTCCACCCAGAGCCAAGACGGTGGCTTGCGCCATGACCTCCAGCGTTCCCGAGGGGCTTGAAAGGATCAGGTGACCTTCGGGGGTCCAGCCTTGCCATCGGTGCCGGGGGTGAAATTGGACCCCTTGCTCTTTGAGACGCCGAATCCAGGCCCGAAGGAGGGGGGCGGCTTTCATGGCCGTCGGGAAAACGCGTTGGGATGAACCTATGAAGGTCTCAATTCCCAGCTCAAGCGCCCAGTGACGGAGCGCTTCAGGGCCAAATTCACGGAGCCATGGCTCCAGACGGGGCGTCTTTTCTCCATAGCGCTGGAGAAAGCGTTCCCATGGTTCAGCATGAGTGAGGTTCAATCCGCCCTTGCCGGCCAGAAGAAACTTTCGCCCCACCGAGGGCATGGCATCGAATAGATCGACCTTAAGGCCCTTGGAAGCAGCCATCTCCGCCGCCATCAGACCTGCAGGCCCACCCCCAACGACAGTGATTTGACTAGAGATTGGTCCGGACATAGGCCTTCAAACAACTGACGTTTAACCCCTGGGGGCAGAACGCCTCCGTGCTTGCCCGGATGCGGGTTGGTTGCTCGGGCGTCGGGGGTTCTTGGGGCCAGGACGGGGCTTTCGCGGCGCTTCGGGCAAGGGTTCCGCAGCCTTCAAGCCCTCTGGGGAGTGGCCCCGGATCAGCTTTCTTCCCAGCAGTCTCTCGATATCGTGGAGTCTTGCCGATTCGTCGGCTGAAACCAAAGAGATCGCGAGACCGCCTGCACCCGCGCGACCGGTTCGGCCGATCCTGTGAACATAATCGGCCGGAACGTCCGGCAGCTCATAATTGACCACATGGGGGAGTTCGGGGATGTCGAGACCCCGCGCCGCGATGTCGGTTGCCACAAGGACCTGAATTCGATTTTCCTTAAAGTCCTGCAGTGCGCGAGTTCTTGCGGTCTGGCTCTTGTTGCCATGGATGACGCCAACCTGAAAACCATCGCGTTCGAGTTGTTGGGCCAGTCGATTAGCGCCATGTTTAGTTCGGGTAAAGACCAGGGTCTGTCCCCAGAGTCCTGTCGTGATCAAGTGGATCAACAATGACTTTTTATGATCTTTTTGGACGATGTAGGCCTGTTGCTCGACGCGCTCTGCAGGGGCATTACGTGGAGCCACTTCGATACTTTGGGGATTCTTGAGAAGAGAGGCTGCAAGATCCCGGATGTCCTTTGAGAAAGTGGCCGAGAACAGGAGTGACTGGCGGGTTCTTGGCATCAGGGACAAGATTTTTCGAATGTCTCGAATAAACCCCA
>CAYQOJ010000032.1:10647-18012 GCA_964419105.1 uncultured Methylococcus sp.
CATATCCAGCATGCGGTCAGCTTCGTCCAGGACCACGATTTCGATGCTTTTGAGCTGAATTTCCCCTTGGGAGTGAAGGTCGAGCAGACGACCGGGGGTCGCCACGACAATGTCGGGTCGGCGCCTAAGGGCATCGATTTGTGGCTTGAGTCCGACGCCACCGAAGAGAACCGCCTGAGTGATTGGGGTTTGAGCCCCATAGGTGTGAATGCTCTCGCTGACCTGGGCTGCAAGTTCCCGGGTCGGGACAACGACCAGAACCGAAGGTCCGCTAGTCGGACGGGATTTGCGGGTCAAAAGTCGCTGCAGAATGGGCAAGGTAAAGGCAGCGGTCTTGCCCGTGCCGGTCTGGGCCGCAGCCAAAAGGTCATGTCCTTCCAGAATGCTCGGAATGGCTTTTTCCTGAATCGGGGTCGGAGTTTCGTAGCCTTTATTGGACAGGGCATCGATCAGACAGGGATCAAGGCCCAGGGAAGAAAATTTCATTGATTTTGAGGTCCTGTACTCCCAAAGTGAGCGGCGCTCGCTGACAGGAGTTTCTGAATGGATTTGGGCGAGAAGAGTGCACAAGGCCCTTTGAGGGTTTCTCGCTGTGGTAACTGTCGTTGGGCCGAGATCTAAAGGGTCAATCGGTTGGGCGACGTGGCTTGGTCAGGCGGCGGCAATCCCCGGGATCCCTCGATCCCGGGCAATTAAGCCATGGTTTACTTTGACGGCTGGGAAGATCCAGGAATGACCGGAAAACAGGATTCGGCCGCCTTCTTGGCGCCTTTGAGTCGGTCACGGAGTTCCTTGGATTTGGGCGGATCGCGGAATTCGCCACCCTTGTCGCCAGGGGTGTCGAACATATAGGTAAAGGTCAGTGATTCTGAATAATCCTGAAAACTGATCAGGCCAGCGATCCGATCGATGGCGCAGACGCAATGGTACATGTTATCAAGATTACTGCCCCCATGCTCGGCCATGCACTGCATGACGTATTCAACACGCGCCTGAGTGGGAAAATCATTGACCAAAGGAGCGGGCTCTTTCGGGGCCGCTTCAGCCTTCTTAGTTTTTGCGGCCCACGCCGAATGGGACAGGGCGAAAAACAAAATGATTAAGAGGGCAAGATGATTGGGAAACGCTTTTTTCATGGGGAATCTGCGATCAGAAATGAATCTGGGGTCATGATAATCGAGCGGAGGGGCGCAGGGAATCCAGGGCTCCCCATCTATTCAGCTACGGCGAAATCAACGATTTCGCGAAGCTTCTGGTTCATGGCCTCTGCAAACTGATTTAACTTTGGGTCTTTGTTGTGAATGGGTAAGAGATGTGTCGTCACGACCACCTTTCCATTCTCCAGTCGAAGCGAGATATTGCAAGGCATCCATGCGACGGTCTTAGGGGACATCTCCAGCATGACCCGTGCTTCCGTGAGATTGCAGAACTGAAGGGTGTCATAGTCTGGAAACTCGATGCCCTCACGTTCGCGTATGACGCTACCAATCTTATTGTGTCCAGTAATCCTGAAATTACGTTCCGTAATGGCGAGTTCAAGTTCCGCCATGACATCCTGATAGGACTTCTTTCCAGTTTCCCTGCTGTAGTACGCTGTCGACGCCTCTTCGAGGGAACAGGCAGTCAGCAACACAAAGAAAAGGATGAATAAAGATCGCAACATGAATCGAATTGGGCATCGATGGGCTAGGCGGCCCCAAATGACATGGAGAGGTTACCATTACCCGGGGGGCTCGTGCTGAGTGATGAGCTAACCGGGTTGGTTCTCTCAGGAGGCCGGGGCCGCCGGATGGGGGGGATGGATAAGGGGCTGGTTCCTTATGCGGGCCGTGCTTTGGTCCTTTATGCGCTGGAGGCCCTCAAATGCCATGCAGATCGTATCTTGATCAATGCCAATCGAAATATCCCTGCCTATAAGGACCTGGGATATCCAGTCGTCTCTGATCCTGATTCCGATTTCAGGGGGCCGCTTTCTGGCATATTGGCCGGAATGAGGGAGGCTCGGACTGCCTGGATGCTGACAGTCCCCTGTGACATGCCGAAGGTAACCGGAGAGATCCTTTCAAGGCTCACGAGGCATCCGGCAAGACAGGATGTCCCCCTCTTAGTCGCCCACGACGGCCATAGGCTTCAACCTCTTTTGATGTTGGCCACCACCGATCTTTTGCCTTCTCTTGAGGACTATCTGGATCAAGGCGGGCGAAGGGTGGATCAGTGGGTTGAAAGACACCCTCATCAGGTGGTTGATCTGAGCGATTGGCGATCTGCCCTGGTGAACTTCAATGATTTTGCGGCCTTAGATGCGCCTGTGAGTGAACTCCATGACTGAAATCCGCCCTCCTGTGCCCCCATTTGACGAAGGCATGGCTATCCAGAAGGTTCGCATGGCCGAGGATGCCTGGAATAGCCGCGATCCAGACCGTGTGGTTTTTGCGTATACGCCAGAAAGCCGCTGGCGTAATCGTGCTGAATTCCTCGAAGGCAGAACCCAGATCCGGGATTTTTTGGTGAGAAAGTGGCAGACGGAGCTTGACTATCGTCTCTGCAAAGAGCTTTGGGCCTATGGATCCCACCGGATTGCCGTTCGCTTTGCTTATGAATGGCACGATGGGCAAGGAAATTGGTTCAGATCCTACGGAAACGAAAATTGGGAATTTGATCCCAATGGTTTAATGCGAGTCCGAATTGCCAGCATCAATGACCTTGCCATTCCGTTTGAGGAGCGAAAGTTCGGCTGGGCGCTGGGGCGCCGACCGGACGATCATCCGGGATTGACCGCTCTAGGGCTTTGAAAGCACAACCGAGGCGTTGCCTTACTCAAGGTAGCTCTTAAGGCTTGAGGGGGCCGAGCTCTTCATGAGAAGACTCTTAAATTTCCAGGCATCCGGTCCATCGGGATCTTCTAGAACGGGATGTTTGCCAATTCGGTGACCGACGGCGATCCCTCCCCGATAGAGCACCCGATTCCCAGGTAGCCGAGGAATTTTTGCCCCTGAGGTCACGATACCTTGAAGGCAAATTGGATCGCATGCACTCAGGACGACCAGACGGTCATCATCGGATAGGGTCTGAGTCCGCCTCAGACCCTCAACCGCTTCGGGTAACGCGAACTGTTCCCCGAAGGCCCCCGCAACAAATCGTCCGCCGCGGACATCTCCTCTCAACTCCATTCGCCTCAGATGGGGCAGCAGAACCATCCAGCTGGGCATCAGCGTTTCGGTTTCGATAAGCGACTTGAAAAGAACCCCGTAACGTTTCAAAAGGGTTCGAACAAAGCCATCCACTTCAGCTTCGGTTTGTGGGCTCGATGGGTTTTCTGGTCCGGCCTGAATCAAGTTCCAGCGTCCGGCCTCATCCAGCCCAAAGCGGTACTGACGGTATTTTTGTCGGCGCTGCTCTGGAACCAGAAGCCCCCTAAGGCCGCTAAATCCATCCGAATAAATCCAACCGCGGGCAACCAGTTCGCCAAGACCTTTTTCAACGATAGTGGGCAAAAGTCCTGTAGTTTCGATGATCTCATCGAAAAAAAGTGCTCCGTTCTCGGTTATTCGCTCAATGATTAGGTTCGCGGAGGCGCTGAGCCCCTCTTTTTCGGGTGCGCTCCCCAGTGTTTGGAAAACCCGGAGTCGGCGTCGACTGCACAAGGTGATGGGGGTGGCCCTCATCGGACTGGTTCCTGAACTAGGGCGCCTGAGTCGTGACCAGACAATCTTTCCCGACAAACATAATTGATCCAGCCAGGCTGGATCGTAGTGGGCAAGCCGAGCGGGTAATAAGTCTCCCTCCCAGGATCGAGCGGGTGCTTCATAGCCTTCCAGTTGTTCTAGAACGCTCGCAAGTCCACTGGCACCCTCTGCCTGATTTTCAGGGTAGAGGCGATGCCAGGCAAACAAGAAACGAGTGAACTGCGACACACTGACCTGGGTGACTTTTTTTCGCTGGTCATGAATCCGGGTTCGATGGATCCTGGCCAAAATCCTGCGGTCACACCATTCGAGGGTGTTCTGTCCGGTAAAGGATCCCCGAAGGACGGTGCCTTCGGCTTCGAGCCCGCACAGAGCCGATTCAACGGCTGGGGATGAAAGCCCCAGGGGGGTTGCCAGAGCTTGTGTGTCCAAGGGGGCGCTGGCGCCAAGTCGTGATCTCAGGAGATCTCTTAGGGCCTCCTCGGGGCGCGGGGTAGGACTTAAGAGGGCCTTTGGCAGATGAGCCTCAATTTCTGGAGGTTCCAATACGATGGGGCTTCCCTGGTTGCCGAAGACACTCTTGATCCAGGGTATTCGCTCGGCGGCAAACCATAGGCTATGGATGCCCTGCCGAAAAAGGACGGCCCGATGAGCGCACTGAAGCTGCTGAAGATGGCAACGGGCGGAAGTTTCGATTTCGCTGTCGAACAGGTAGCCCAACGTCATCAGGGCGTCATGGACCTCATCCGGACTGCCCATTGCAGGCGCGGCGTACTGAATCACCTGTTCGATACTCGCCGGGTCCAGAATCGAGAGATCGTTGGCCTCCTCGGGATTCAGCCAGCGTCTTGAAACCACGGCGCGGGTTCGCCTTTCCTCCAGAGGGGCACCGTCCAGGAAACTGTAAGCCCTTGCGTTCACGATTTCTGCCGCAAGAGGGGAGGGCTCTCTCAAGTCCCTTACTTCGACCTGGATCCTGCCCTCTTCGATGCCACGAATGACCGACTCCAAGCGCTCGATATCCATGGCATCGTAAAGACAGTCCTGGATTGTCTGGTTGACCAAGGGATGATCGGGGATTTCCCGGTCTCCGGCGATATTTTCAAGGCAAGCCAGTTGATCCGGGAATACCGCAGTGACCAAATCCTCAGATTGCATTCGGACTAGATAGGGTGGCGTTTTTTTGCCGCCCTGAAATCGCCGAATAGCCAATGAGCTCACGCCATTCCAGCGCCATCGGACGGTAAACAGGGGGGCATCCAGCAGGGCTTGAATCAGGATGTCGCGCACGGACGCGCTGGAGAGATAGCGGGAAACGCCGGCCAGATCAAAACTCTGGCTTGTGCCCAAAGAAAGCAGAACAGCATCTTCTGTTGCGGCAGCCTGAAGCTCAAAGTTGAAGGATCGGCAAAATCGCTTTCGAAGCGCAAGCCCCCATGCTCGGTTTGCCCGGGTCCCAAGCGGTGCATGGATGATCAACTGCATTCCGCCGGCTTCATCAAAAAAACGCTCAAGAATGAGTGTCTCAAAAGTTGGAAGGCAAAGGAGTGTCCGATAGGCAATGAAAAGATAATTTACGGCCTGCCTCAGGGCGTTTTCGGGGAGATTCAGACGGGTCTTGAGCGTTTCGACCGCTATTTCCGTGACGGAAGGGTCATCTCGAGAAGCAAAAACTTGCATGAGCTCCTCTCGGAGCCGCGAAATGGCGAGCGAGAGTGCGTGAGTTCTTCCCGGGGCCTCACCAAACCAGAAAGGGATGCTGGGCGGGAGGTTGTGGGCATCCTCAACCCGCAGGTTGCCTTGATCGAGACGAAGGACCCGCCAACTTGCATTACCCAGTTGGAAGATGTCACCCGACATGCTTTCGATGGCGAAATCCTCATCGACGGTCCCGATGAACTCCCCGTGAGGTTCCAGGATTACACGGTAGTCTGCGTTGTCCGGTATCGCGCCACCACAGGTGATGGCGGTCAGGCGGGCGCCTTTTCTTGGGCGCAAAACCTGGTGGATCCGATCCCAGTGGAGATAGGCTGCCCTCTGGCCGCGAGAGGTGGCATAGCCAGAGGCAAGCATCTCGATGACCTGGTGATATTCATCCAGAGAAAGGTCGCGGTAGGGATGGGCACGTCGAACAAGCGAATAAAGGGCGTCTTCCCTGATTTCTTCACAGGCCACAATGGCTACGATTTGTTGTGCGAGGACATCGAGGGGTTTGTCCGGGATGCGCAGGACATCCAGTTCGCCTCGACGAACAGCATCAACCAGTGCGATGCATTCAATCAGATCGTCGCGGCTGGTCGGGAAGAGTCGCCCTTTGGGTCGTCCGCCCTGAAAGTGGCCCGATCGCCCGACGCGTTGGAGGAAAGTCGATATGGCATGGGTGCTGCCAAACTGGCAAACCAAATCCACATCCCCAACATCAATTCCCAATTCAAGGGATGCTGTGGCCACAAGCGCTTTGAGCTTTCCGGTCTTTAAACGATCCTCGGCATCTAATCGCTGCTCTTTCGAAAGACTGCCGTGATGGGACGTGACCCTATCGTTCCCAATTCGTTCGGATAGTGCTCGGGCGATACGCTCTGAGAGTCTTCGGGTGTTAACGAAAATCAGGGTGACGCGGTGGGCGCGGATCAGATCGGCCATCCGGTCGTACAGATCACTGGCCTGATCTCCTGAAAGCACGGCTTCAAGGGGCAGCCCTGGCCCTTCGATTGAGAGATCAAGGCTCCGGCGGTGGCCCTGATCTACGATTTTGCAGGGAGGGCCGCCCGTCAGGAATTGAGCGACGCGTTCGATGGGATTCTGGGTTGCTGAAAGCCCAATTCGTTGAGGCCGACAGGTAGTGATGCGGTCAAGGCGTTCCAAGGAGAGGGCAAGGTGGGCTCCACGCTTACTTTCAAGCAGCGCATGAATTTCATCCACGATGACCGTTTTGACCCCAGAAAGCATCCGGCGCCCACTCTCACTGGTGAGGAGGATGTAAAGTGATTCGGGTGTTGTGACGAGGATGTGGGGAGGGGTTTTGCCCATTTGGGCGCGTTCGCTGGCGGGTGTATCTCCGGTTCTGACCTTGGTTCGAATGGGGGGGGGCAAGCATCCTTCGATGGCGAGTTGTTCGAGAACACCTGTAAGCGGGGCTTCCAGATTTTTTTGGATATCATTGCTGAGGGCTTTTAGCGGCGATACGTAGACAACCCGGGTCTGGTCTTTTAGTAACCCGCCTTCTGCTTCTTCTACAAGGTGGTGAATGGCGGTCAGGAAAGCCGCAAGTGTCTTGCCGGAACCGGTGGGAGCAGAGATGAGTGTGTCGTGGCCTGCCAGGATCTCGGCCCACGCCTCAGCTTGAGCGGGCGTAGGGCCGTCGAAAGTCGATTCGAACCAGTGCCTGACTGCAGGATGGAATTGACGAGTGGGCATGCGCTCAGGCGATCGCGATGCTCAAATGCCGCGCTAGTGCGTCTTCTGGGAGTCTCCGCCATGGACATGGCTCACGGGGGCCTCGGCCTGGGGACTGGTTTTTACGGCGACGCCATGGCCATAAACCATCATGGCACCCAAATCAGCACCCAAAGCGAGGGCTGCGGCAAGAATGAAGACGAGTATGCCGCTCAGGGTTCGGGCCATCACATCCCTCGGTAACCCCCAAAGGATGCGCCATAACGCGAGGGTAACCGAAATC
>CAYQOJ010000032.1:18022-21820 GCA_964419105.1 uncultured Methylococcus sp.
CACGCCCACGACAATCCCTGCATGCTCATGGTGCTCCATTAACGCGTGAGTGGCGGCATCATGGGGAGTGTTGAACGCCGCCCAAAACCCTGCAGCGATCGTCGGAAGTGTCGAGAGGGCTCCAAGCCCTAAGAGTTGGGTTCCCAGCCGGCGCCAACCGTGCAGTTTGAAAATGGCGCCTAGACTGTCAATGACGACAAACGAGATCAGAAGAGCGATTGGGAAGTGCACAAGCAAGGGATGAATGTTCATTCCAAGCGTCTCGATGCCAGCAAAAAGGGACCATCCTCCCGCCATGGCCGAAATGGCGGCCTCCAGTAGCTTGTCGACAAGCCCAAGCAGGCCGGATTCACTGTCATGCCCTCCATGAATCATGGGGAGAGGGTTCAGGAAATTCAGGACAATCAGTTCGAAGGTGCTGCTTGGCATGTTCTTCTCTTGGTTTGGCGTGGGGCTAAAAACGTTCTTACTTAGTCCACCAGTTTTCGTGCAAGTTTCAAGCGTAGAGCCAAGAATAATGGCTGTCCAACGAAAGTCCCTTATTTTCGCCTCTGACAAGCCGTTTTCCAGCAGAGATGACCTCCTTCAGACCCTCTACCAGAGGAAGTTCATCCATGTTCTCAGGATCAAACCAGCCAGCATCCAATGCGTCGGACCCCGGACGAGGTAATGCGGTGCCTTCATTTTCTGAAAGTGTTGCCAGAAAGTCGATGATGACATAGTGAAATCCATCGATTTGGCGATCTGCGATGGCGACGATATTTCCTGGGGTCGCCTGAATTCCGGTCTCTTCCCAGATCTCTCTTTTACAGCAGTCAGTTAAGGATTCTCCAGGTTCAAGCCGCCCTCCCGGGATATGCCACTCGCCCGCTCGAGGTGGATTTCGACGGGCCACTAAGAGAACCTGTCCCTCTCGATTAAAAACCAGACCGCCCACGCCGACAGCGGGAATCGGATTTTCCTTGCGCCCTTTATTGTCCATGTGAGTCTCTTTCATCAGTTGTCGTTTCCCAGAGCAGTTAGAATGCGTTGTATGGCGGGCCTTAAGTTAGACGTTTCGGATCATCCTCGGCCCCATGGAGGAACAATGCCAATCTACGAGTATCGATGTAAATCATGTGGCCATGAAATGGAGGCTTTCCAGAAGCTTTCTGACGATCCGCTCAAAGAATGCCCGAGCTGTGGTGATCTTGAGCTTTCCAAGCTGATTTCTGCAGCAGGGTTTCGGCTGAAAGGGGGCGGTTGGTACGAAACCGACTTCAAAGGAGCGCAGGACAAAAAGAAAAATCTGGCGGGTGGGGATAGTACGGCGAAGTCGGACACCCCAAAGGCTCAAACGAGTTCTGACTAGACCTTTTCAATTTGCGTTGAAAAGCCTTATTCTGGTCCCGGTGCGGTCAAGACAGTCCTGAGCACCCATCTTAATCTCGAGCGGGTGCGAAACATGAGAATTCCTGAGCTTTTGATTCAGACCTTGATCTGGCTTCCGACATTGATAGCCTTCTCAAGGGCGTGCCGGCATCGTTGGTTGATCGCGAGTATCTGCGCGGTGATTGCCGCAAGTGATCTTTATGACTTTGCGCATCTTCTGTCGGCGCGCAACGCCCGGCACTCGATGTACCTTTTTACCGCAGAGGTTTTGGTGTGGTTGCCCACCTTCATCCTCTCGATTTACGCCCGTAAGCCGGGTGAAGCCCAGGAGGAGGGCTGGTAGTCAGGTCAGGCCAAGAGGCCTTGCCGCAACTTAGAGTGAGGCGTATGTCATACCGATCAGAATCAGCAGATAGACCCAGCGGGGGAGATGATTTCTGTAGTTGCTACACCCAAAATCATCGACGACGGTCAGGCTTCCTGCAAACGCCTGGAGGAAGAGGATTGCAAAGGGTGTCGTTTCTTCAGTCATGGCAAGTCCCGTTTCTTATCTTTATTTTGATTCATCAAGCCCTTGGGCAACACGCTTAAGGGCACGTGGGCACATAAAAGTACCCCCACATCCTTGGGAAATCCTATCAAACTCTCTTGCTGATTGACAGGCAGTCCCTTCGCCGAAGTGGGTGCGCTGTTTTTATTATCGATAACTTTTTTCTGGCACTGGCGACGGCGCAGATCCAGTCTTATCCGTCAGGATCTCTCCTGAAATGGGGATCAGATGGCCTTTGGTGTACATGCACTGGAGGTAATTGATGTCGAAGTGGAGTTGAGCTTCTTCGAGGGATTTTGGCTTGTGCGAGCAGCTGAGAAGCTCTTCGTGTGCAAAAGTTCGACAGGCTTTTTCGTCTCCACGAAATTGGCTTTCACTGGCTTTATCTCCCGGCAGGGCAAGGGCGCTAGGTCCGCTAGGGACAGTTGAGCAACCGACGAGGTAGATCGCCATCAGAACAGCGCTGGTTTTTCTTAACATGTCCCGAATCTCTCAGATCTTGTTTTAACTAACGGCGCCCACCAAAGCCGCCGCCCCATCCACGACCAGCCCATCCGCCGCGGCCATAGTAGCCCCGGCTCCAGCCGCCATAACGCCCGTAGTACCCTCCGTAATAAGGGTGGCCAAATCCGCTGTAACCATAACCATAATAGGGTCGGTAGCCGTATCCTGGGCCATAGGCCGAATAGCCGTTGGCGCACCCGCTGAGGCAGGCAACCCACAGAACCAAAGCAATCAGGAAGGGTGATGTTCGCACCTTGCGCCTCGTTTCGGCCCTAGGGGCTGTGTTTTGGAGGGATTGCCATGCCTGGCGTTTGTTGGAGGAATTGCAGGTACAGGTTCTCCGCTTGTTCGCGGGTGATTTCCCCGCGATCTTCTCGCTCGGCGAGCTGGATCGCATAACTCCCCAAGGCGTGGCGAGCTTCGCTGCCTTCGGGAACCGATTTGTCCCAGATCGCATCGGTCGTTGTCACGATGCAGCGGACTCGAGCCGCCTTTTGACCTGCAGCTTCAGGAAACTGATCCGTACAATTCTTTACGGCCAGAGCGGCCTTTTCCTCGGCGTCTGACTGGAGAGAGGAGGATCGACCTTTGGGGCTTTCGGGGCCGCCTGGATTGCTGGTGAGTGGACGGTAGTCGTAGCAGCCGGTCAGGACAAGGGCTGCTATAGCGGTCAAGAATGTCCTGAAGAAGCAAAAGCGTGACGTTACAGTTACCGGCATCTTTAGTCTCCTGAAGGACTGCGGGCACTTGCACGAACTGGGAATTCTGCCGCCCTGATGGGGGAGTCTATCAATTTGCGCCGAGACTGAGCTCTGCTTTATGAAGGTATGGGATGCTCTTGGTGAAATCCATACGAAAATCGTTGAGGAATTCCGTATCGAGGGTCGCCTTAGTCGCGTCCTCATGATCGAGGTAGCCAATCAAACTGAGAAAGGTCACCATTCCAGCCTGATAGGCATCAAATCCGCCTTCCCTTAGTAGCCGCCTGACCATGTCAAAAGGCTGGTTCGCCTCCGGCCCGAGGGTGTCCTCAAATCTTTCAAGAGCGCTCGCTCTAAGCTGCTGTAAGGCCAGCCTGACGAACTCACGGTTGAAACGACCAAGAAAATAGACGCCACCAACGGCTAGATTGGTTGCGATGAACCACGCCAGCATTCTCTCCCGATCTTCATCGCTTCGATTGAGAAAGACAGCGGTCAGGGTCTCTTCGGAAATCCCATACTCGACGGATTCGAGTTCAAGTCTTTCCTCGAAGTCTGAGTAGGCCTCCTTGCAAGAGGATTCGGTGAATTCCAGGAGTTGGTTCACCAACCTTTCGGGGGTGATGGGCTGTCCGTCAGAAAGTTGGTTCATTCTGGCATCGGCTGGCGGAC
>CAYQOJ010000033.1:0-4821 GCA_964419105.1 uncultured Methylococcus sp.
CTTTTAAGGCGATTCAGCGTTGCAGGACGGTCAGAATCACGATCCCGAGTGACAGGCTGACTAGCATCAGGGCCAAAATGATCCAAACGGCAAGATTTTTCATGGGATTCGCTCTGTGAGTTTCAGAAATGCTGAATGGGGCTTGCTCATAGGATTGAAAACAGGTCCAGCCCGGGACCGATTTGGCGCTTCGAATCAGGCTCAGGGTGCCGGCTCTTTGGGCGGCCTCCCCATCGCGATCAATGCGATCGCCGATCATCAATGTCTTTGATGGCGAAGTCTGCGCTCTCTCCATCAGTAGCATCAATCCTCGGGGATTAGGCTTTAACACCCCGACCACCTCGTCTTCGGCCGAAATGACAAAATCAGCTTCAAGGTCCATGGCCTTGAGTTTCTGGCTTGCCGGGTAATCTGAGAAGACGCCAATTTTGATCCCACGGGAACGAAGGCTCTGGAAAACCTTCGTCAAGCCTGGGTAACGACAGGCTTTTAGGTAGGCCAGAGGTCGGATTTCAATCCACTCTTGGACGATCTGCGCGACTTTCTCGGGGGGGATTCCCGTTATCAGCGAGGTTCTCTCAAGCCGAGTGGTCTCGAAGTTATGAACTCCCTCATTCCCGAGCTCTTCCCGTATCTGGCGAAAATGCTTCAGCACCTTGATGGTTTCAAGCGAACCTGAGGTGAGCGTATGCAAAAAGAGGGCGCCCAGCATGCGGATCCTAAGGGGTCTTTGCGCATAGAGAGTGCCATCGACGTCAAAAACAACCAGTTCAATCCTATTCCAGAATGGGTCGATATTTTGCACAGCTATTTTTTCTCTTGAAGGGTTGTTTCACCCTGGGATGCATGGATTCTAGGGCAAGGGATTTTAGGTGCGCTCGGGTTTTTTTACGGACCGTTGGGTCTCGTTGAATTGTGTAGACTCTTGCACTGGAATGTTCAATTGCTTCCCTTTTTAGGAGATACCCATGGCAGCAACAAAAGAAACCGGCACCGCCACATCGACTGCAAAGGAGTGGATCAAAAAGATTGATCAGTCTTCAGTAGCCGATCTTCGTAAAAAGTATCCCAAGGCCATTTGGCTGGTCGGTGGAATTGTTCTCCTTTCCCTGATCGTTTGATCATCTGTCCGGGTTTCCTGGACATTTAGAAAAGATCACTTAGCCCGCCACACATGTGGGCGGGTGGAGTGATCTTTTATCCCCTGTTTGCCGCTTGGAGGGACATGTGACGACTTTTATTATTTCAGCTAGCCGTGGAACGGATGATCCCACGATGGCGAGCCTTCCCTTTATTGCAGCCAAAAGTGCAGGGGAGTCTGGGCACGATGTCGTGCTTTGGCTTTGGAACGAGGCCGTCAATCTTGCCCGTGAAGGGGTGGCAGACCACGTGACTGGCGTCAATCTCACACCCCTTAAGGATTTGCTCATGGCGGTTCAGTTGGCCGGGATTCCCATTTGGGTCTGCGGTGCATGTGCCGTTGCGCGAGGGATTAAGCCAGAGGATCTGGTTGCAGGCTCTGAGATCAAGGCGATGCCCGACTATATAGCGGCGGTCGCTCAAAGAGAGCGAAACGTCGCTTTCTAAGGCGGTCAAAGTTTTCGGGTGCCTATAGCTTAAAGACGAGACGGAGCTCCGCGGTGTGTTGCTGCTTCTGATCGAGCTCCTCCTCGTCTTCCTCAAGATCGGCGTGCCGCTCCCCGCGGTGCTCTTTCTCTGAACTGAATTCCGTGGACACCTCGTCGGCAAGCTGACGGATAAGAAAACCAGCCATCTGAAGGACACCGGTCTCATTTTCAATCAGTTCTTCAGCACTTGGAGGTGTCATCGCCAGGGGCACAGAAAGCCCCGGGTATCGGATGATGACTGAGAAGGTGAACTCATTGGACAGGGTCTCAACCTCGACCGTCTCCTTGCCCTCTCCCGTATCGAGAAACAGTTCATACTGGGTTAAGAGTTCAAAAACCTGCCACGTTGCATAGACTGAACGCTGCACGAGTTCACGAGCAGCCCCCCAGCTCTTTCCTTGGTGCTCGAGGAACTCAGCAAGCATGGTTTGGGAAGTATGGCAGGCATCAAATCTGCGTCGCTCCCGCGTCGTTGAACCCAGCCTGAACAGCATGGTTAGGGCCAAAGTCGAAAAGATTCCGATGCTGACACTGGAGAAGAGGACCGGCTGAAGCCATGTGGGTGTGCTTTCAAGAAGCGCGGTGCCGTGTGACTCAAAGTTGATTCCGAGAAGTATTCCAAAGCCAATGGCGATGATTTTTCGATTATCGAGGAGTCGTGAAGTGATGATCTGAAGCCCTGCCATCATGGTGAAACAGCTCAGAAAGATCATCGCCGAGCCCATCAAAACGTCTGGTAACAAGGTCCAAAACAAAATGACCTTGGGCATGAAGGCTAGCAGCACACTAAATCCACCCAGCCACAGCGCGATGTAGCGGCTGGTGCATCCGGTCGCGGCTGCCATCGTAACGGCGCCCCCACTCGAGGTGATCGGGACCCCGTGCAGTAAGGCACTGAGGACGTTGGTTAGACCCTCTGCGACGATGCCTCGCTGAATCTGGTTCATTTCGGGACGCTTCCAGTCGGCATCGTTAAACCGCTGAGAAGCAACGAGTCCCCCAAAGGCATGTAGAGCCAGGAAAAGTCCGGTCATCATCACCGCAGGAAGACTTTGCGTATCGACACTCCAGCTGCCAAATGTCATCTTTGGCACATAAAACCAGGGCGAATTCGCGATCATGGTCTGAGTGCTTTCCGGAATATGGACCGTCGCAAGGCAAGCCAGAAAACCGGTCGCCAGTCCAATGAAGGCGGAGAAAAGATGGATAAAACCCTTGAACCAGACATTAGCCACAATCATTGTGCCGAGTGTTGCGACGAAACCGATCCACTGTTGGGTCGTGGTCAGTTCGATATCTTTGGGTTCAAGTATCAGGCTCAGTCCGTTATGCCCAAGCCCAAGCCCAATTAAAAGGACGGCAACTCCTGCGACCTGGAGATTGAAAATGCCGCGAAACCGGTGAAAGGCAAAGCTAAAAAGGACTTGCGTCAGGCCGACGATTCCAACACCGCCAAAAACGGCGCTCAGTCCGCCCGTCGTTTTGGCGAGGACCAGTGCGCCAAAGGTGGAGGAGGTTGCCTGCAGGGGGCAAAACAATCGGGCACCGACGCCCCATCTGCTGACGGTCTGGAGGACCACACCAAACCCTGAAGCGAGGAGTGTTGCGGAAACCAACTGCATTGATGCATCCGAATCAAGCTGAAGCGTTCGGGCAAAGAAGGGTGAAACCACCAGGTACACGGAGAGAAACGACAGTTGCTGGAGTGCCATCGCCGCCGCAATGTGAGCCGGGGGGCGGTCGTCCGTCCAATAGGTAATGTGGTCAGGTTTTCTCATTGATGGGGTGTTCCGGCGGCAATACCAACATGGGGGCCTTAAAATCGGGATAAGATTCGGCTCAGCCCTTGGCAAATTAGTTTAACGTGCATCGCCCTTATGGCGGACCCTTTCTCGTTATCTCTGGATTGACATGCGTTTTCAAACTCGACTTCTGCGCGTTGTGCTTCCGCTACTCGCATTGAGCGTCCTAGGCTCGATCACAGCCATGGGCCTTTATTCGAGAGATGCCATGCTGGATCAGGCGGGAAGAGATGGCCAGCTTCTGGCGAGTGTGGTCGGTCGCAGTATCGAAGTCAGTCAGAAGGTCGAGCGGGGTTCCGAGAATATTGTCTCAATGGACATGGTGGCGAGCGCCAAGATCATCAGTCAGTTCATCGCCGTGGCTGAGCAGTGCAAGTTGCCGATGAGTCAGATTCGAGACCGACTCACCACGATGGTCAGCGAGGATGGGCTGAGCGAGATTCTGGTCACCGATGCCAATGGCAAAGCCTATCTCGATACTTCAGGGGACCGGGGTTTTCAATTCCTTTCCGATCCCAAAGCACAACCACAGGCGTCGGAATTTTATCACCTGCTTTCGGCCAAAGCTCCGCAGTCAGTGGTTCAGGGCGTGATCCCCAGAGAGGTCGATGGAAAGCCCTACAAATATGTTGGCGTCTCCGGCGTAGACCATCCTCGCATCGTTCAGGTGGGACTCGATGGCAGCATGCTGGATATTCTGAATCAGTCCATTGGGGTCCAGCAGCTTCTGGACCACATGGTCAACGAAAGTGTGATCTTTCGGATCTGGGTGGTCGACATCGGCGGGCGGGTACAGCAATTTGCGGATGACGAGGGTGACATGAGCCATCGGGCCCTGTCAGCCCAGGATTTCAGCATGTTGACGGATGTGATCAATCAGGCCAATGCCCAAAGTCGTCTGGATGGCAATCACATTTCTGTGGCAGCGCCTTTGATGACCAGCGCACATTTGGATGAGGGCCTCTCCGAAGCAGCCCGGAGCAGCCGGATGACCGATACAGTCCGAGGGGCTATTTTGATCCACATGTCGACTGGCGCATTGGAGGAGTTGCTTTATCGTGAGTTGGGGATTGCAAGTCTCACCTCAGTGCTCTCTCTGGTCCTGGGTTTTCTGATTCTCGCTGGCTTTACGCGTCGGGTTTTAGCGCCGGTTGGCGAGGCCGTGGATGCGGCCGAGCAGGTTGCAGCCGGTGATCTTTCAGTCCAGCTCAAGGGGCATGGTACGGATGAGATTGGCAAACTCAATTCGGCTTTGGCTCGGATGGTCAGTCATCTCAACTCGCTGATTGGGGAAGTCCAGCACTCGACCGGTCACCTGGCCCAGACGGTGGTTCAATTGAGCGAAATGTCACGCAACCAGGGGGAAGGAGCCACCCGGCTGAGTCTTGCCA
>CAYQOJ010000033.1:4831-16126 GCA_964419105.1 uncultured Methylococcus sp.
GTCTTGCCACCAATGAAATTGCTGCAGCAACACAAGAGATTTCGGCGACTTCCGATGAGCTTTTGAATACCATGACCTCGGTCACGCACGTCACCAATGAAACGAGCCAGTTGGCGAATGAGGGGCAGGAGTCCCTCGGGCGAATGGAGTCGGTCATGAGAGATCTGGTGGAGGCCTCAAGTTCGGTTTCAAGACGTCTTGGGATGATTGCCGAGCGGACGGAGATCATTGCCAGCGTGACGACAACCATCACTAAGATCGCCGATCAGACTAATCTCCTTTCCTTGAATGCGTCGATGGAGGCGGATAAAGCCGGAGAATATGGAGTTGGTTTTGCGGTTCTGGCCCGAGAAATTCGAAGGCTCGCAGATCAGACAGCGCTGGCGACCCTCGACATTGAGCAGATGGTTCAGGAAATGAAGGATGCAGTCTCCGGCGGCGTCAGTGAAATGCAGCGTTTTGCCGAAAAGGTGGATCGGAGCGTCAAGGATACTCAGGAGAGTAACGGGCGTTTTTCGGAAATCCTTGACCGGGTGCGATTCATGTTGCCCCGCTTTGCCGAGGTGCATGAAAGTATGCGCTCTCAATCGAGTGGCGCCCGGCAGATTCGCGATGCCATGGAAGGCCTTAAGGACACCGCGCAGTCCACTCAAGCCTCGGTCAAGGCCATGGGTGATGCGACTCAGCAGCTTGAGGGTGCGATCGAGAGCCTCAAGAAGGAAGTCAGTATATTCAGGATTCGATAGCGCTGAAAAGCGCCAGGGCTTCTGGAATAACGAAATAAAAAGACGATCTAAATCGCCAGGGCGGCATCGGTTAAGATCGATTTTGCCCGTTTTGGCGGGCGGTCCCTTTGGCGTTTCCGGAAATTCCCCGGACCGCATTTCTTAATCTGACCGGAGCGAATTTGATGAAGTCCGTCCTTTTTTCCCTGCTTGCTGCGTCCCTGATCTTGGGCGGATGTTCAGCCACCGCTAATAAGCCGACACCTGCCCCTTCGGCCCCTGAGAAAGTTTCCTGGAATAAGGAGGATGTCATTGGAGAGTTTGTTTGTGGCACAAACGTTTTGGTTCGCCACAAAAACGGACTCTATCTGGAATCGGGTGAAGAGCTGAAAAAGCCAGATTACTCGGCCAAAATCATCACCAACCAGGAAGGGGGCTACACCACCGCCTACGATTATGACGAAAAGAGCAACACGCTCTCTGTGACCAAGTCATCTCGTTACTACGGCGTTAGGCCGACTGTAACTGTCAAGTGTAACTAATCGTGAGGGAGGGCCCCGTGCGAGGCCCTTGAGAAGACTTTCCGGGCGGAACGCAAGGTTCCGTCCGGGAAAGCCTATCCTCAGCCTTATTGGGCCAATGCGAGATTAATCAGCGCGCCCAGACCGCTCCGAAGTTCATTCAGCGTAACCACGCCATCCTTGTCGACATCCAGTGCGTCGAAGATGGCATCTGTTCCGAGCCATTCCTCCCGGGAAATCTTTCCATCGCCGTTGTGATCGTAGATTTGAAAGAGGTCAGTTGCGGCTTTGGCAGCCTTGGGACCCTCTTCCAACTGAAGGAGACGATGGCTGAGGAGTTTTTCTGTATTTTCAAGCGCTTTGGTAAAGCCCTGAATGCCTTCGGCCAGCTTTTCGGAGGCCATGCGATCTTCTGCGTGCATCGCTCTGAAAGTGGCTTCGTCGATGCTGATCCGGGTCTCAGCTGAGGCCTTGGCAGCTTCAGGGGTCAGCTTCCTGATGATCGGGGTTGAATCCGCTTCAAGTTCGGCCAGAAGGTTCGGTGAAATGGTCAGAAGGTCGCAGCCGGCAAGCTCTTTGATCTCACCCGTATTCCGGAAGCTGGCGCCCATGATTTCAGTGCCGTATCCGAACTTCTTGTAGTAGTGATAGATCCGGGTGACAGAGAGTACACCCGGGTCTTCGTGTGCGGCATAGTCCTTACCGGTATCTTTCTTGTACCAGTCCAGGATGCGTCCAACAAAGGGAGAGATCAGCTTGACGCCGGCTTCAGCACAGGCAGCGGCCTGATGAAGTCCGAACAGCAGTGTCAGGTTACAGTTGATGCCTTCCTTCTGAAGGGCCTCAGCCGCCTTGATCCCTTCCCAAGTTGAAGCAATCTTGATGAGGACGCGGTCAGAATGAATGCCGGCCTCTCGGTAGGCGGCAATGATTTCATGGGCCTTCGTAATGGTTTTTTCGGTATCGAAAGACAGTCGCGCATCGACTTCCGTTGAAACTCGTCCGGGGACAATTTCCAGAATCCGAAGCCCGAACGCGACGGCCAGGCGATCGAAGGCCAGTGAAACGACGTCCGAGTTGCTCGCACCTGCCCCCAGAGTTTTTCGGGCGCTCAGGAGGGTCTCGTCGACAACATCCTGGTATTCGGGCATTTGGGCGGCGGCGGCGATCAACGAGGGATTCGTAGTCGTATCCCGTGGGGTGAACTTGCGAATCGCCTGAAAGTCACCGGTATCGGCAACGACGACGGTCAGGGCTCGAAGTTGTTCGAGGGTATTAAGGCTCATCGGCGGTCTCCAAGGTGTGGTGATGGCGCAGGCAGCCCGCGCCGTTGCTAAAAAGGATCGACCGGGGTGAATGATTCAGCCCTTCGTGTTGGTTGGTTTGGTTTTTTTGAATGGCCTTTGATCAGCTGACGTTGTACCAAGAACGACCATCCTGCGCGAGGAGCTGGTCGGAAGCTTCAGGACCAAAAGATCCGGCAGGATAGTTCGGGAAATTCCTGGGGGGCAGGGCATGCCACACATCCAGGATCGGCTGGATCAGACTCCAGCCTGCTTCCACCATGTCCGCTCGTTGGAATAGGGTGGCATCCCCCAGCATGCAGTCCAGCATCAGGCGTTCGTAACCAGTGTTGGGCGTCTGTCCAAAGTAGTCCTTGTAGTTGAAGTCCATCTTGAGTGTGCCAAGCTTCATGGAAGGCCCCGGAATCTTGGCGCCGTACTCGAGCGAAACACCTTCATCGGGCTGGATCCGTATGACCAACCGGTTATCGCGGAGTTCATCAATGTCCGTGCTGTTGAAAAGGAGGAAAGGAGCCTTGCGGAACGTGATCACGATATTGGTGTATCGCTGTGCCATGCGCTTACCTGTCCGAATGTAGAAAGGAACACCCGCCCATCGCCAATTGTCGACCATGAGCTTGAGGGCCACGAAGGTGTTCGTGCTGGACTCCGGATTGACATTAGGCTCCGTCCGATAGGCGGGACATTCCTTGCCACCCAGTTGCCCGGCACCATACTGACCCCGGACCACCTGGGTCAGAACTTCTTCAGGTGTCAGGTTCTGAATGCCGCGCAGCAACTTGGTCTGTTCATCACGAACAGCATCCGCCTCAAAAGAGACCGGAGGTTCCATGGCGGTTAGAGAAACCAGCTGCAGAAGATGGTTGGGGACCATGTCTTTGAGTGCGCCAGCTCCCTCGTAATACGAGGCACGCATTTCAACGCCGACTGTTTCTGCGGCAGTGATCTGGACGTTGTCGATGTAGCGTCGATTCCAGATGGGTTCGAAAATGCTGTTCGCAAATCGAAGCACCATGAGGTTCTGAACTGTTTCCTTGCCCAGATAGTGGTCAATTCGGAAGATCTGACGTTCGCTCAGAATCTTCTTGATGCGTTTGTTGAGTTCAATGGCGGAGGCCAGATCATGGCCAAAAGGCTTTTCAATGATGAATCGGCGCCACTGATCCCCCTCGTCCTTTGCAAGGCCTGCCTTGTCGAGTTGCTCAACAATTTCACCGAAGAAGTCAGGGGAGGTCGAAAGGTAGTAGAAGTGTCGGTTTCCGATACCAAACTTTTCCTTCATCTCCGCACTGGCTTTGCCAATTTCCTTGTAGAAGGCGGGATCCTTGAAGTTGCCACCGACATAGCCGATTCGCTCTTCAAACCACTTGACGAGATTTTCATCCACGTCTTTACCGGCATATTCCCGGATGGCATCCACGAGATGTTTCTGGAAAACGCCGGGTTCCAAAGGCTTCGAACCGGTACCGATGATCGCAAAGTGCTCTGAGAGCAGACCCTTCTGTGCGACGTTGTAAAGAGAGGGGAGCAACTTTCTCTTGGCCAGATCCCCGGTCCCACCGAAGATCACCATGACACAATCATCTGCAGCACGATTTTGCAGACCAATGGGCGTAGCGCTATTAACGGTCATCTTGCATTCTCCTTATTGTGGGGTAGGCCAAGAGCCCTAGAATCAAGCCAAGAGCGGCCATCATACGCCTCAGTTGGTGTTGAGACGCATCATCACTTAGAAATTTTTATGTTCCCCGATATAAGGTATCGAGACAGTATTAGTAAGCCGACACTAAAAAGCCCAACCTGATACGAGAGGAAACCCCGGTGGATTCGTTTCCAAGCCCTCGCTTCTCCGATCGGGCCTTCGATTCGAGCGATATTTTCCAGATATAGCACGATGGCATCCCGGGCTCTTCGGGCATGACCTGACGCCAAATTGTCGATGGAGAGGTGAAGTTCGGCGATCAGGGGATCAATACGTGCCTGTCTCAAGGACTCAATAACCTGTTGATAGCCCGATCCAAGCCCGCTGAGCTCGATCGCAAGATTGAGGCCCAGACATTCGGGTTCAAATTGAGCGTAGTGCCAACCCATGGCGACCATGTAGGAGGGAAAGGTGAATGCGCTCGTGTAGATCCTCCCATCATGTGCAAATGCCGGGTCGGTAATCTTGGGAAGATGAACGTCGATGGATTCAAGCAGTCGACGATAAATGCGGGGATGGTTTTGCGTTAGATCACCGTTTCCAAGTTCATCTTCATGGATTTTGATGAGTTCAAGATGCCAAGGTTGGAGTGGGGCAGGCATGGCAGCCACGCCTGAAAGCCAGGCGCCATCGACAAGGACCGCTGGAGCCAGCTGGGTGAGGGTCCAGCCCCAATCCTCTCGTGAGAGGCGATTAGAGAAAAAACGGCGTTTGGGTTCTCGAAGGGCAGCCTGATGGCGATCCTGGAGAAATGCATCCAGCCGAGCGGGCTCATAGTCAAAAGGCTTGGGAAGGACGTTGATCCTTTGTAGCCTTTGCGTTCTTTGAAGGATACGCCGGATGAGCCTGGTCCCTTCGTTGGGAAGATCCGTTGAATTTTCAGCGGCGACGAGATGGTGAAATAAGTCCCTGGTGCCCTTAGATCGGGGTCGTCTTGAGCTTCGGTCGCTGGTGCGTCGATGGGTGCCGATGGCTGAGGCCGCGCTGGAGGGATGGATTCGGGAAAATGACTCGGGTGATGTGATCCATGACTCAGCAGCATTTCGTTCTTCTTGGTTGAAGACCCCAAACATGGGCCCGCCGAAATTCATGGCCTTGATGAGCCGGCTTCCAAGAGGGCACGCTTTGTCGATCAGAGGAGAGTCTTCCAAGGCCTTCAACAGGGGCTCAGGTTGATGGCCATGGTGTTCGAACCACTCATCCAGCGTTCGACCCTGGAGCTGAACCTTTGCGTGGTAACCCTTGGCCCCCTCAGCTTTTTCCGCCACGATTTTGGCAAAGGCCTCGCGTTGAGTCAGATGGGGTGTGGCGTCACCCCGAGCTGAAAAAACACGCAAGGCGGCATCCCGGTAGAGGGCAAATCCTTGCCGAATCCTTTCCTCATCTAAGCCCCGATGCAGCGCATTTTCCAGGGCGGCGATAGCCCGTTGATGGGGCTTCAAAGGGGGTGTGCCCTCGAGTGCCAAAGACTCATGCGCCAGCGTGATACCCACGATTTCAGGGAGAAAACGGCGAGGGAAATGGCCCAGAGTCAGAAGGTTGATGCAAAGCCTCATGACGGAGGGGTGAAGCGGGGATCGGTGATAATGATCAAACGATACCCGTCCTTGGAGGTGATCTAGCGAGCGGCAGAAGATCTGGTACAGGATCCCCTCAAGTTCGTTATCGCCGGTCGCAGGGCGTGCCATTCGACTGAGCCAGAGGGGGGCAATGGATCTCACAGGCGTCCATTTCTCATCCTGGAGGCCGTCTTTCCCATTCCCTCGAAGGGGGGACCATAAGGCCCGGAGGTCACCACCGAAAGGCGGGATGGATTGGAGATCCGCCTCAAGGCATCGCACCCCCTGATCAAGCGTCTCATCCACAGGGGTCGGGCGGAGGAGCCCCAGTGCGAGATCAAACTCGGGTTGCATCAGGAACCTGGCGCTTTCATGAACAGGCGGTTGCCGATGACCAGCACATCGAGGCCGGATCCCAGAAACACGGCAAAGGCATCTTCAACAGAGTGAACGATGGGCTTTCCCATGACGTTAAAGCTGGTGTTCAGCAAGAGAGGAACACCCGTGCGGTGATGAAATGCGCTGATCAGGCCATGAAAGTCAGGATTCCTTCGGGCGGTGACAGATTGGAGTCGGCCGGTGCCATCGACGTGAACTACGGCGGGAACACGTTGGCGAACGTCTGGACGGAAACGCAGGGTCCGGTCCATGTAGGGTGTGTCCTGGTAAGCCTCGAAATAGTCGGGTCCATATTCGTGGAGGATCGATGGCGCGTAGGGTCTGAACTGTTCCCGAAACTTAATGATGCGATTGACGCGATCCATCATCCCCGGATCTCTGGGATCGGCAAGGATTGACCGGTGGCCTAAGGCCCGAGGACCAAATTCAGCACGTCCCCTCATCCATCCAACGATCTGCCCCTGAGCCAGAAGATCTGCCGTTCGGGCCCAAAGGTCGCTGTCTTCCAATTCTTCCACATGGAGGCCGCTGAAGCGGGCAAAGCGGTCCAGTGATGCCGTGTTGACGGAGCTCCCAAGATAGGGTGAGAGCACTTCCCTTCGTTTCGGCACAGACGGATGTTCCTGATGGTAGGCCAAAAGGGCCGCGCCCAGAGCGGTGCCGTCATCTGCTGGTGCTGAAGGCACATGGAGCGCATCGAACGGGGTGCTCTCAAGGATCTGGCCGTTGGTCACAGAGTTAAGGGCACAACCTCCACCCAATACGAGATTTCCCGATACGCCCTTGACTCTGAAGGCGGAGAGAAGGGCATTGACCGTCTCCATGAAGAACTGTTGTCCGGTATGAGCAAGGTCAGCCACAGTTTCAGGCGGCGTATCGACGCGCCGACGATAACGCTCCAAGGACCGAAGATTCTTGAAAAAGGTCTGGCGATCCTGATGAAGGTTGAACCCCTCGACCCGGATCAGTCGGCGAAAGCGATCGAGAAGCTCAGGATCTGTCTTCCCATAGGAGGCGAGTCCCATGACCTTCCATTCTTCGCCGGCCATCCAGTCAAACCCGCAAAGCTCGGTCAATTTCATGTAGAAAAAGCCAAGGCTTTGGGGGCCTCTCGACTGATATAGCGGGGTAATTTGCCCCTTCTCGTACTCGAAGAAGGCCAAGGATCCCGATTCACCATAGGAGTCAATCACGGCGCATGCTGCATCTTCAAAGGGACTTCCGTAGGCCGCTAGAGCCGCATGGGTCAGGTGGTGATCAAAATGTTTAAATTCAATGGCGACACCACCAAAGTGATGGCGGAGCGTTCGAGAAAGTGTCAGTCCTGCGCGTTTGAGGGCCTGGTGCTGGAGGGATTGCATGTAGTTAATTTCCCAGGTCGGGAGACATGCGGCGAGTTCCCGCCCACGGTACTCAAGGATTCCCCGAGGCGTCAGCCAGCCCATCCGATGCGCCAATCGTTCGTACCAGGGCCTTCGCGCTTTCCAGTTGCCGGCGATGACGATGCGGTCAGCGTCCCCGGCGTACTCGAGAAGCAGTCGGGGCAAGGTGAAGGGGTTGTCAGGCTCCATATTGATGCCGCGCTTGTACTGGAGAGGGCGCTCCAGTGCCTCGGCAAATAAAACGTGCCCGGAATCATCGACCAAAGCGACGGCAGGATCGTGATACGTGGAACCAAGCCCAAGGTAGACTGTCGGACCGAGGGTGGAATAGCCCTTAGCCATCGGTTAGGGTGAGATGTTTCATGGGGGAGGAAATGGTTTGGGCGGGTACAAGGTGTGAATTCGGGTGCATGTTAATGTTTTCTACACGTTCCATGTGACCCTTACGATGCATCGAAGTTCGATTCGAGGCGGGTCTTTATGACGGCGCCGGTTGCTGAAATCCAAGAGGTCAAGGAGGGTCTTGTCCCTTGGTGGTGGGGTTTTGCCCTCGCACTGGTTTTACCGGTCTCCTTGCTCGCATTTTTGGTTACAGGTCCACATGGCATTCAAGCCTCTTTGATCTGGCTCATCCCTGTTCCCTGTCTGATTGTCATGGATTGCCTCTCTGGCCCGGAGCTCAGGCGGGTTCCATCGGATGATGCAGAGCCTTATCTTTCGTTCATCCTGGGCTTGATTGCGTTTTTGGCGCCGCTCAACCTTTTGGCGCTCGGGGCATTCGTTGCAAAACTGCCGGAGACCTATGTCGCCAGTGAGTGGTGGGTCACGGGTATAGACCTTCTGGCGCTGAGGATGTTGGGAGGAACGACCTTTTGTTGTTCGGTGATTGCTCCAGCGCATGAATTGATGCATCGTCGCCCGCGCTGGGTCCGGCGTATGGCGCGAGGGCTTCTGATTCTCGTCTTTTCCGACGTCTTCTACTTCGCTCATGGGGGCGGCCATCACCGTCATCTGGGCCGATCCCAAGACCCCTCGACCGCCCGCAGAGGCGAGACCTATCCGGATTTTTTCAAGCGCTCGTTCATCACTCAGTGGCAGCAGGCCTTGAGGCTTCATCCCAAGGCTTTCCGACGGGGACTATTGATCCAGGTGTTCCTGCTCGTGGCCTTTGGCCTTGCATTCGGGGGGCTCGCAGCGTTGATTTGGCTTTACCTGAGCTGGGTTGCTATTCGGTTGCTTGAAGCGGTGAACTACTTTCAGCACTATGGGCTGACGGTGGATGAGTCGCTGGATCATTACACCGCGTGGCGATGCGAGGGGGCCGTGAGCTACTTCCTCTTTCTCGGTTTGACCCGGCATGCAGACCATCACAGGCGTCCCATGGTGCCTTTTTCAGATCTCAGATCTGAAGAGGAGGGGCCGGAGCTTCCCACCGGCTATCTGGGGACGGCTGTCTGGGTCAAAAATCACAGTCGGAGCTATGGGCGATTTGCGTCTCAAAGGCTCAAGGCCTTGCCGACCAACGCATTAGCTAACAACTGATCAATTGAGCATCTTTCATCTGTGGGATCACATTGAAACTCTTGCGGCTCTCCCCTTGGGCCTTCAATTGGGGAATAACCGTTCAAGGTCACCTTTGATCGGATTTCCAAAAAGCTAGAGGGGTCGTCCCACCAGCCGGTAGATTTTTCCTGCGAGATAGCCACCCCAAAGTGGGGCAACCCAGAATACCCAAAGTTCGGCCATTGCCCAGCCACCGGTCCATAGGGCGGGACCTGTGCTGCGAGCAGGGTTGACGGAGAGATTCGTGATGGGGATGCCCACCAGATGAATCGCCACCAGCGTTCCGCCGATGGCCAGTGCGGCAAATCCTGAAGGTGCCCTGCCATCGGTGGCCCCAAGGACCACCAGAACGAAGAAAAAGGTCAAAACGGATTCGCCAAGGAGGGCAGCGAAAACGCCAAACCCACTGGGGGAGTGATCGCCGTAGCCATTGGAGACGTGGGCAAGCGTCTCATCCATCCCGGGCATTCCGACCAACAGCAGTTGGATGAAGCCGGCGCCGATGAGTGCGCCCAAGACTTGAGAGATCAGGTACCAGGGGAGATTTCGACGGGGAAAGCGGCCTGCTGCGGTAAGCCCCAGACTCACGGCGGGGTTGAAGTGGCCCCCTGAAATATGACCCAGCGCATAAATGCCGCCCATGAGTGACAATCCGAAGGCGAGCGCAACACCCATGCCTCCAATGCCTGGACCCGCAAGGGCTGCCGCCCCACATCCTCCAATCACCAGCCAGGCGGTCCCAAGGGCTTCAGCGGCGCATTTGCGTTTTAGATTCATGGGGGTTTTACCTTAGGTGAAAGGGGAGCGTAATTCTAGCGCGGACCGAGTTTTTGAAGGGGATTTGCCCCCAAATGGTGCTTTTTCAGGCAAGGGATGTTCTTGGTGAACGCGCTATCAATGGAATCTGGCAGACAGGCTTGTCTATAATCCGCCAATGTCCCGATTGCTTTTGCGATCGTCCTATACGCCAAGGGTGCAATCCTCCGCATGAATCAGAACCTTCAGTTGCAACATGATGCCGATCCAGAAGAAACCCGCGAATGGCTTGATGCCCTTGCCTCCGTCATCGGGAGTGAAGGCATTGAACGTGCGCACTTCCTGATCGAGAATCTGGTCGATCATGCGCGAAGAGCCGGGGCTAACCTCCCCTACAAGGCCAATACTGCATACATCAATACGATCCCATCCCACATGGAGGCCCGCCTTCCAGGGGATGCCACCATCGAGAATCGCATCCGTTCCTATATTCGCTGGAACGCAATGGCCATGGTGGTCAGGGCGAATCGAAGATCAACGGAATACGGCGGACATATTGCGAGTTTCGCCTCGGCGGCAACCCTTTACGATATCGGCTTCAATCATTTTTTCCGGGCGGCAAGCAAGGATTTTGGTGGAGATCTGGTCTACTTCCAGGGGCATGCTGCACCTGGAATCTACGCCCGAGCGTTCCTTGAAGGGCGTTTGAGCGAGGAGCAGCTGGATTTCTTCCGTGCGGAAATTGAAGGAGAGGGCAAGGGCTTGAGCTCTTATCCTCATCCTTGGTTGATGCCCGATTTCTGGCAGTTCCCGACGGTTTCGATGGGGCTTGGGCCGATCATGTCGATCTACCAGGCTCGCTTCATGAAATACCTTGAAGATCGCGGCATCCTCAGTACGGCAGGTCGCAAGACCTGGTGTTACTGTGGCGATGGCGAGATGGACGAACCCGAATCGCTGGGTGCCATTGGTCTTGCAGGCCGCGAGAAGCTGGATAACCTCGTCTTCGTGATCAACTGTAATCTCCAGCGTCTGGACGGACCGGTTCGCGGGGATGGCAAGATCATTCAGGAACTGGAAGCAAATTTCCGCGGTGCGGGCTGGAACGTCATCAAGGTCATCTGGGGTTCCCAGTGGGATCCCCTTCTGGCGAAAGACACCAAGGGACTTCTCAAGAAACGGATGGAAGAAGCCGTGGACGGCGAGTACCAGGCCTACAAGGCCAAGGGCGGCGCCTATACCCGCGAGCATTTCTTCGGGAAATATCCCGAACTCAAGGAAATGGTCTCCAACATGACCGATGAGGACATCTGGCGCCTCAATCGGGGTGGGCATGATGCCCATAAGGTCTACGCAGCCTACGCTGCAGCGTCCCAGCACACCG
>CAYQOJ010000033.1:16136-20815 GCA_964419105.1 uncultured Methylococcus sp.
ATTTTGGCCAAGACCGTCAAAGGCTACGGGATGGGACCTGTCGGCGAAGGCCGGATGTCGACTCACCAGCAGAAAAAGCTGGATGATGCCTCGATCCGTGCATTCCGTGATCGTTTCAGTATTCCAATTGCAGACGACAAGATTCCGGAAGTTCCGTATTACCGTCCGCCGGAAGACAGTGCGGAAATGCAGTACATGCGGGCTCGACGTGAGGCACTGGGTGGACCCATGCCGCAGCGTCGCCGTGAGGCTCCGCATATTCAGGTTCCGGATCTTCAGCTCTTTGAAGCCATGCTCAAGAGCAGCGAAGATCGTGACATGTCCACCACCATGGCTTTTGTTCGCATCCTGACCCAGCTGCTCAGGGACAACAAAGTGGGCCGATATGTGGTGCCGATCGTTCCCGATGAGGCGCGCACCTTCGGCATGGACAGCCTGTTCAGGCAGTACCGGATCTACTCTTCAGTCGGACAGCTTTATGAGCCTGAAGATTCGGACAGCGTCATGTACTACCGAGAGGACAAGTCCGGACAGATTCTCGAGGAAGGGATCAATGAATCAGGGGCGATGTGCTCTTGGATTGCTGCTGGCACGGCCTACAGTAACCATAACGTCCAGATGATCCCGTTCTACATCTACTACTCGATGTTCGGTTTCCAGCGCATCGGCGACCTGATGTGGGCCGCAGGCGATATGCGGGCCAAGGGATTCCTTGTGGGGGGTACCGCAGGCCGAACCACACTGGCAGGTGAAGGTCTTCAGCATCAGGATGGCCACAGCCTCCTTGGCATGTCGGCGATTCCGAACTGCGTGGCCTATGATCCCTGTTACGCCTACGAATTAGCGGTGATCATTCAAGATGGTCTGCGCCGGATGTACCAGGACGGAGAGCAGGTCTTCTACTACCTGACCGTCATGAACGAAAACTATGCCCATCCGGCCATGCCGGAAGGTTCCCGCGAGGGCATCGTCAAGGGCATGTACCGCATCCGGGAAGCCGGAAAGTCAGCCAAGATCCAGCTGCTGGGTGCAGGGACCATTCTTCGTGAAACCCTCGCGGCGGCTGATATCCTCAAGCGTGAGTACAAGATCGATGCGGATGTCTGGAGTGTGACCAGCTTCAACGAGCTTCGTCGGGATGGCATCGACAAGGAGCGCTGGAACCTCATGCATCCTGACCAGCCACGCAAGATCAGCTATGTCGAGGAGCAATTGGCACCGACTAAGGGTCCAGTCGTGGCAGCATCGGACTACATGCGGACCGTGGCCGACCAGATTCGTCCCTATGTGCCGCGGAGTTACTCGGTACTCGGCGCGGATGGCTTTGGTCGGAGCGATCGCCGTTCCGAACTGCGTCGTTTCTTCGAAGTGGATCGCAACTACATTACGCTCGCAGCGCTCAAGGCCTTGGCCGACGAGGGCGAGATTCCCGTCAAGGTCGTCGCTGAAGCCGTTAAGAAGCTTGGCATCGATCCCGAAAAGCCCAACCCGCTGACCGTCTGAGGCAATCCATGGCTGCTGCTCTGAAAGAAGTCCACGTCCCCGATATCGGTGACTTCAAGGATATTGAGGTCATCGAAGTTCTGGTCAAGCCGGGCGATGTGGTAAAGCCGGAAGACTCCCTGATCACGCTTGAAAGCGACAAGTCGGCGATGGAGGTGCCTTCCCCGATTGGGGGTTTGGTGACTCGCCTTGACGTCAAGGCGGGCGATCGGGTCAGTAAGGGCTCGCTGATTCTGGTGCTGGAGGTCGAGGAGGGCAAGGCTGCTGTGCCAGAAGCGGCTCCGCAAGCACCGGCCAAGTCAGAACCTGCACCTGCACCCGCGGCAGTTGCACCTCAAGCCCCGGCACCTTCGCCTCAGACCGTCGAGGTGCCGGGCGGCATCGAGGAGATCAAGGTTCCTGATATCGGCGATTTCAAGGATATCGAAGTCATTGAGGTCCTGGTCAAGGCCGGTGATGTCATCCGTCAGGAGGACTCGCTGGTGACGCTGGAGAGTGACAAATCTGCCATGGAGCTGCCTTCCCCCAAGGCGGGCGTCGTGAAGGAAGTCAGGCTCAAAGCCGGTGACCGGGTCAGCCAGGGCGCTGTCATTTTGGTGCTTGAAACGGCGGCTACCGTCGTTGCCGCCCCTCAAGCGCCTGCACAAGCTCCTGCAGCACCGGCAACAGCCGCTCCGGCCGCAAGTATGGCTCGTCCTGCAAGTCTTCCTGCGGCACCGGTCGAATCGACTCCAGGTGGCGCGCAGCCTCACGCCAGTCCGGCCATTCGAAAGTTCGCACGGGAGTTGGGCGTCGATTTGACGCGCGTCAAGGGGACTGCCCCCAAGAATCGCATTTCCCGTGAAGACGTCCAGGCCTACGTCAAAGCCACCTTGACGCAAATTCGCGACGGTGGAGCTTCTTCAGGTCTTGGATTTGCTTTCCCTGCGCTTCCTGAGATTGATTACAGCCGTTTTGGTCCGGTTGAAAGTCAGGGTCTGACGCGAATTCAGAAGCTATCAGGCCCTAATCTGCATCGAAACTGGGTTTCCATCCCGCATGTGACCCAGTACGACGATGCGGATATCACCGAGCTTGAGGCCTTCCGCGTGTCTTTAAAGGCGGAAGCGGAGAAGCGGGGCGTGAAACTTTCTTTCCTGCCTTTTGTGATGAAGGCGGTGGCTTCTGCCCTCAAGGCGCATCCCACCTTCAACGCATCGCTCAATGCGACGGGCGACACCCTGATCCTCAAGAAGTACTTCCACATCGGTGTGGCTGTTGATACGCCGGAGGGCTTGGTCGTACCAGTCGTCCGTGATGTCGATCAGAAGAGTCTTTTTGAAATTGCTCAGGAGCTCTCTGAGCTCAGTCAGAAGGCGCGGAACAAGAAGCTTCGCGGGGGTGACATGGAAGGCGGCTGCTTCACCATCTCAAGCCTTGGAGGCATTGGGGGTACAGCCTTCACGCCGATCATCAACGCCCCTGAAGTGGCCATCTTGGGACTTTCGAAGAACCAGATGAAGCCGGTCTATCAGAATGGGCAGTTCGTGCCTCGCCTGATGCTGCCCTTGTCTCTGTCCTACGATCATCGCGTGATTGATGGCGCCGAAGGAGCACGCTTCATCGTGCATCTGAGCCGGACGCTCCAGGACATGCGTCGCGTACTGCTTTAATTTGTCATCCATTACCTGAGGCACCGTCTCGAAATGAGCGCAAGCGATTCCCTCCACGCCGAGGTTTTGGTCCTCGGCGGCGGTCCCGGTGGTTATACCGCCGCATTCCGGGCTGCAGATCTTGGCAAAAAGGTCGTTTTGGTCGAGCGATTCCCGACTCTGGGTGGCGTTTGCCTTAATGTCGGTTGTATCCCTTCAAAAGCGCTACTGCACTCTGCCCAGATCATCCATGAGACGGCCGAGAGTGCCTCAACCGGGGTGTCTTTTGGTGCGCCGGTGATCGATCTCGACAAAGTCCGCGATCACAAGAATCGCGTGGTCAAGACGCTCACTATGGGTCTGGCCTCGATGGCTAAACAGCGGGGCGTCACAGTCGTCCAAGGCGTTGGAACGTTCGCGTCCGACAAAAGCCTCGATGTCGCGGGGCCGGAAGGGGCTTCAACCATCACGTTTGACCACTGCATCATTGCAGTGGGTTCACAGCCGGTAAAAATCCCAAGCTTTCCTCACGACGATTCGCGCCTGATCGATTCAACCGGCGCATTGGAACTCAAGGATATTCCGAAGCGTCTCCTGATCATCGGGGGAGGCATCATCGGTCTTGAGATGGCGACGGTCTATCACGCCTTGGGTTCTGCCATCACGGTGGTTGAATTGATGGACCAGCTCGTCCCTGGCTGTGATGCGGATCTCGTGAAGCCGCTGCACCAGCGGATTGCGAAGTGGTATGAAAATATCTACCTTAAGACCAAGGTGACTCGAATTGATGCCAAGGCGGAAGGGCTTGAGGTCTTCTTTGAAGGGGAGGGCGCTCCAGCCTCCGCTGTTTTCGATAAGGTGCTTCTCGCTGTCGGCCGCCGGCCCAATGGCGGACTCATCGGTGCTGAAAAGGCGGGTGTCACGGTGGATGAGCGAGGCTTTATTCCCGTCGATCGAACCCAAAGAACCAATATTCCTCACATCTTTGCCATCGGCGATGTCGTCGGAAACCCCATGTTGGCCCACAAGGCCACCCATGAAGCCAAGGTGGCGGCCGAAGTCATTGCAGGTCATAAATCCGCTTTCCAGGCGCTGACGATTCCGTCGGTCGCCTATACGGATCCAGAAATCGCCTGGATGGGGCTGACTGAAACGCAGGCCAAGGCGCAGGGGATTGCCTACGAAAAGGCCACCTTCCCGTGGGCGGCGAGTGGCCGCGCGCTGGGGATTGGGCGCCGAGAGGGCTTGACGAAGATGATCGTCGACAAGGAGACGAAAAGAATCCTTGGAACCGGTATCGTTGGACCAAATGCCGGTGAATTGATTGGGGAGTCGGTGTTGGCGCTGGAAATGGGCGCCGATGTGGAAGATATCGCGCTGACCATTCATCCCCATCCCACGCTCTCAGAGACCTTCCCCTTTGCCGCTGAAATGATCGAAGGGACGATCACGGATCTCTACATCAAAAAAACCTGAGTATTCAGGTTTAGATCTCATCGCCCCACCTCTTATGGGCGGGGCGATGCACCTTGAAGCTTACTTCTT
>CAYQOJ010000034.1:0-16777 GCA_964419105.1 uncultured Methylococcus sp.
GTGACGCCTGGGTAACAACTGAAGGCGCTCTTCCATTCCCTCAGCCGTAACCGTTCGACCGTCCCATCTGTTTACTGACCCAGGTCTCCCTCACCCTTAGCAATGGACCCCTTGAGTTGGACAGGGACTAGGACAGGGAGAGCGTCTGGACAAAGATCACCTCAACCGAAACGCTCAGCTAAACCAAAACCAATGGAAAATGGATTTCCGGCAACCCAATCACTTGATAAGCTCATACTTATTTAGGTTGAAAAAAACAAAAAAGTTTATTTAATGAATATATTTATAGATTACTACCCAATTGGAATAACCCTAATCCTATGCGCAAGCTTTCTTGCGATGCTTGGGTTAAGAATTTTAAGAAAAATAATCCCGGAAGCCGTATTCTCCAGCCTTCAGGATTCAACCGGTAATTTCTTTCAGGTTGTAGGAACCCTCTATGCTGTACTGTTGGGCCTGATAGTCACTGACGCCATCGGAAAATATCTGGATGCAGAAAAAGACATATCTGGAGAAGCTGGCGCGCTTGTTGCAATTTATGAGTTATCGAACCAGATCGTCCCCAAAGAAAAAGGTCACCAAATACAAGTCATCACATCCGAATATCTCGATGAGATCATTTCCACAGACTGGCAGAATATGCAGGAAGATACCGACAACTACAAGGCCAGAAAGAAGCTGAGGTCCCTTCTTGAAGCCATACAGTCAATCGAGCCTGTCTCAGAAAACAATAAGGCTATCTTTTCTTTGCTTCTTGATCGGATACTAGACGCGACAGATTTGCGGCGAATGCGAATTGATTCCGCGAGAGAGGGAATCCCCGCTGCTGAATGGGCATGCCTTTGGATTAGCACGTTGGCAACACTAATATCTGGTTATTTCTTTCAAATAAAAAGCCGAAAGGCACATGAGTTCTGCATTTTGATTATGACGTTCGTGGCCGCCACAAACCTTTATATGATCATGCTTTTCGGCGAGCCCTACAAAGGCCAATTTCTAGCCTCAAAGCAACCTTTAGAAACCGCCCAAAAGGTTCTTCACGGCTCATACTATGGTCCTTGATCGGAGACACGAAAACAACTAAATGGTCGAGCAAATTGAAAAACTTACCAGGCAACTCAAGCCATGGTTTTCATACCATCTGATAGGGATTTTTCCCATGTAAAAAAGCCCCAATCAAACTTGGGACGCCCCCCGCCTCAATCGTTACACGGCAGTCGGATTTTAGGACTCGTAAGCCTCGTTCAATATCAGCCAGAGCCTTATAGCGCTAGTCGAGCTCATCGACAGAAAAGACCCAGATATTCGACCTCTAAGCCAATTGGCCATCAAAGCGTTCAGCCTTTTTGATGGCCGTCTAGTCGGGCCAGCAGATCAAAAGGCCAACGTCAAAATTGACCCTGATCAAGCAGGCCAACTCACCCAATTTCCGCAGCCACTTCCCCCGAAATTATCCCGACTTCTGTCAGGCACTTGCAATGAGATGGCGCATCAAAAACTTCAGGATTTTCAGATTCAAGTGGTTGGTGAGCTCGAGCTCGGCACCAATCAGAACGAACACTCTTGGATCGCCTGCCCTGCCTTTAACGCCCTAAATTATCCGCAGTGCTCACGACCAATATGCCCGGTTCAAATAAACCACTTATTAAAAAATTGTGGATTTGAACCAGATTGTCACAAATCAGGACTATCATGACCTCTGGACCTCTAAATTTCATACCCGTCTAATTCAGTCGAGTACGCGTGATGACAAATCGTATGGACAACCTCAAGCATGACATCCCTGCTGGAGTCGTTGTTTTCCTTGTTGCCCTCCCCTTGTGCTTGGGCGTTGCTCTTGCGTCGGGAGCCCCGCTCTTTTCAGGGATCGTTGCCGGCATTGTTGGCGGCCTCATCGTGTCGATCCTCAGCGGCTCTCAACTCAGCGTCTCAGGGCCTGCCGCCGGTCTCACCGCCATCACTTTCTCGGCTGTACAGGAGCTCGGACAATTCGAGGCTTTCTTGCTCGCAGGCCTTTTAGCAGGAGGGATTCAACTGGTCTTCGGATACCTCGGCGCGGGGTCGATTGGTTCATTCATTCCAAACGCGGTCATCCGCGGGATGCTCGTTTCGATTGGCCTCATTCTTATCATCAAGCAGATTCCGCATGCTGTGGGCTATGGCGCCGATCTCATTGTCGATGAAACCTATTCGCCAGAATCACCTCTTTCTTTGTTGCATGAAATTGAGCGGGCACTCCGTTACATTTCATGGGGCGCGACAACCGTCTGCCTCGGCGCTTTAGGAATCATGCTGATCTGGGATTACTTAGGCAAACGGGGCTTTACCCCCGCCACCATTATCCCGGGGCCACTCTTAGCTGTCGTCTGGGGACTTATTTTTCAAGCCTCAACGACTGGCACCCTTTTTGAGATTGCAGACCAGCATTTCGTGACTCTTCCCGAGCATGAAAATCTTTCGCATTTGTTCGGATCTTTGCTTCAACCAGATTTTTCCCAATGGAAGAATCCCAAAGTCTATGAAGCAGCTCTGACCATCGCCATTGTGGCCAGCATTGAAACGCTGCTTAGTCTTGAGGCGGTGGACCGTCTCGATCCCTTACGGAGGCAGGCCCCCGCCAACCGGGAACTCAAGGCACAAGGCGTTGGAAACATGATCAGCGCCCTTTTAGGCGGCCTTCCAATTACCTCAGTAATCGTGAGAAGTTCAGCCAATGTGAATGCAGGCGGCAAAACCAAACTAGCCTCTTTCACGCATGGCGTTCTTCTCCTCTGCAGCGTTCTGCTTTTTGCCGATCTGATGAACTCGATTCCGCTCGCAACGTTGGCTGCAATCCTTTTAATGACGGGCTTTAAGCTCGCCAAGCCCACGGCTTTTCTAGAAATGTACCGTCGCGGTCGAAACCAGTTCATTCCCTTCGCTATTACCATCATCGCAATCATGATCGATGACTTGCTTAAAGGGATCATGATCGGAACAGTCATCGGACTCATTTTCGTGATTCGTTCGAACTTTCACTCTGCAATTTCCCTTGTCCGGAAAGAATCTAACTACCTAATCCGATTCAGAAAAGACGTCACATTCCTCAATAAGCACAGGTTCAGGGCAATTCTGGATGCTGTGGAACCCAATAGTTGCGTCCTGATTGATGGCAGTCTTGCCCGATTCATTGACAGGGATATCCTTGATTGCATCATCGACTTTCACGAAGGAATGGAGGCAAAAGGCTTGTCAGTCAGGCTCAGAAACGTTCTTGGCTATTCCGGGGAGCTGGTCGATGGATTTATAAAGACAGCCGAAAAGGCAAAGGAGGAATGAATGGATATCTTTGAACGAATGCTTCTGGACAATGAAGCTTGGGCCGAAGAGAAGATCGAATCAACTCCAAACTTCTTTAAACGACTTAGCCATCAGCAAACGCCCGAAGTCCTCTGGATTGGCTGTTCAGACAGCCGGGTCCCCTCTGAAATTGTTGTGAATGCCGAGCCTGGGGAGATGTTTGTACATCGCAATATCGCCAATCAATTCATCTCCACTGACTTCAATTCGCTGAGCGTTCTCCAGTATGCAGTCGACGTTCTGAGGGTCAAACATGTCGTTGTTTGTGGCCATTACAATTGTGGAGGGATTCGGGCGGCAATGGAGGGGCAGTCCCCTCGACTTCTGATGGTTAACAAATGGCTCAAGCACATCAAAGATCTCTATGTAACCAACCGAGCAAGATTTGAGTCGGGCTTGGGAGATGAGGAGGCCTATCACCGTCTTGTTGAGCTTAACGTTACGCAGCAGATCTTCAATATTGCTCATACTTCCATCATCCAGGAAGCTTGGGCCATGCGTCAGTCCCCTACACTCCATGGTTGTGTCTATGGGATTGATGATGGTCGAATCAAGGAAATCATCCGATTGGATGCAACACATGCCATCGACCCTGTGTACAAATATGCATTCCCCCCAGAGTCACTCACTTAAGCAAATACAAAAGGTGAACATTCCTAAAGCAAAGGAGCCCTCTGGAGATCGGCATAGGGGTATGAGCGCAATCCAAATACTGAACTAATCCGCCCCACTCAAAGTAACCAATTCGTATAGCTGAGCCTTGAAGAAACCTTGGCTGACGGGTGTCCCGGAACCGAGAATCGGTAAGCAAACGGGCAAACATTGGTTCCAGCATTCATCATCAGATTGAGATTATCGAGGACACTTCTGGTTTAAAATTTCCAGATGCTCTCGGTATAGATGAGGAATCGGCCTCAACGCATGCTGGGAGTTGATGATTGGCATCACCCGACTTGCCGGACGCGTCGTCAGAATCGGTCCATTTAAGCCATCCATGGGTAGATCAAATGCGAGGGCGCCCAGGCACTATTGATCAGCACCAGACATGAAGAAAGGTTGTCGTTATGGATATGTACTGGATTTACGATATACCTAGCCTTGAACTTGGCTTGGGCATCAAGGCTATCTTCTTGTTTGTATCCCTGACCGCACTGATTGCCACCCGTGGAATCATTAACAAACATTTCCATAAATCCCATGAGACCGATCAAGCGGTAAGCGCGATTTTTGGCGCCGTCGGTATGCTTTATGGGCTTTTGCTGGGATTGGTGGCTGTTGCCACTTGGCAGAACTATGACAAGTTAAATGACCTTGTCGATGAAGAGGCCTCCTCGCTGATCCAACTTTACCGTTGCGTAAACGTTCTCAAAGATCCATCGCACGCGGCCATTTTGGCGGGGATCAAAATCTACACAAAGGACATCATTGAGGTTTCGTGGCCAGCACATCAGCACGGGAAAGCCCTTCTGAGTGGTGTCGATTTAATTACCTCCCTTCACAAAAAGCTTGCGGATTATGAGGCCAAGGCAAAAAACCAACCCGCAAATTATGCCGAAGCAGTTTCAGCATTCTCCGACATGGTGAGAGCAAGAAGAATGCGCGTAAATGGACTGGATATTGGGATCCCAAGTGCGCTTTGGCTCGTCATCATTGGTGGTGCCTTCCTGACCATTCCAATCACCTTTTTTTTCCATCTTCCATCACTCAGAACGCATCTCCTGCTAACCGGATTTTATGTGGTTTTCCTGGCCGGAATGATCGCCCTCATCGCCGTACTGGATAACCCCATGCGAGGTGAAATCAGCGTATCAACACTGCCTTATCTGAAGGCTCTGGAGGCCATGGATCGAATCGATGCAGGCACATAAGGCTCTAGATTCAGCTGCAATGTTCCACCAAGTTGAACCAATGCCCTCTCTGGCTAAAGGATTGAAACTCCACCTGTAGCGCTTTGGATCCTACAGTCAAACTGAGCCATCCCTTTTTACCATGGAGCGCAAAGTACTCTTTCCACGATTACAAACCCTGCACGAAGACGCTGGCAAAAATGGACGGATTAGCTTCAATCCATTCACGTTTGGAAATCATGACTACCGGGACGACATAGCGAAGCCATCAAAGAATATAAAGTTCTTGATCGAAATCGCTTCCCCTATGACTTCAATTAAAAGACCCAATTCTTCAAATAAACTCTTTAAACCCAAATGGAATCAAGGGCATAATTCGTCAATGAGGGTTTAAAGCCCATTTTTATTTCAGTCCCTTCGCTTGGCTACCGTTTCGAGGCTCTGCCATGTTGCATACCATCTTAAGGCGTCTTGTCTCCCTTATCCTTATTGTTGGTCTTCCAGCTGGAACATATGCGGCCAGCGGGGATTCGCAGCTCTCCTGGCAGATTGAAATTGCAAGCGATCCCTCTCAACCTCTTGTCCGGCAGACTCATCTTGGGGATACGTCCAAAAGCCTGACCGCTCGCGGTGTTCAAAACCAAATTGTGCGCGGAAAACTGACGGCATCGGGCTCGAACAGTGCAACGGAACTCCAGCAACTCCTTTTCAGCAAAGGGAGCGACCGCCTCGAAATTCTGGATTCACCGACCGATATTGATGTCGATGTTCCCAAAGACAATCAGGGACTGGTTCTTGACCTCCAGTACAACCCCAGTACAGGCTACCAATGGGCCATTGGTGATAAGGGGACTAATTCGATATCGATCAGCGATGAAGCACCCGACACCCCTTCAAGAACTCTCGGCGCCCCTGCGATTCGCCATCTCAGGGTCAAGGCCAAAAGCAACCTAGGGGCTGCTCACCTCTCTTACCGGCGCCCTTTTGAGTCTGCCTCAGCGAAGACCAAACTATCCCTCAAAGTTACTCATATTGGCAGCGATGGACACATCCCTCTGGTTGACCCCGAAATCGCCGCGCACACCGAAACCATGTCTTCGCCCAATGCGGGCGCAATCGGCGGCATACTCCCCTTGCCAGGATCCACCCTTTCGACCCGGGCTCTGTCTGCCGTCCCCTCATCCTATGATGCAAGATCACTGAACCTGATCCCAAGTACGATTCGTGATCAAAAGGCCTGTGGCTCCTGCTGGGCCTTTGCAACTGTCGGCGTTCAGGAAGTGGCCGTCGTCAAGGCGGGCCTCCAATCCTCAGGAAGTGTGGATCTCTCGGAACAGTTCCTGGTGTCCTGTAATAAGGAGGGCTATAACTGCAACGGTGGCTGGTGGGCACACCACTATCACGTTGGAACCTTGGCAAACAGCCAGTTGTTCATTGGCGCGGTCAAGGAATCTGACCTTCCTTACAGCGCCACCAACGGAACCTGTCAGGCCATTCAAAATCACCCCATTCGCTCCGGATCCTGGGGATCGGTAGCCCCTGTTGCCAATAGCATTGGAGCTACAGCCGATATCCAGAATGCCATCATGACGTATGGTGCGGTGGCAACCTCAGTCTGTGTCGACAATGGCTGGTACAGCTACGGAGCCTCTTCCGGGGTCTATAGCCCAACCACAAATGCCTGTAATGGTTCGGTTAACCATGCCGTTTTGCTGGTGGGTTGGGATGATTCAACCCAGAGCTGGCTGTTGAGAAACTCCTGGGGATCTGGCTGGGGAAACAATGGCTACATGCAGATCAAGTACGATCCGAATGGCCAAAACTCTCGCGTGGGTTACGCCTCAACCTGGGTGACCGCAGCAGCTAACACCTTGAGCGTCAGCGTCACCGGAAGCGGTTCCGTCACAAGCGCCCCTTCAGGAATTTCGTGCACAACCAATTGCAATACCAGCTTCGCACCGGGGACATCCGTGAGCCTTACCGCAACACCCGCGAGCGGCTCCCAGTTTATCGGTTGGTCCGGTGCCTGCTCAGGATCCAGTAGCCCCTGCTCAGTCAACATGGCCAATCCCGCGTTGGTCACTGCCAACTTCAGCCTGCCATCTTTTGCCCTGACTGTATCCAAGAGTGGAAATGGGAGCGTCACCAGCACGCCAGCGGGCATTGATTGCGGAGCCACCTGCAGCGCTACCTACACCTCTGGAAGTTTGGTCAATCTGACCGCGACGCCTGCTGCAGGTTACCTCTTCAGCGGCTGGTCCGGCTGCACCAGTAGTTCGGGAACGACCTGTAGTGTGACACTGACCGCAGCCAAGACCGTCGCTGCGACCTTTGCACCTTCGACCTACGCTCTTAATGTTTCCAAGACCGGCAACGGTTCTGTCGCCAGCAGCCCCGCAGGAATTGATTGCGGCACCACATGTTCAGGAAGCTTTACCAATGGCTCAAACGTCACCCTAACGGCGACCCCAGCCACAGGCTATGTGCTTTCGGGCTGGACGGGTTGCACCAGCGCCAGTGGAACCAGCTGTAATGTCACCATGAGTGCAGCAAAATCGGTTGCCGCGACATTTGCCCCTGCTAACAGCACGTTGACCGTCTCCAAAACGGGAAGCGGGACCCTCACCAGCACCCCAGCAGGCATCAATTGTGGCACCGTGTGCTCGGCCAGTTTTGCAACAGGATCCACCGTCACTCTGACAGCAACACCTTCAGCAGGCTCCGGCGTCAGCGGATGGTCAGGCTGTACCAGCAGCAGGGGAACCACCTGCTCCGTGAGCCTTTCGGCTTCCAAATCCGTGACGGTGACGTTTGCCACATCGACCTACGTTCTCAAGGTGAATAAGTCTGGAAGTGGCAGCGTCAGTAGCACCCCCCTCGGCATCCGCTGTGGGACCACTTGCCAGTATGCTTTCAGCGCGGGCACCCAGGTGACATTGAGCGCAACCCCCTCAGCAGGGAAAAGATTCACCGGATGGACCGGCGCCTGCACGGGAACTGGAAGCTGCAGCGTGAGCATGACGGCCGCCAGAACGGTGGGCGCAACGTTCAAATAGCCTGAAGGATAGGCAAAATTAGGTTGCCGCCTGGCCCCGGCGGCAACCCCCGAGGCGGACTCAGCTCCAATTTTGGCCTCAAAAAGTCGGAAGCTTCGCAGTGACGACCTGGAACGGGTTTTTCGAAACGACAATCCTGCCAAGATAAGGATTGGAAAGTTCGACGACGACATAGATATTGAATGCAATCACCAGCGACATGAGGGCGGTCATCGATGCCTGCATCCAGAGGCTTTCAAGCACAAAAAAGTAGCTGAAGACGACTGTGACCATTCCTCCAATCAGAAGGACCTCCCATTCAAGGTCTGGCAATCGATACTCAACATGGCTGATGCGTTCTCGTCGCATGGTCCAAGCCGTGGTCAACTCGTCCTGCACCTTATCGTAGACAATCCCCTGACCCTCGCTTTTGGGCTCAATCGCATCCACCTTTTTGCTCACGTCGACCAATAGGCCTCGAGCCACGTCATCACGATAACCGTTCTTCATGGTTTCCCATTCATAATCGATGACTCGATTGGCGTAGATTTTGACCAGAGACTGAATCTCAGCGCCCTGAGGTTGGGGCAATCGAGCCGCGTGAAGATGAATCATGAAAAGGGCGCTCGCCTCAGTCTCCACATCTTTTTTGGCATCATCAAAACGCGCCTGCGCATCAAAAATAATGAGGCCAACCAGAACGGCATAAAAGGTACCCACTACCGAAAAGTAATAGCCTCCAACCTCATGACATGACTTCAGGCGCCGAGGCCCCAACAATTTTCGGAAGGTCATCTGCCCAAGACATGACAGAATGATCGAAGCCACAATGACATGGGTGCTATAGCCCGTAACGATATGATCGACCCAATTCAGGCTACTCGTAACTTCATTCATTGATTATGTTCACTTGATGCGTCAAAAAATCGGCCAAATTTTGGGTCACCTAAAAGGCTTCGCCTTACCCCGGATGACGAAAATCCCCCAGCCGTCGTCTAGTTTGCCCTATGCAAAGGCAATTGCCGATGCTTCATTAATCGAGCGATCGTTTGATATCGAAGTGACCAGGCGATCTAGAACCCTCCGAACAGGTGGGCCTTGCCTGTCAGTACTCCTTGTTTGGAGCGTTGCACCGCCATTGAAAGCGGCGCCACCGCCGAAAGGAATCACCGAATCAACAGGATTCTGGACTCAGGCGGTTGCTGAAGGAAATCTCTCCAGCCTCGATGATCGCCTGAGCACAACTCGACTCTGGCTCGAGACACAAGGGCGATTCAATAACGCGAACTCAATGGAAAACATGAACTTCTATCAGGGGATGATGCGGACGGCCATGGGGTACGCTCTGACCGATCGCTTAACGCTTTGGGCGGGATATACGTATCTTCCGACTGAAAACTACGGCCAGGGGTATGTAGGTGAACAAGATGCATGGCCAGCGATTCGTTACATCTTTCCCACCAAACTTGGCACCGTCACCCTCAGGGAAATGGTTGAAATGCGCTTTACTCGAGGGGATGCACCAGGCATTCGACCACGCACCCTGATCAAAATCATTCATCCCTTCGAATTCGAGCCACGCTTGGGGTTGGTCGTCTGGGACGAATTCTTCTTCAATGTGAATAACGTCACCAATAACCCCAATGGCGGCTACTCAGGATTCAATCAGAATCGAGCTTTTGCAGGAATCAGCTGGATCTACAACGAAAATACACGTTTGGAATTTGGATACATGAACCTCATAGCCAATAAGTCCAAGCCCGATCTGCCCTACAGTTCTTACACCAGCATGAATACGGTATCTGCGTCCGTTTTCATGGGCTGGTAAGGCCCCCAGTCCTAATCACAGCGCCCCTTTGAGGAGACTCATGCTTATTTATGACAAACAAATCTCAACGGCACTGCTGTTTTTACTGTCTCTACTTCTAAGTGCCTGTGCCGCAGTGCAGCATGATGCAACGATCGACAAGCGGTTCTTGAGTCATGACCTAGGGTCAGCAGAATCTTTGGCGCAAAAAACCGGACAAAAAGATCTCGAATGCGCCAATGTAAAGACAGAAGAGATGTCTGCCAGAAACGTCGAGGGTGCCCCCATGGGCCCTGTATGGGCTAATTACAGAATCCGGGTCAGCGGCTGCGGAAAAGAAGCTTCCTACAGGATTCAATGCGAGGCCGAATATGCCTGTTTTCTGGCCCATTGAAACTCCACCCCATATGTAGGAAGGGATTTCTGATTCACTGAGAATGGCTTGATGCCGTGAGGTGGGAACAGGCTGCGATTGCTCCACAGCGAAAATCCCAATTTCAGATGCGTTGGACGCCCATGCTAGTATTCCCAAGATACCCGTGTTACCCGAAAAAACGTTACGAAACCCGATGAAGTCAGTCCGCATTTTCAGGCCAGTCCTTTGGTTCGTGCTTTTCTTCAGTCTGACCAGTTGCGGCCTGATGGAGTCCCAACGGGACGCAGAAGCACCCACCAAGGGAAAACCTCGTTGCGGTGCTATCACCTGGGAAAGCTGCTGATCCCTCTCTAGTAGGCCCGCCCTCCAATTCCGCTAATTCCAGAACCTTCTGAAATCTTGCGAGGCGCCATAAAGACCATATGATTTTTATGGTTTAATGGTCCCAGCTGATTCTGGAGACTGTCATGCTCAAAAAACCGCTTCTTTGCCTCTTCCTCCTGATGGCGTCCGCCACTACATGGGCCGGTGATCTTCCGGACACCACACTGACTCCGGGCGCTTTGGACCCCGAAGTCATGCAGTCCAACATCAAGGAAACCATTTGCAAGGCCGGTCATTTCACATGGACCGAGGGCCATATGCCACCTAAGTCCTTCCTGGAAAAAACCGAAAAGGAACAAATCGCGGCTTACGGCTACCCCGACGAGAATACCAAGCACTACCAGATGGACCATCTCGTTCCTCTCTCCCTGGGCGGCAGCCCAACGGAGGCCAAGAACATATGGCCCCAACTTCTAATCACCAAATGGTCCGCCCGTCGCAAGGACTACCTCGAAGGCATTCTCCATGAAAAGGTCTGTAAAGGTGAGCTGAGCCTGTCCCAGGCACAGGAAGAAATCCGGAACAACTGGATCGAAGCCTATGAAAAATACTTAGGCTCTGCAGATCGCCACCCATAAGCATCATCCCTGCTAGCCCGTCGCCCAACCTTCCCGGAGCTGTCACACTCCGGAGATAAAATTGTCATTCAGGCAATTCGGAGGATCGGCGACGATGCCGAACAGCTACGCAATCACCCATAAGGGACGCCACTATCCATTCGGGAATCTCAGGACTCTCATGGCCAAGGCAAGTCCCAGACGATCGGCCGATGAGCTGGCTGGACTGGCTGCAGAATCCGAGGTTGAACGCGCCCTTGCTCAAATATGCCTTTCTGAGGTGCCGCTCCAAAGGTTTCTTGATGAACCCCTGATTTCTCCGGAATCCGATGAAGTCTCTCGACTGATTCTGGATCGCCACGATGAATTGGCCTTTGCCCCTATACGAAACCTCTCAGTCGGAGAGTTTCGTGAATGGCTCCTTTCCCACCCGGGCGATCCAAGCACTCAGGCATGGGGGATCACTCCCGAAATGGCGGCGGCGGTGAGCAAGATCATGCGCAATCAGGACCTGATTTCGGTCGCCCGGAAATGCCGCGTCGTGACTCGATTTAGAAACACTTTGGGCCTCGAGGGTCGTCTTTCAACTCGCCTCCAGCCCAACCATCCAACCGATGACATCCAAGGTATTGCCGCCACTATCCTGGATGGCCTCCTTTATGGCAGCGGCGATGCCGTCATCGGCATCAATCCGGCGACCGACCACCTGGGTAATGTCGGCCGTCTGATTCATCTCATGTCGGATCTGATTGAGCGGTACGCCATCCCGACTCAATCCTGCGTCCTCTCGCACGTCACGACAACCATGGAGCTGATCCAACAGGGCTATCCCGTGGATCTTGTTTTTCAGTCAATTGCAGGGACAGAAGCGGCCAACAGGAGTTTTGGTGTCGATCTTGCGATGCTAAGAGAAGCCAAAGCGATGGCGGAATCCCAAAAGCGAGGCACGCTTGGGCAGAACCTCATGTATTTTGAAACCGGTCAGGGCAGCGCGCTTTCAGCAAATGCCCATCATGCGGTAGATGCCCAAACGCTGGAAGCCAGAGCGTATGCCGTCGCTCGTGAGTTTTCGCCCCTTTTGGTGAACACGGTCGTAGGCTTTATCGGCCCCGAATATCTTTACGATGCAAAACAGATCATCCGCGCAGGCCTTGAAGACCATTTTTGCGGAAAGTTAATGGGGCTTCCGATGGGATGTGACGTTTGCTACACCAACCATGCTGAAGCCGACCAGAACGATATGGATAACCTGCTCACATTACTGGGCGTCGCAGGCTGTAACTACATCATGGGAATCCCAGGCTGTGATGACATCATGCTGGCCTACCAAAGCACCTCGTTCCACGATGCGCTTTTCATTCGAGAAGTGCTCGATAAGAGGCCAGCACCTGAATTTGAAGCTTGGCTGGAAAAAATGGGGCTTTTTGATGATAACCAACGACTGATCCAAAGCCCAAGGCGCTCGCAGCTGATTGAAAACTTTACCGATCAGATTGAAAGGAGCCACTGATGGACCCCTGGCATACCCTCAAGGCCTTTACTCGGGCCCGAATCGGACAAGGCAGCGCAGGTGCAGCACAACGCACAGCATCTCTCATGGATTTTCAGCTGGCCCATGCCGAGGCACGCGATGCCGTCTGGAAGGAGTGGGACTGCGAGCGCTTTCACATGGCGGTGGAGAAACGATTCGGGAAAGCCATCCGACTTGAATCCAAGGCCTATTCAAGAGTCCTCTATCTTCAACGGCCTGATTGGGGTCGCAGCCTCACCAAAGACAGTCTTGATACCTTGGAGGAATCCGGTGCGAAAGGGTTAGATGTGGCCCTAATCATCTCTAATGGACTATCAACCACCGCGGTCGAAACTCACGCGCTCAATTTTCTTGAGGTGCTGAGCGAGTCACTCCAAGGCTGCGGCCTTTCGACAAGCCCAATCCTTCTGGTTCCCAACGGGAGGGTGGCCCTATCCGATGAAATTGGCGTTGCATTGAGGTCTCGGGTCAGCCTCATGTTGATTGGGGAACGCCCCGGGCTCTCATCGGCTGACAGCCTTGGCGCCTACATCACCATTGCACCAGCAACCGGAAATAGCGATGCGGAGCGAAACTGTCTTTCCAATATTCGAGAACCTGATGGTCTAGATTATCGAACCGCCGCCAATAAGATCTGCTACCTCATGCTCAAAGGCTTAAGTCAGGGTATTCGGGGTGTTTCACTCAAAGATGACAGCCCTGTTGAACCTCTTCTCCTGAAAGAATCCCTCAGCTTATTTGCTTGCAATTGAAGCTGCTTTCGATCGAATAATGTCCGCGTAGACCTCAGATGGCCGATCACCCCAGTGATCCTCGACACATCGTTCAGTACTTTCCTGATAATCAAGGCTAAACAGCCCGAATCTTGCGGAGTAAGTTCCCCATTCGTAGTTATCGAAAAGCGACCAGTACATATAACCCTTCAAGGGAAGACCCCTTCGCACCAATTCAACCACCTCGCCGGCATGGAGACGAATAAACTCACTTCGCATCATGCCGTCGGCTCTCATTTGAGATTGATTGTCGTGGTCACGGCGATTTGCCATGCCATTTTCAGCAATTAATAATGGTTTTCCTGGATATGATTCGGCAAGCAGTTCTGAAAAAAACCTGAGTCCCTCGGGCAAAATTCGCCAGTCCCACCATTTACTGAAAAGACTATTGCGAAATCCATCAAAAGGATGCGCAGGCGTTTTCCAAAGTTGCGAGAGACTGGGGAGCTGAAAACTGTGTGCACAAAACGGATCGTAGTAGTCGTAGGCTATGTAATCGATCATCACTTCTCTAGGTGAATCGTAGACGACTTCCAACAGCGCCCTGAAAGACGATGATTGAATTCCTTTTCGACCGAGCAAGCTTGCGCCCCACCTCACGAGCCCTCCTATAAATCGCGAGAACCTCCCCATGTGTTTGGCTTCGAAATGGGAAACCTGATGGTTCAAGTCGAGCGCCTTGGATAAAAGATAGGCTTGAACGCGAGAGGGTGGGACTTTGCACTCTCTCAGCATGACGACATCAGTCAGAAACTTGTCCAGCCAATAAACATCGCTGGTGTAATTATTGAAGGACACCATGACAGGCCCCCATTCTTCTGACTCATAAAGATCATGGATTAGGTTATAGGCTCGAACATGCGCTTGGATCAGGGATGCCAAAGCAGAACTCGCAGACTCCAGTCCACGTTTCGCTTCCGTAGGAAATTGATCGCCGAGGTAAGTACTCATCACCAACATATTGGGTTCATTGATGGTGATGAAATATCGAATGGGATCGTGCCCCATGGCCAGAAGAAACGTGTTGATGCCCCAAACGACCTCTTTCACGAAGTCAGCAAATAAATCTTGGACTTCCCCTTCCAGCCATGGATCGGTTCCCAACCAGGCAGGATGGACGAAGTGATGCAGGGTCACGATCGGCTCGATCCCCAAATCACGGCACGAAGCCAAGATTTTTCCATATTGCTGCAAGGCATCCTGATCAAAAGACGGCGGAGCGTTTCTGCCAGTGACCCAAGCCGGCTGAATTCGGCTCCACTCGATGCTCATTCTGAAAGCGTTAAGCCCGAGATCCAGACAGCGACGAAGATCTTCTTCGTAATGCGCAAAAAATCGTGTGGAGTCGCCCAACGGATCCACATCACCCCGTTGTTCCGCTAAAGCCCAATTGGTGTGGGGCTCACCGGCACGGTTGTAGCCGCCCTCAGACTGATAAGCCGAAATTGCAACACCCCAGAGAAAGTCTTTTTGGTGGTCCATCAGGAGAATAGCAAAGGAGATTTTGGGATCAGGGGAATTCGCTGGTTGGTAACATTAGGAATCCTCGGGTCCAGCTGGGAGCCCGGCCTAGAACATTCCCGACATGCTTCAATTGATGCGCCCCGAGACCCAGCGCCAAGGGATCATAGAGCAGGGTTTCTATGAAAATGGAGTTAGCGCACTGGTTCTGATTATCCAGGTAGCCACCGAACTGGCTCTGAAAAACCACCCAGGGAGAACTGCATGCCGGCTCTATCATCTTGAGGCTGTCATGGGGATTAGTGCCGCTGAGCCCCCAAAGACTGATGCTTCCCTGAATGGCACCGACTGGGGTTCCCTTCCCAATCCCTGCAAAAGTCAGATGCTTCACACCACGAAGCATGTCGCGATCGAACCTGAGATTAGTGCGAACGACCTCCCGATAGAGACTCGTGCAGCGAGCAAAATCAAACGATCCAGTCAGACCATCGACACCGGTTTTCTTGTCTGTTACAGACACCCCTTTCGGATAACAGGGATTCCCTTGAAGCCCACCGCCGACAGAATGAATCATCGACTTACGAGCCGCGTTCTGTCCTAGACCCAGAAAACTGCGGCTGAAAATCCGATAGGGTTGCCCCTGAAGCCACCAAATTTTGGATTCGGGCACCGGACTCTTTACTTCGTAGGCGATTTGGGCGGAGGCCCCGCCAATCTCCACGATGCCCAAGGTCTCCTTTCCTGGAACCAAGCGCCCAAGCAAAGCATTGAGATCGGCCCAGGCAAAAAGCCCTTCGAGCTCCGAAGGAAGAACGCCAACTCGGCCCACCCTAAATTCTGTCTTTTTAAGACCACTGCTGACTGCCCCCAGAATAGCCTTGCTTTGAGATGGATCGAGTAATCTCAAACCGGCGGTTGCAAGGACATGAATAGTCACTTCACTCGGCTTGAGGCCTTTTTCCCCCAAAAATGCGCGGAGCGGGAACAGCAGAGGAGCTATCCCGGTGTCGTAAGCCTGCTTGGCTCGTTCCGTGAAGTCAGACAGCGCAGGAAGATTCTGGGGCTCTAAACTCCAAAGATCTTCAACTTGGACCTTTTTGCCCTTCTGGATCGTCTTGTAGAGGTAGATCCGAGAGCCACTGCTTCCCGCATCAATAACGGACGAATAAGAGGTGATAGCCGATGCGTTGACCCAAGATGGAACGAAGAGGAGCAAAGTCCAAAGGATCGGGAGAGGTGAATAGATCGACTTCACCCTTAAATTCCCCCGCTGATTGACCTTGTCCATCGACACCATTCATTAATTCAAGCGCCTTGTGGCCATCGACAACCTCTGATCCGGCGTAATGGACAGCGTTGTCAGATTATCGGTCAACAGGGTGGAAACGACTGTTTGTGCCGCGTCAGGCTTCGCAAAACGAAGTGCACTTGCCCGCATTCTCGCCAACCGCAAAGGGTCATCCAAAAGACGCTGAATCTTGAAAGCCAAAGTGGCTAATTCATTGCATTTGATCGCGATGCCCTGCTCCAGGAGATGATCGCTATTTCGCTCCTCCTGACCCGGGATCGGATTCACGATACACATGGGAAGACCTGAGGCGATGGCTTCAGCAGAGGTCATCCCCCCGGGCTTACCAATAAAAAGATCCGCGATACGCATCAACGTC
>CAYQOJ010000034.1:16787-20718 GCA_964419105.1 uncultured Methylococcus sp.
GATTGTGGCAGAAGTCCGTTGCTTTAGGCTGTTGATTCTTTCCCGAAGGATTTCATTGCGGCCACAAACGACAATTGTCTGGACCTGCAAAGGCAAATCGAGAAGACGTTCGACCATGAACTCTGTGAGCTCTGTTCCGGCAGCACCTGCGGACAACAACAAAATAGGACGCTCCGAATTCAGGTCAAATTTCCGACAGGCTTCATCCCGATCGACCGGATAACTGAAGGCCGCGTCAATCGGAATACCCGATACCGTAACGCGATCCTTTGGGATGCCCAGCATTTGCAGATGCGCCTTGGTTTCATCAATGGCAACAAAATAGCGATGAAAGACGCGCGACAACCACATCGCGTGGAAATCGAAATCGGTAACCACAATCGAAAGTTGGGCCTGAATCTGCTGGGTTGCAATCAGGTGGGAAATAATTCCCGCCGGCATAAAGTGCGTGCAGACGGTAATGTGGGGATCGAAGTCCCGGATGAATTTCACCAAAGGGCGTGTATTCAAACGGTCGATCATGTGTCGCATGGCATCCGTGCGCCAGGGCTCATCGCTCGTCTTGTACCACCACCCCAGAAAGTTGGGCGCCGACTTCACCAGAGAGCCATAGAGTTTGGAATAGAAGTCACGAAAAATGCGGTTCGTATAGCGAAGCGCATCGTTATTGATCACCTCTTCCACACGTGCGTCCAGCGCAAAGCTCTTCTCGAGTGCCGCTGCCGCTTTGACATGCCCTGCTCCCGCAGAGGTCGACATGATGAGAACGCGCCGGCCATCTTCCAACGACAACGGAAAAGCACCGCTTTTTGTAGCGACCTGACTTGGGGAATGGGCTCTGCGGCGAGGAGATGTCATCTCAAGACTCTGTTCAGTGGCCCATCAATCATCCTGATCGTGGCCATGGATCTTGTTCAGTATGCCCATGACCGCCGCTATGAAAAGTCCAAAAACGATGATGATGGTATTGATCGAGAAATCAGCCTTAATCATTGCCGAATAGCCTGCGAGCATCAGCAAGATCGATAGATTCTCGTTTAGATTCTGAACGGCAATCGAATGACCTGAACCCATCAGAAGATGCCCCCGATGCTGGAGCAAGGCATTCATCGGAATCACAAAGCTTCCCGCCAGAGATCCAATCAAGATCAGCATCATCACAGCCGCCCAAAAGCTGCTCACCAGCGTCATGATGAGAACAGAAATCCCCATCAGAATCCCCAAAGGCAGCACCCGTACCGAATGCTCCAGCGGAATCAGCTTCGCCGCCACCACAGAACCTATGGCAAGACCAACTGCCACCAGGGCGGTCAGATGGGTGCCCTGCTCCATATCCATTCCGAGGGCTGATGCTGCCCAGGCAAGGATAATGAAACGCAGCGTTGTTCCTGCCCCCCAAAAGAGAGAGGTCACTGCTAATGACACCTGCCCCAGGGGATCCTTCCAAAGCTGGACAAAGCAGCGCCAAAACTCCTTCACGATTCCGTATGGGCTCCTTGATTCCAGCTGATGCTCTACGGGGAGGTGGGGGATATAGATATTCCAGATCGCCGCAATCAGATAGAGAACAAGAACGGACAAGATCGCAAACTTAGGTTGAGCGTCAGCTCCCAGCATATTGAGGATCTCCGGCCCCACAACGCCGGAAAGATCAAGATGATTCCCGACCAAAAACCCCCCGATGATCGCGCCAACAATGACGGCAAGAACGGTCAGCCCTTCCATCCAACCGTTGGCCCAAACCAAACGATTGGCCGGAAGATATTCAGTGAGGATGCCGTATTTTGCAGGGGAGTAGATGGACGCACCGATCCCAACCAGCCCATAGGCAATGAGAGGGTGGACTCCAATCACCATGGCAAAGCACCCTAAGGTTTTGGTGGCGTTACTGATGAACATCACTCGTCCCTTGGGAATCGCGTCGGAAAACGCGCCGACAAAGGGGGCGAGCATGATGAAAGAAAACACAAAGAATTGTTGCAAGACCGGGACTTGCCATTCCGGTGCCTGCATGGATTTGAGTAGTGCGATGGCCGCAAACAGCAGCGCATTATCACCGAGAGACGAAAAAAACTGGGCCGCAAGAATCGTCAAAAATCCACGATCCATATCTTTGTCCTCAGGGCAATTTGAGATTAACGCGCAAGAAACGAAGGTCGCCAGTGAATCAATTCAAGAGCGCCATTTTCATGCTCGACAATGGCGGTGCAGCTTTCAACGAAGTCACCGGTATTAACGTAGGTAAATGCACCCATGGTCTTGATTTCGGCATGGTGGATATGTCCGCAAATGACCCCATCCAGCCCCTCATCGTTGAGGGTATTGACGATGCTCTGCTCGTAATCCGAAATGAACTGAACCGCATTTTTGACCTTGAACTTGACGAAGGCCGCCAGAGAAAAATGGGACTGGATGCCGAGAAATCGGCGGATCGCCCTCAGTGCACGATTGGCCTCTAGCAGAAAGTCGTAGCCTTTACTGCCAAGTTTCGCTATCCACTGATGATATTTGGCGATGGTGTCGTATTCATCGCCATGGACCACAAGAAAACGCTTTCCTGCCGCCGTCTCGTGGATGATGGAATTGCGAACCTCGATATCTCCAAATACGTGATCGTCATAGTCACGGACGTTTTCATCGTGGTTTCCAGGCACATAGATCACCTTGGTGTCATGTCGCGCCTTTCTCAGAATCTTCTGGATGATCGTATTGTGGTCTTGAGGCCAATAAACCCTTTTAGAAAGCGCCCAAAAGTCGATGATGTCACCCACCAGATAGAGCACATCGCTTTCGTTGTATTTCAGAAAATCAAGCAACACATCGGCCTGACACTGCGTAGAGCCGATGTGAAGGTCGGAGATGAAGATGGACTTGTACCGATTAACCGTCATGTTGAATCCGTCGTGACCTTGCAGCCAGGGTGACCATCGGAGTCACTTCGTCAGTGCCCCGGACATGACAATTCAACAAAACGTTTGTTACACCAAGATTAATTTCAGTCGCAGAAAAGCCGCTGACATGAAATTAAAGGTCGCGCGGGCAGGTTTCAGGGCGACCTTCTGAGGTGTAGGCCTGATCTCTGTAGTTGGTGAAAGGAAGGTACTTGATGCCGTCCTTGCAAACCATGGATTGGTTGCTCAGGTCCTGATCAATCCCTTGATTGAAAGGCGTACAAGCCACACAAGAGAAACCAAGAGTAACCCACAATAAGATTTTGACCCAGAATCCTGTCTTATTTCGTGCCATGACTTATCCAAAACTCAAAAATTCGTTAGAAATCCCGCTCTACTGTGCCTGACCCATGGACAGCGGCAGCCATCATCGTTCATTGACCAGTCACATTTTGGCCCTATGCTGAGCGTACTTATTTGAAGATGCATTGCACCCAATTTCATGAAGAAGAACAAGCCGTCCAAAACCGAGGCCCCGGAACTCCCCGAGGGTTTGGCCCATCTTCCAAGGGATGTGGGTTGGATCCTTCTGATCTCGGGACTATTGAGCGAGCTTGGGATCCCAGGAGTCCCCCCCTTCTGGATCGGAGGGATTCTGATCCTCTGGCCAAATGCGGGATATAAAATCGCACGTCCTATCCAGAAACGTTTCCCCAAAGCCTTTTCGACCTCGATTCAAATGATTTCGAGATTCGCCAGCGATCTTGAGCGACGTTACCCCAAGAAGCCAGTTAAAACAGACGGGAAATCCTAAGAGAGCTCACCATCAGGAGTCCCTGAACCACCATGAGGCTAGGCCATACGGTATAAAGTCCCGGATAGGGCGCACCCAGAAAGACCAGCGCTGGGAAAAGAACCCCATTGACCGTGATCGGAACCCCTTCAAAGCCTGCTCCCTCAGAAATGTTGTAACGGGCCAGACGCAGCGTAGGCTTCCCCTAATGGGCTACAAGTTGAAAATAGAGACCTCTGAGCATTTG
>CAYQOJ010000035.1:0-3237 GCA_964419105.1 uncultured Methylococcus sp.
GACGCATCAGGCATGAGGATCATGTCGGATTCATTGATGTGCTTCCAACCGGCGATGGACGAACCGTCGAACATCTTGCCGTCTTCAAACATGTCTTCATCCACAGTGCTGGCCGGGATGGTGACATGCTGCTCTTTGCCTTTGGTGTCCACGAAACGCAGATCCACATAACGGACCTCGTTTTCCTTGATCAACTTCAGCACGTCTTTTGCGCTCATTCTTTTTCACTCCTCGCGGTGTTTACAGGAACCAATTTGGGATGGAATCCGATCCCTTGTTATAAGCAAGTTCGATACCATCAAGGTATTGCCTAGATTTTGGGCATTCGCGCGGCAAACCGCCGCACAAAGTACACCATTTTAGGGAATTACGCACCTAGACCGTGCGGATTGGGAAGAAACGCACGAATGGCCGCAACACCCTGCGCCCCATGCTCGCGTGCCAGGTGGACTTCCTCTGGCCCCAAGCCACCCAGCGCATAGACGGGAAAGGAGACCCCGGAGACCAGGGACTCGAAATCTGACCATCCCATGGCAGGTGCCCCAGGATGGCTGGCTGTCGGAAGAACCGGCCCCAGAACAGCAAAATCGACGCCAAGCTCCCCCGCTTTGGCCAGCTCATGCGCATCATGGCAGGAAGCCGACAACCATCGATCCTTCGCGATGGGGCGAACCATCAATCCCTGAAGCGCATGAGCGCGGAGATGAAGTCCCGCAGCATCCGTCGCATTCATCAAATCCGTCGTCCCATCGATCAGAGCCTTGATCCCGAGAGTTTGAGCCAACGCCACCCAGTGGCCTAATCGATCTGATGCCTTTGCGCCCGGGCGCGTCCGGAATCGAACCAGTCTCAGCCCCTGAGCGCTCCATCCCTGAAGCAGCTCCTGAATAACTTCAGGCGAATGATCATCCAGATTCAAAATTGGATATCGATCGGGCAGCTGGACCGCTGTTTTGATGGGGTCATTTGCAGCCGGAAATGAAAACTGATCGAGATCACCGGGCCAAACCCACTCAACAGGCTGCCCTTCAAGCCCCCGTGGTTCACCCGAAAAATCTCGGACCTCTCGGACATGGAGACGCACGGTCCGATCCGGGTATGCGTGTTCCAGGGTAATGAGCGGGGTCGAGGCGTGAACGGTGATCCCGATCTCTTCCCAAAGCTCTCTTTTGAGCGCTTCAGAAACCGTTTCACCCGGCTCAATCTTGCCGCCGGGAAACTCCCAGAGGCCTCCTTGATGCACACCTTGAGGCCGTTTGGCGATAAGAACCTGCCCACGACCCACATCGCGAACAACACCTGCCGCCACCTCGATGTGCTTGCGGACCGAATTCATCGGTGTGGGAATAGAAGGATCAGGTGCGATATTCCGCGTTGATGCGAACGTAATCGTAGGAAAAGTCGCAGGTCAAAACGGTTTCTTGAGCGGAGCCTCGACCGAGGGCGACTCGGATCCGAATTTCGCTTTGCGCCATCACCTTGGCTCCCGCCTCTTCGGTGTACGCTTCACAACGCCCCCCGGCTTCGACGATCTGGACATCGTCCAACCAGATGGAGACATTCTCGATGATGAGATGCTCGCAACCGGCTCGCCCCACAGCCGCAAGAATGCGCCCCCAATTGGGATCAGAGGCAAAGAAAGCCGTTTTGACCAATGGAGAATGGGCGATGGTCTTACCCACGGCCCGCGCCTCTTCGCGATCCCGGGCACCCTCCACCTGAATACGGATGAGCTTGGTTGCCCCTTCACCGTCGCGCACGATAGCCTCTGACAGCTGAGCGAGAACCCTATGGACCGCGCCTGCAAAGGCATCGAACTCAGACGTACCCGGCAACACCCGGGGCGACTTGCCGGAAGCGATCAATACGCAGGCATCATTTGTAGAAGTATCGCCATCGACCGTGACGCAATTAAAGGTGCGGTCTGCAACATCACCAAGAAGCGCCTGGAGCGCATCTTTTTCGATGCGGGCATCTGTTGCTATGAAGGCGAGCATTGTCGCCATATTGGGCTGGATCATGCCGGCGCCCTTTGAAATGCCGGTCACGGTGACCTCATAACCCCCCACATCCACGACTTGGCTTGCCAGTTTTGGATAGGTGTCCGTGGTCATGATGGCGCGTGCAGCCTGTTCCCAATGATCCTCTTGAAGGTCAGCCAGTGCCTTGGGGAGTGCTGCCTCGATCTTGTCCACCGGCAGGTACTCCCCGATCACGCCCGTGGAGAAAGGAAGCACCTTTTGAGCTTCCCCGCCGACCTTTTTCGCCAGCGCTTCACAAGTCGATCGGGCATCCATGAGACCCCTTGATCCGGTTCCTGCGTTGGCGTTGCCCGAATTGATCAGGAGCCAGCGAGGGCCGGCCTGAAGATGTTCACGCGCCACCAGAACGGGCGCGGCACAGAACGCGTTCTGCGTGAAAACGGCGGCGACGACCGCCGAATCATCCGCTTCAATGACCAGAAGGTCATCCCGATCCTTTTTCTTGATGCCGGCTTGGGCTGTCCCGAGCCGTATCCCCGGTACCGGCCGAACGACACCTTGCGCTTGTGGGACCGCCATACGGGTGCTCCTACCGTCCGACTCAGTCCAACTTGCCGTGACAGACCTTGTATTTCTTCCCTGATCCGCAGGGGCAAGGATCATTACGGCCGACCTTGTCGCCTTCACGGGTATAAGGCCGATTTGCTTCTTCGGACTCGACACCCTCTTCCGGCATATTGATCGTATAGCCAAGGTCGCCTTGCGGCAGGGTGTAGCCCTGCTCCTCGCCAACGACCCCGCTGACCAGATCAGGCGCGTCCGCATGCTGGTATTCAAACTCAACCGGCGCACGGTTCTGCTCTTCCATGCGAACGACTTCAGCCTCGGAATGCACCTGAACCTTCGAGACGATCCCGATCACCTCATGCTTGATCCCCTCGATCATCGAGGTAAACATCTCAAAGGCTTCCTTCTTGTACTCCTGCTTAGGGTCCTTCTGTGCATAGCCGCGCAGATGAATCCCCTGACGAAGATGATCCATGGCCGCCAGATGCTCCTTCCAGGAATCATCCAGGACCTGCAGCATGACGGTCTTTTCAAAATGACGCATGACGCTCGGACCGATTGCTTCGACCTTGCCGGCATAAACCGTCGACAATTCTTCGGCAATTCGCTCCTGAAGGCTGTGCTCATCCAGTCGATTGTCCGCATCCAGCCACTCCTGAATCCGAAGCTCGACGCCCATTTCACGTTC
>CAYQOJ010000035.1:3247-20709 GCA_964419105.1 uncultured Methylococcus sp.
CCACTGCTCTTCCAGGGTCTGGGGCGGAATGAATTGACCAAAGAATTCTGAAACTGTATCGATACGCGCAGCTTCGATGGTTTCGGAGATATCTTCGCTCTTCATCAGCTGATCGCGCATGTGATAGATCACACGACGCTGGTCGTTGGCAACATTGTCGTATTCCAACAGCTGCTTACGAATGTCGAAATTACGCGCTTCAACTTTGCGTTGTGCATTTTCAATCGCGCGAGTGACCCAAGGATGCTCGATGGACTCCCCTTCTTTCATCCCAAGGCGTTGCATCAATGTTGCAACCCGATCGGATGCGAAAATTCGCATCAGAGGATCTTCCAGCGAGAGGTAGAAGCGAGAGGAGCCTGGGTCACCCTGACGTCCAGAACGGCCACGAAGCTGATTGTCGACACGGCGTGATTCGTGGCGCTCGGATCCGATCACATGAAGACCACCCGATGCCACAACAGCTTGGTGCCGCGCTTCCCATTGAGCCTTCGCCGCCGCATGGGCAGCTTCATCATTGGGATCAAGGCCCGCGGTGTCTTCTTCAAGACTACCGCCCAAGACGATGTCCGTACCGCGTCCTGCCATGTTGGTCGCAATCGTGACGGCACCCGGCATACCCGCTTGCGCCACAATGTGGGCTTCTTGCTCATGATGCTTGGCATTCAGCACCTTGTGCTCGATGCCTTTCTGACGCAGGAGATTGGAGATGAGCTCCGAGTTCTCGATCGAGGTCGTACCGACCAGGACCGGCTGGCCCCTCGCCGCACAGGATTTCACGTCTTCGGCAATCGCCGCATATTTCTCCCGTACCGTGAGATACACAAGATCGCCCAGATCCTGTCGAGCCATGATCCGATTCGGTGGAATACAGACCACTTCGAGCTTGTAGATCTCGTGGAATTCCGTAGCTTCAGTGTCGGCCGTTCCGGTCATCCCGGAGAGCTTGCTGTAAAGACGGAAGTAATTCTGGAAGGTAATGGAGGCCAGCGTCTGGTTCTCGTTCTGAACCGGAACCCGCTCCTTGGCCTCGACCGCCTGATGGAGACCTTCTGACCAGCGACGGCCTGTCATGGCCCGCCCAGTAAACTCATCAACGATGATGACCTGCCCTTCGCGCACGATGTAGTCGACATCGCGTTGGAACAGCGCATGCGCCCGGAGCGATGCATTGATGTAATGCATCAAGCGGATGTTCACCGCGTCATAAAGGCTCTCATTAGGCTGCATCAAGCCCGCTTCGACGAGCATTTTCTCGACCTTTTCGTGCCCCTCTTCGGTCAGGACAACCTGACGAGCTTTCTCATCGAGAGAGTAATCACCGGGCCCATGCTCAACTTCCTGCTTGACCAAGGCAGGCATCAGGACCTGAATCTTTTGATAGAGATCGCTTCGATCTTCGGTCGGCCCTGAAATGATCAGCGGCGTGCGTGCTTCATCGATCAGAATCGAATCGACTTCATCCACGATCGCGAAGCTGCGCTCGCGCTGGACCCGCTGATCCAGGCTGAAAGCCATATTGTCTCGAAGGTAATCGAAACCAAATTCGTTATTGGTTCCATAGGTGATATCGGCCGCGTAAGCTTCGCGACGCTCTTCGGTATCCAGTTGACTCAGGATGCACCCTACCGAGAGACCGAGGAAGTTATAGAGCCTCCCCATCCATTCCGAGTCACGTCGTGCGAGATAGTCATTCACCGTGACCACGTGAACACCCTTCGCAGGCAGCGCATTCAGGTAGGCCGCCAAGGTAGCTACCAGAGTCTTACCCTCACCGGTCTTCATTTCGGCAATTTTGCCGTCATGAAGGACCATGCCACCGATCAGCTGGACATCGAAGTGGCGCATGTTGAGGACACGACGAGAGGCCTCGCGGACCGTTGCAAACGCTTCAGGCAGGAGGCTATCCAGCGTCTCGCCAGCGGCGAGTCGATCGCGGAATTCCTGGGTCTTGGCACTGAGCGCCTCGTCAGACAAAGCCTTGATTTCAGGCTCTAACGCATTGATGCGTTTGACGATTTTTTTCTTCTTGTTGACGATGCGGTCGTTTCGACTCCCAACGACCATCTTGACAAGGTTGCCTAGCATTACGGTGAGCTTCCGGTTTCGGGTATGTTAATCGTGGAATAATACCGCAAAACCCTCCCACCTGACGACCGTTAAGCCGGTAAATCCCCCTTCAAAACCCGATGCCCCAGGCTCCAAAACCTCTCGCGTCCCTTCTCCAGTCAGGACTTGGAGGAAGTCTTGTAGCCGAATCCATGAAGCAGGCCGCCTTGACGAAACAGATTCAGGACGCCCTCCCCGAAGCGCTCCACAATCAACTCCTTGGATGCGGACTAAGGCAGGGCATTCTGACTCTGGAGTGGTCCACTGGTGCGGCAGCAAATCTCGGGCGCTTCCATGCGCCAAGACTAATTGCACTTTTGCGCGCGTCTGGCCTTTACGAACTCAGAGAAGTTCGAACCCGCACTCGACCCGCATCGACGCCCCCTTCGCCTCCCCCAAAACCCAGAAGACTACCGACAGATCAAGTGATTGATCATCTCGGGAGCATGACCGATCACATGGCACCCGACACCCTGAGGGATGCACTCTTACGGTTGACCAACACACTCAAAAAGAAAAGGCGCAAACCCTGAGGGCCTGCGCCTTTTTTCACCGGTGACGAAACGCTTTATTCGAGAGCGCCGGCCAACTGGCTGTAGCAGATCGGAAGAACCTGCTCATTTTCAAAAGTGACCGCCTCCCATGCATCCGGCTGGCTCAGGAGCTGACGGAGCAACTGGTTATTGAGACCATGACCCGACTTAAAGCCCGTGAAAGAACCGATCAGGCTGTGTCCAAGCAGATACAGATCGCCAATGGCATCCAGGATCTTGTGCTTGACGAATTCATCCGAATACCGGAGACCGTCCTCATTCAGCACACGATAGTTATCTACCACGATGGCATTGTCCATGCTTCCACCCAACGCGAGTTTCCGCTTCCTCAAGGCCTCAATGTCGCGCATGAACCCAAAGGTTCGCGCACGACTGACTTCCTTCACGAACGAAGTTGAGGAAAAGTCGATCGTCGCCGTTTGAGAATCTTCGCTGAATGCCGGATGATCAAAGTCGATCGTGAAGCTGACCTTGAAACCCTCATACGGCTCGAACATCGCCCACTTATCCCCATCCTGGACCTTGACCGGTTTCTTGATGCGAATGAAGCGCTTGGCCGCATTTTGCTCTTCAACACCTGCAGACTGGATCAGAAACACAAAGGGACCGGCGCTGCCGTCCATGATTGGCACTTCCGCTGCACTGACATCGATGTAGACGTTATCGATCCCAAGTCCGGCAAGCGCCGAAAGAAGATGCTCCACCGTGGACACCTTGATGCCATCCCGAATCAACGTCGTCGACAGGGTGGTTTCACCGACGTTCTGCGGGGTGGCAGGGATATCGACGGGTTCAGGAAGGTCTACCCGGCGGAAGACGATGCCGGTATTGGGGGCCGCTGGCCTCAGGGACAGATACACCTTTTCGCCAGTATGTAAACCGACGCCGGTGGCCTTGATGATGTTCTTCAGCGTTCTTTGCCTGATCATCCGGGTTCTCCAGATCACGTTTGCGTTTCCGGGCCTGCTCCCCCCCCCTTGGAGGGCCAGAACCGGGACCACCGGGCCACCCTCACAGGTGACCCGGTCAGGTTTGCCTAGTCCGCCTGACGACGAAGGAAGGCAGGGATATCGAGATACTCGAGATCCATTTCGCGCTCTTTCTTCGATTCAGCGCGGGGCTCCAGCTGCGAATGCTTGCGGGCTACAGCCGGACGACGGGTCATCTCGGTGTAATCGATTTCGCCCGTGTTCTTGTGAACGATGGTGAGCTTCGGCTCACTGGCCGCCCGAGCACCCGAAAGACCCGTAGCGACAACCGTCACCCGAATTTCATCGTGAAGATCCGGATCAATGACGGTACCAATCACGACCGCTGCATCATCGGATGCGAATTCACGGACGACGTTACCCACTTCGTCGAATTCGCCAATGGCCATGTCCATGCCGCCGGTGATGTTCACCAGGATGCCGCGGGCGCCCTGCAGGTTGATGTCTTCGAGAAGCGGGCTTGCAATCGCCGCTTCTGCAGCCTCACGCGCCCGGTTTTCACCGTGACCCACGCCCGTTCCCATCATGGCCAGACCCATCTCGGACATGATCGTTCTAACGTCAGCAAAGTCGACGTTGATCAGACCCGGGCGAGTGATCAGATCCGCAATACCCTGAACCGCGCCCAAGAGCACGTCATTGGCTGCAGCAAAGGCCTTCATAAGGGATACATCGCGACCCAGAACCGGCAACAGCTTTTCATTCGGAATCGTGATCAGTGAGTCAACAAACTGACTGAGCTCATCGATCCCCTTTTCAGCCAGTTCCTTACGACGCTTGCCTTCAAAAGCGAAAGGCTTGGTGACCACTGCAACGGTCAGAATGCCCGCCTCTTTGGCGATTTCAGCAATCACAGGTGCCGCACCCGTTCCGGTGCCACCGCCCATGCCAGCGGTGATGAAGACCATGTCTGCGCCTTCCAGAACCTCCAGGATGCGATCACGGTCATCGAGCGCCGCCTGACGACCAATTTCCGGGTTGGCACCTGCGCCCAGACCCTTGGTGAGAGCAGTTCCCAACTGAATGACGGACCGAGCGCCGAGGCTCTTGAGCGCCTGAGCATCGGTGTTAGCACAGATAAAGTCGACCCCGTCCACATTGCTGCTGACCATGTGGTTGACTGCATTACCGCCGCCGCCACCCACACCGACCACCTTAATGACCGCGTTTTGGCTGTAGGAATCCACAATTTCAAATTTCATTTCACCACCCCTGATTGAATCGTTATATCAAAAATGTCCTGAGAACCACGTCTTCATGCGATTCCACATCCCCCGGAATCCTGGCCCTACGGACCCGAAATGCTCTCCATGCTGGTGTTGCTGCCGTCCAAACATCAACAAACCCGCCCCGGTTGCATAGGCGGAATTACGAACCACTTCATTCAAGCCAGTAATGACCTGAGGCATGCCGATCCGAACCGGCACATGAAAAATTTCTTCTGCCAGTTCCGTCAGCCCCTCCACTTGGGCACTGCCGCCACTGAGGACGATGCCCGCTGCGATGAGGTCTTCGAAACCGCTTCGGCGAAGCTCTGCTTGCACGAGGAGAAGTAATTCCTCGTAACGCGGCTCCACAATCTCTGCAAGATTGAGCCTTGAAATCTGACGAATTGGGCGCTCCCCGATACTGGGTACCTCAATGAGATCCTCAAGACTGGCCAGCTGGGCTAGCGCACAAGCGTGCTTGATCTTGATCTCCTCGGCGAACTGCGTCGGCGTTCTCAGTGCAACCGCAATGTCATTGGTCACCTGATCGCCAGCAATCGGTATCACCGCCGTATGTCGAATGGCGCCGTCCGTGAAGACAGCAATATCAGTCGTCCCGCCGCCGATATCGACCAGACAAACCCCGAGATCCTTTTCGTCATCCGTCAAAACTGCGGCACTCGAGGCCAGCTGCTCCAAAATGATGTCCTCGACCTCAAGCCCACAGCGACGAATACACTTGACGATATTCTGGGCGGCACTGACGGCACCCGTGACAATATGGACACGCGCCTCGAGTCGAATCCCCGACATGCCAACGGGTTCTTTAATGCCTTCCTGCCGGTCGATCACATACTCCTGAGGGAGGATGTGAAGAATCTTTTGATCCGCGGGAATTGCGACGGCCCGAGCGGAATCAATGACCCGATCGACATCACCCTGGGTCACTTCCTTGTCCCGAATGGCGACGATGCCGTGTGAATTCATACTGATGATGTGGCTACCGGCGATGCCCGCATACACGGAGTTAATCCGGCAACCCGCCATAAGCTCAGCCTCATCGACCGCTCGCTGAATCGACTGCACCGTGCTTTCGAGGTTGACCACAACCCCCTTCTTCAAACCTTTGGATGCGTGGGTACCGAGCCCGACCACCTCGATATCGCCATCCGGGTTGATCTCACCCACGATACAGGCCACTTTGGAGGTGCCGATATCCAATCCCACGATCAGATTACGATCTGATTTCTTAGCCATTTGATGAGAACCCGCCCCTGAATTCGTGATTTATTCTTGTTTGCATGGTCATTGCACGCTAGCCATGTCCATCCAATGTGGCAGCACCCGGCGAAGAAGCCGGCTGGGCCTTCCAGCTGATTGCGAATCCCCGCGGATAACGCAAATCCACCGTTTTGATTTCGGCCTGATGCTGTTCCTGCAAATGCGGCAAGAGCTCCAGTAAACGTTCCGTGGATTCGGCCGGCGACAAGTTGCCGTAGGTAATCTCAAGTCCACTTGCAAGCGTTGCCGTCCATGCCAAACGCTCACTCAAACTGAGCTTCACCACGTGGGTTCCGGTCGCAGCAAATTTCTGGTCCAGCTGCCCCTGCATCGCCAATACGTCCCTTTCGCGACCTACCGGACCCTTAAGCATCGGTAAATGATCAAAATCGACCTTCGAAACCGGCCGATTGAAGACTTTGCCGGTCGAAGAGATCAACTGGCGATCACCCCAACGGGCCACCGGGTCAAGCTCTTCGACCTTGAAGATCAAGGTATCCGGCCAAACTCGACTCACGGTTACATCCCCCACCCAGGATACTTCTCGAGCTGCCGCCTCAAGGGTGGAAAGACTGGTCGTCAAGAAACTCCCCTGCACCAGGGGACGGATCGCAGTCTCAAATTGCTGAGGCTCCAAGCCCTCGAACGCACCCTCAATCCGAACATATCGAATGGGTGTCGCGCGATCAAAGGCCCGAATCACGGCATCCCTCTCATAAAACCCGGCGAGGACACCCAGCCCCATCAGCGCACCAAAAACCACCCGAAGCGGGCGGATGCTGGATTTGCGCTGATAACGGCGAACTCTGGCCATTTTGCCTACCCGCGCTGAAAACTGGTTTCGAGAATGCGCCAAACCAGCTCATCAAAGCTGATTCCCGCTTCTCTAGCGGCCATGGGAACAAGGCTATGGTCCGTCATGCCGGGAACGGTGTTGACTTCAATCAACCAAGGCTTACCGGCTGCGTCTATCATCAGGTCGACTCTCGCCCAACCCCGTACGCCGACAATTTGGCAGGCCCTTTGGGCCAGAGACTGGATTTCCTCCTCCGTTTTAGGAGGCAACCCACAGGGACAATGATATTGAGTCGTCTCGGCGCGATACTTGGCGTCGAAGTCATAAAAGACGTGCGGTGTTTCCAGTCGAATTAGGGGAAGCGGCCTTTCGTCGAGGATTCCAGCGGTATATTCCGTACCCGTAATCCACGTTTCCGCAAACACGTCGCAATTATATAACGATGCGGCCCGCCATGCCTCCTTAAGATCAACAAAATTATCCGCTCGACTCATTCCAATACTCGAGCCTTCTTGCGCTGGCTTGATAATGACCGGAAACCCCAACTCATCCCGACAACGCTCCAAATCAGCTTCCGTACTGAGCAACATCCAGCGCGGAGTGGGCAAACCGGCGCCCATCCAGCATAACTTGGTGCGTAGCTTGTCCATACTCAGCGCAGAGGCCAGAACCCCGCTTCCGGTGTAAGGCAGACCCAAAGTTTCTAGCGCTCCCTGCAGAACGCCATCCTCGCCGCCACGGCCATGGATAATATTAAAAACGCGATCAAATCCTCGAGAATCCTTTAATAACGGAGCAATCATGTCCGCTCCGACATCAAAGCCCTCGACCTCGACGCCCCGACTCATCAGGGCATCAAGGACTGCTTTTCCGCTTTTGAGCGAAACCTCGCGCTCCGCAGCGCTCCCTCCCATAAGGACAGCAACCCGCCCAAAACTAGCAGCCGTCTCCGCCTTCTTCTTCATTCTGACGCCCCCTCGGTCGCACTTCCCACGATTCTCACCTCCGGCACCAGTTCAACGCCATGGACGTCCCAAACTGTGCCTTTCACATGCAACATCAATGCCTCAATGTCGGAGGCCTTTGCGGCCCCCAAATTCACGATAAAGTTCGCGTGCTTCTCAGAGACCTGCGCATCCCCCATCCGATACCCCTTGAGGCCACAGGCCTCGATCAAACGGGCGGCATGATCACCTGGTGGATTCCTAAAAACCGACCCACAACTGGGGAGATGGGTTGGCTGTGTTGCCCCTCTTTGGGCGAGCAGCCCTTTAATTTTGGTGCGTGCAGCGTCCACATCACCCTGAGCCAACTGGAGTTCAGCGCCGATAAACCACTCACCTTGAGGCCCTCTCACACTTCGGTAGCCCACCGCAAAGTCATCCGGCGCTCTTTCGCGCAGTGTTCCCTTACGATCAACCGTCGTCACCTTAAGGACCTTAGGCCAGGTCTCGCCCCCAAAGGCCCCTGCATTCATGGCCAGAGCCCCACCCATGGTTCCAGGAATACCCGCCAGAAACTCAGCGCCCACGAGGCCTTTTTCAGCGCTGAATTTTGCAACGTGGGCACAAGGCACCCCCGCCTCGACCCGCACGACATGTCCCGGTAGCAGCTCAAGTCGCTTTAGCCGATTCAGAGTACAAAGAACGGTTCCCCTGATCCCACCGTCACGAATCAGGAGGTTACTGCCCAACCCCAGCCACAACAGCGGCTCATCAACCGGCAGATTCCTGAGGAAACGACAAAGATCATCCAGATCATGAGGAAGATAGAAGCGATCCGCCTTGCCGCCAGCTCGCCACGAGTTATGGGAAGCCATCGGCTCGTCAATCAAGAGACGACCCTGAAGCGGAAGGGGATCCCCGAGAAGATCCCGGGGCAGGCTCACCGGGATTCCCCAGTCGCGAGGATCCCGCCGAGTGTATTTGGAAGATCAAGCGCCACTGCCCCGATATTTCCGGCTCCCAGCGTCAAGATCACATCATCAGCTTCGACAATGCCCGCAAGCAACTCAGGCAGTTCAAGCACTTCCGCCAGGAATACAGGCTCAATCTGTCCCCGCATTCGAATGGCGCGAGTCAAAGACCGACCGTCAGCCCCGGCTATGGGTTTTTCTCCTGCCGCATAAACCTCACACAAGATCAGAACGTCGGTCTTGGAAAGGATTTGGACAAAGTCCTCAAAGAGATCCCGGGTGCGCGTATAGCGATGGGGCTGGAAGACCATGACCAGGCGTCGCCCCGGATAAGACTGTCGCGCCGAGTCCAGCGTCGCTTCAATTTCACGCGGATGATGACCGTAATCATCGACCAGCGTGAGATGTCCACCCTGATGGGGAATCTGACCATTTTGCTGAAAGCGACGACCGATCCCCTTAAACTGACTCAGGGCCCGCCGAATCACCTCCGCCGTGATCCCCAATTCTTCGGCAATGGCGATGATGGAGAGCGCGTTCAGGATGTTGTGCTGCCCCGGAAGATTCAAGGTGACCTCAAAGCGCCCACTTCGCCGGGTCTCCACGGTAAACGTACTCTGAAGCCCTTGGCGACGAACATCCACGGCCCTGATATCCGCCTCAGGAAGAAATCCGTAAGTCACCACCGGCTTGCTGATCTGCGGCAGAATTTCCCGAACGCCCTCATCTTCAAGACAAAGCACAGCAAGCCCATAAAAAGGGACGTGGTGCAGAAATTCGACAAAGGTCTCCTTCAGCCGATCGAAATCACCGGCGTAGGTTTCCATGTGATCCCGATCAATATTGGTCACAACCGCGATCATCGGTTGAAGATGCAGGAATGAAGCATCGCTTTCGTCAGCCTCAGCAACGAGAAACGTGCCTTTACCCAACTGTGCATTCGTTCCTGCGCTGTTCAGGCGCCCGCCAATTACAAAGGTCGGGTCCAGCCCCGCCTCGGCCAGAACGCTGGCGCAAAGGCTGGTCGTCGTCGTCTTGCCGTGGGTTCCAGCGACCGCGATGCCATACCGGAAACGCATCAATTCCGCGAGCATTTCGGCACGTGAAATGACCGGGATTTTTTTAGCCAGCGCATCAGAGAGTTCCGGATTGGATCGGTCAATGGCTGTCGAAACCACAACCACTTCAGCGCCCTGGATATGGTCAGGTGCATGCCCCCGATAAACCGCAGCACCCAGATCCCTTAATCTGCGTGTCGCCGCATTTTCCCCGACATCGGAGCCTGAAACCTCATAACCGAGATTCAAGAGTACTTCTGCGATCCCGCTCATTCCCGTTCCACCGATACCGATGAAATGGATCCGCCGAATTCGACTCATCCCATGTTGACGTTGGTTGTCGGCGGAGACCTTCATATCCTCTTTATCTCTTGGTTTTGTTCTGATTGGCGTGCTCTAGGCAGACCGCCGCCACTATTTCAGCAGCCGCAGGACGCGCAATCTGCCGGGCCTCCTGAGACATCGCCTCCAGGCGACCCGGCGAATTAATCACATCGGCAATCGCCGATGCAAGATGTTCCGCTGTCAATTCACTTTGTGGCATGAGAATTGCGGCGCCAACTTCAGAGAGCACCTCAGCATTTTTGGTCTGATGATCATCGATCGCAAAGGGGTATGGCACCAGAACGGCGGGGAGACCCGTCACTGCCAGCTCGCTGATCGTCATCGCTCCGGCCCGACAAATGGCCAGATCTGCCCAGGCATAGGCCTCAGCCATATCTTCGACAAATGCCAACACCTCCGCCTTCAAGCCCAAGGCCCCGTAGCGCGCCGCCGTGTCCTCACGCAAAGCAGCCCCGGTTTGATGCCGAATCTCCAAGGGCAGACCGAGTTGCGCCAAAGCCTCTGGAACCGTCTCATTAAGCGCTTTCGCACCCAGACTGCCGCCCACGACCAAAATTCGAAGGGGGGCACTCGAATCTCTCTCCCGGACAAGGGTACTCAGCCCGACAATTTCCCTTCGCAACGGATTGCCTGTAACTCTGGCTTTGACCTTGGAAGAAAAACTGCCCCGAAAGGCTTCCAGAACCACGCGGGCCCGAGAGGCCAGTAGCCGATTCGTCGTCCCAGGCACCCGATTCTGCTCATGGAGCACCAGAGGAATTCCGGTGAGACTTGCAATGAGCCCACCTGGGCCCGAGACAAATCCCCCCATCCCCAGGACCACCTGGGGCCGTACTTTCCTCAGGATTCGCAGAGACTGCATCAGCGCCTTGAACACCATGAAAGGCGCCTTGAGTGCCCCCATAATTCCTTTTCCCCGCACCCCTTCCACATCCAACCATTCGACCGGAATTCCAGCGGCAGGTACTACCCGGGCCTCAAGTCCTTTGCGAGTTCCCATCCAGACGACTTCGTTGCCCCGGTCGATCAATTCACAAGCGACCGCAAGCGCGGGATAGACATGCCCTCCCGTCCCTCCAGCCAAAATCATTACACGTTTGCCCACGTCGCCCTCACCCGTGGTTTTGCAGTCACCGCCGCGACGGCATCACTTCGAACTCTGAACAGCAGTGCGAGTGTTGCGCTCATGATCATGATGCTGCCACCACCGTAACTCATCAGGGGCAGAGTCAGGCCTTTCGTCGGCAAAAGCCCCATATTGACCCCCATATTGATAAAGGCCTGAACTGAAAACCAAACCCCAATCCCATAGGCTAAATAGGCGGAAAATCGCGTCCCGGACTGTTCTGCCAGACGACCAATCACAAACGCACGCCAAACCAACAGCATGAACAGGAGGATGACCGAAGTGGTCCCCAGCAAGCCCAATTCTTCACCCACGACAGAAAACAGGAAATCCGTATGGGCCTCAGGAAGATAAAAGAGCTTTTGGATACTGGAGCCCAAACCAACCCCCGTCCATTCCCCGCGCCCAAACGCGATCAGCGCCTGGGACAACTGAAAATCACTATTCAGGGGATCATCCCAGGGATCCAGAAAACTAAGGACTCTTCTGAGGCGATAGGGCGCGGTAATGACGAGAAAAACACCGGCCATGATGAAGGCACCGACCAATAGACCGAAGTGCCAAAACTTGGCCCCCGCCAGGAGCAGCATCCCGGACGCTACGGCAAAAATGACCACGACTGAACCAAAGTCAGGCTCCTTGAGAAGCAACAGCGCACCCACGCCCAAAAGCATGAAGGGCTTCAAAATACCCGACCAAGAACTTCTGACCACGTTGATGTGGCGATCAATAAAGCTCGCCATATAGATGACTGAAATCAGCTTGAAGATCTCAGAAACCTGAATTCGAATACCAAGGATATTGAGCCAACGAACACTCCCGTTGACGGATTTTCCGACCCCCGGAATGAGCACAACGATCAGGAGGATTAATCCGATGAAGAAGAGTTTGAAAGACATTTCACGCCAGGCCTCAAGATTCACTGAGGCCGCGGCAATTCCGAAGACCAACCCCATCGCGATATGAATCAGCTGATGCCGCGGAAAATAAAAACTATCCCCCGCCATCTTGTCCCCAAGATGCAGCGATGCCGAGGCCACCATGACGTAGCCGAACAGCAACAAGGTCAGGGTAACCAGCAACAGAATGGGGTCAATATAGAATCGGCTACCCCGCCACTGCAGAACCAACCCCTTACTCGGATTCGTCATCAACGCTCTTACTCCACAAAGAAGGGCCGATTCACACAGCCCCAGCAACTCAGAATCACGACAGTTTCCTGACTTCTTCCTGGAATATCCGGCCACGCTCCTGATAGTCCTTGAACTGATCCAAGCTGGCACAGGCAGGTGCCAGCATGACCACATCACCAGGCACCGCAATTTCCGCTGATGCCTCTACAGCCTTTGACAAGTTAACCGCCATCACCGTCTGGACCAGATCACCCAGCGCTTCACGGATCAAGGGGGCATCTCGGCCCATCAAGATCAATGCCTTAACTTTCTGACCTACAGCATCGCGAAGCACCCTAAAATCAGCCCCCTTTCCATCGCCCCCCGCAATCAGAATCACGGGTTTGTCCATTCCGTGGAGCGCCGCAATACAGGCACCAACATTGGTCGCCTTGGAATCATTGATAAAAGTAACGCCATTGATTTCAGCGACCCACTCCGTCCGATGAGGAAGTCCGGTGAATTCTCGGATGGCCGCAATCATCGCGCTTCGGGATAAGCCCGCAGCATCACCAATGGCCAGAGAGGCGAGCACGTTTGCAATGTTGTGCCGACCATGCAATCGGACCTCCTTGCGAGGCATGACCGGTTCGCCGTGCGCAAAAATCCACTCCTGCCCCTGATGTGACCGCAATTCATAATCGACTTCAGCGGCATCCAACCCAAACCAAGCGACCTTTCGATCTGTTCTCGCCATCGCAGCGACAACGGGATCATCCCGGTTGAGCACCATGACCCCCTGACCGTTGAAGATTCGTTCTTTCGCCGAAGCGTAGGCCTCAAGATCAGGATAACGATCCATGTGATCCGGGCTGATGTTCAACACCGTAGCGACCAGCGGTTCGAGCAAATGAGATGATTCCAGTTGAAAACTCGAAAGCTCGAGGACATACATCTCTACAGACTCATCGATTAGTTCGAGCATGGGCGTCCCAAGGTTCCCCCCCGCACGACTCTGACGACCATCCAATTCCGCCATCAAACCCAGCAATGTCGTCACCGTACTCTTGCCATTCGCCCCGGTGACCGCCAGAACAGGCACATCGACCACAGCGGCAAAAAGATCAAGATCTCCCATTACTGGCACGCCACGTGCCTCGGCCGAAACGATGAGGGGATGATTCAAAGCAACACCTGGACTTACCACCAGATGGGTTGCAGCCTCAAATGCCGTGGGATTGAAACCGCCCAAGAATACGGCCGCATCAGGGAAGTGCTCGCGAAACTCCTCAATGTAGGGCGGGACCTCTCGCGTATCGGTAATCGCAAAATGAACCGATTGCGATGCAAGAAACCGAGCGATTGAAAAGCCGGTCTTGCCCAAGCCGACAATCAACACGGCCGACTGCGCATCCAGACCCAGACGATTGCTGATCTTTTCGTGATGCTGCCCGATGCGCGAGTCCGTAGTCATTGGTTTACCTGAGCTTCAGGGTGGCCAGTCCACACAGGACCAGAATGACGGAGATAATCCAGAACCGTACGATAACCCGCGGCTCGGGCCACCCCTTGAGTTCAAAGTGATGGTGAATGGGTGCCATTCGAAAGACCCGGCGACCCGTCATCTTGAAAGACAGGACCTGAATCATCACCGAGAGCGTCTCAACGACGAACACGCCCCCCATGATCACCAGAACGATTTCCTGGCGCACCAGAACGGCCAAAATCCCCAGGGCCGCCCCCAAGGCCAATGCACCGACATCGCCCATAAAGACCATGGCAGGGTAGGCATTGAACCAAAGGAATCCGAGCCCCGCGCCGACCAAAGCGCCACAAAAGATCACCAGTTCGCCAGCCAGCGGTACGAAGGGGATTCCAAGGTATTCAGCAAAAACGGCATTGCCCGATAGGTAGGCAAATATGCCCAAGGCGCCCGCGACCAAGACGGTCGGCATGATCGCAAGTCCATCCAGTCCATCGGTTAAATTAACCGCATTACTGGTTCCAACGATGACGAAGTAGGTCAGGATGGGATATGCAAGCCCCATATTCCAGGCGAACTGCTTGAAAAACGGTACGATGAAGGTCGTTTCTGCAGGAACCGTCGCTGAGACATAGAGAAAGGTCGACGCGGCAATCCCGAAAATCGATTGCCAAAGATACTTGTGACGAGCTGCGAGGCCTTTGCTGTTGCGAAGCACCAACTTTTTATAGTCATCCACAAACCCAATGATGCCGTAGCCCAACGTCACCAGGAGGGTCACCCAAATGTAGCGATTGTCGAGATCGGCCCAGAGGAGCGTTGTGAGACTGACTGCCACCAAAATTAGCGCCCCACCCATCGTGGGGGTTCCCGCCTTGGAAAAGTGACTCTGGGGTCCATCGTCCCGAACGCTTTGTCCAATCTTGTATTTGCTCAACTGGCGGATCATTGCGGGTCCAACCAATAGCGAGATCAGCAAAGAGGTCAGGATGCCAAGGATCCCTCTGAACGTCAGATAGTGAAAAACCCGAAAGTCATCAAAATAATTGGACAGCCAGTCGGCCAGTGCGAGCAGCATGTGTTTACCCCTTTACAAATCTCGGTGGTTGGCATTCAACCGCGGATTGCTTGGACTCTTTCACAAGATCGAGCCAAGTCTCTTCTATGACGGTGCGGTCGTTAAATGGATATTTGACTCCTGAAATTTCCTGCGTGGTCTCATGGCCCTTTCCTGCCACCACGAGGAGATCTTCAGGCCCTAGCGCTTCCAGCGCGTAGCGGATCGCAGCTCGGCGATCACGAATCGCAACCGCACCCGGCTTGGAGATCCCCGCCAGAATGTCTTGAATAATTTCATCCCCGTTTTCAGTGCGAGGATTGTCGTCCGTTAGAACAACCTGATCGGCGATCTGGGATGCCACAGCCCCCATTTCAGACCGCTTACCCTGATCCCGGTCACCGCCGCACCCAAAGATCACCCAGAGACGGCTCGGCGCATGCTTCCTAACCCCCTGGAGAACCTTAGCCAATGCATCCGGCGTGTGCGCGTAATCAACGACCACTTGTCGTCCTTTGCAATGCACGCGTTCCATTCGACCCGGTACGGCAACCACATTCCTCAGATGGGAAATGGCCTCATCGAATTCGATTCCCTGACAAAGCATCGCCGCAAGGGTAGCCGCGATGTTCTCCACATTAAAATCCCCGTAGAGCGCGGTCTTAATCGTGCGACGGGCCCCCTTGTAGATCACATCAAAGTGCATCCCATCCTGACCGTATGAGGCCGGACCATATCTCAGCATCGGCACATCAAGATCTGTCTCGAAGCTCTCGGCACAAAAGCCCAAAAGGTCCAGCTTGCCTTCCATCCGCTGAACGATCGGGCCGGCAAAGTCTTCTTCTGCGTTAAAGGCAATGAAACGAAGACCCGGCCAGTCTGCTAACGCCAATTTGGCGTTCAGATAGGCCGCCATGGTGCCGTGATAGTCGAGATGATCCCGAGAAAAGTTGGTAAACACCGCGCCTTGAAAGTGGACCCCGGACAGCCGGCCCTGCTCAAGACCATGCGAGGAAGCCTCCATTGCCACCATTTGGCAGCCCTCATCGCGAAGATTCGCGAGAATCCTCTGGACTTCAACAGGCTCAGGGGTTGTGTGGTGTGTCGATTGAAGTTGTCCCGGCCGACCCCATCCAAGGGTGCCGACCACAGAGGCATTCAGCGCCCCTTGCAGGGCTTCAGCCAGAAAATGGGTACATGATGTTTTGCCGTTGGTACCCGTAATCCCGATCACGGCCATTGAGGTTGAGGGCTCGCCATAAAACCGCGCGGCAATGGACCCTAGGTTTCGGGTCAGCCCTTCAACGGCAATCAAAGGCACTTTGGAATCGTCAACCCAACGAACGGATTCCACCCCTTCTGGATCGTAGGCCACCGCAGAGCATCCCGCTTTAATGGCCTGTTCAAGAAACTCGAGACCGTGCCGATGCAAACCTGCTGTCGCAAGAAAAAGAGCGCCCGGGGTGAGTTTTCGGCTATCACTCTCAATCCCGCTAACATCAAGGGATGGAATCGCTTCAGCAGCGACCCATCCCTTGAGCAGCCTCGCCAGATCGACGGATCGATCTTGGGCGGGTGGAGTCGTCATGCCGGCCCGTCCTGACGAGCCACCATGATGGATGGCGTGGTTTGGTCCGGTGCAATGTTCAGAACCCGCAGTGCCTCCTGCATCACCCGCGAAAACACCGGTGCCGCAACGACACCACCGTAGTAGTCTCCGGCCGAAGGCTCATCAATCATGACGACCATAACCAAGCGAGGATCGCTCGCTGGCGCAACGCCAGCGAAAAGGGCGTTATAGCTCGATGCGGTATAACCGTGTGCACCCAGTTTTTTGACGGTTCCCGTCTTGCCAGCAACCCGATATCCGGGGACCGCGGCCTGAAATGCGGTACCTTCCTTGGAAACCACCGTTTCCAACATGCCCATCATCATGGATGCTGTCTTTGCGGACATGATGCGGTGGACTTCAGGCTCCTCATCCACACGAGTCAGGCTAGCCATCGGCATCAGCCCCTCATTACCGAGGGCCGTATAGGCTCGCGCCAACTGCAAGGCAGAGACAGAGACACCGTACCCAAAGGACAAGGTGGCTTGCTCAAAAGTGCTCCACCCGTGGTAATCGGAAAGTCGACCCCGAGCCTCACCCGGGTAGTTCGTCTCGAGCGTCTGGCCAAATCCGAGATTGTGGTAGAACGCCCAAAGCTTCCGCGGCGGAATGGTCAGCGCAATCTTGCTGGTTCACACATTGCTCGATTTCTGGATCACTTTCGTGACATCCATGACGCCGTAATTGTGAACATCCTTAACGACGTTGGTTCCTACATGCCAGACACCGCCATTGGTATTGATGATGGCGCGAGGATTTGTCAGCCCCAGCTCCAACGCACAGGCGATGGCAAAGGGCTTCATTGTTGAACCCGGCTCAA
>CAYQOJ010000036.1:0-11573 GCA_964419105.1 uncultured Methylococcus sp.
CCGAAAACGATGGCTCTGGTGGATGGACCCATTGACGCACAGATTCATCGCGTCTTTGAAAACCTGAGTACCGTTGCTAAGGCAGCCGGCGGATCCTTGGATGATGTGGTCAAACTGAATGTCTTTCTCACTGATCTGGGTCATTTTGCCAAGGTCAACGAAATCATGAGCAGCTACTTCAATCAACCCTACCCGGCCAGAGCTGCCATTGGCGTTGCCGCACTTCCTCGCGGAGCGGAAGTCGAAATGGACGCCGTTCTGGTCCTTGCGGGCTGATCGTCCCCGAACGCTCTGGCTATACTGCCCCCTCTCCATAGTCGATCGATCGCCTCGCTTCGAGGTGTGGGGGCCAAAACCGCCCAAAAACTAGAACGAATCGATCTTCTTTCCGTTCAGGATCTTCTTTTTCACTTGCCTCTTCGCTATGAAGATCGAACGCGGCTGACGCCGATTGCTCAGGCACGGCCCGGGGAGACCGTGTTAGTCGAAGGCGCGATTGTTGGAATTGAAGTCCGACAGGGTGGACGTCGTAGCCACCTGGTCCACATCCAAGATGCCAGCGGGCGATTGACCCTGCGTTTTTTCCATTTCACCCGCCATCAGGAAATCCAATTTGTTCAAGGTCGTCGATTGCGCTGTTTTGGCGAGATCCGTCTCGGATTTCAGGGACTCGAGGTCAGTCACCCGGACTATGAGTTTCCCCATGACGAGGTCCATACATCGCCGGAAGGCTGCCTGACACCGGTCTATCCAGTCACTGAAGGCGTTCATCAGAAGACCTTAAGACATCTGGTGAGTCAGGCTCTAGAACACCTCGACGAGCTACAGGATGTTCTGGAAGGCTTTCCGCCGCCATTTCGCTCGGGGCCTTCACTCAAAGAAGCGCTTCTTGCTCTTCATCGTCCCTCTCCGGGGCTTGGTCTTGGCAGTCAGTCTCTAACCAATGCCAGGCACAGACTCGCCTACGAAGAGCTTCTCGCCCATCACTTGAGCCTCAGCCGCTATCGAAGCCGGATTCGAAATCAGAGCGCTCCCGAGCTCAAGTTACCCGCCACTGTCCGTAGCTCATTTTTAGGCGCCCTCCCCTTCAAGCTTACAGAGGCTCAAGAGCGAGTGGTTGAAGAAATCCTGACCGATCTCGGGCGTTCAACCCCAATGATGCGACTAGTGCAAGGTGACGTCGGCTGTGGAAAAACGGTAGTCGCCGCACTCGCCGCACTCTCGGCACTGGCCTCTGGGTATCAGGTTGCCGTCATGGCACCCACCGATCTCCTGGCTGACCAGCACGCAAGCAGTTTTTCTCATTGGCTCGAACCTCTTGGCGTTAAAGTTGGCTTCATTTCCGGCCGACTCAAAAAGGACGACCGCAGCTCCGCATTGGCTGATCTGGCCCAAGGTAAAACAGGACTAGCCATAGGAACCCATGCGCTTTTCCAAGACGATATCGAGTTCGCTCGCCTTGGGCTCATCATCATTGATGAGCAACATCGCTTTGGGGTTCACCAACGTCTGGCACTACGAAAAAAAGGCATTCAAAACGGCATGGTCCCTCACCAGATGATCATGACGGCAACCCCCATCCCAAGAACATTGGCAATGACCGGTTATGCCGATCTTGATCTATCCATCATCGATGAGCGCCCTCCCGGTCGGACGCCGGTAAAAACAGCTGTTCTCCCCCAGAACCGTAAATCTGAAATCATTACTCGCATCGAGGAATGGGTCCGAAAAGGCCGTCAGGCCTACTGGGTTTGCACCTTGATTGAAGAGTCTGAGATGCTTCAGGCGGAAGCTGCCGAAACTGCCGCTGCCACCCTCAAGGAGTCACTTCCCAACATCCGCATGGCGCTGGTTCATGGCCGCCTGAGACCTCGGGACAAAGAGACCATCATGGTGGCATTCAAAGAGGGGGAGATTGACCTTCTCATCGCGACCACGGTGATCGAAGTCGGCGTTGATGTTCCAAATGCGGGACTGATGGTAATCGAGAATGCGGAGCGGTTAGGGCTTGCTCAACTGCATCAGCTTCGAGGTCGGGTGGGCAGGGGGCCCGGGGAAGCCCATTGCGTCCTGATCTACCAATCCCCCTTGGGGAAAATTGCGCGCGAGCGTCTTGCCATTCTCCGGGAGACAGATGACGGTTTCATCATTGCCGAAAAGGACCTGGAAATTCGAGGTCCTGGAGAATTATTGGGAACCCGACAGACCGGGCAACTTAATTTCAGAATTGCGGATCTTGTGGAAGATGGACACCTGATAGACCAAGTCCACCTTCAGGCAGAAGAGCTTCATCAAGATCATCCTGAAATCGTCGACCAACTGATCCAGCGCTGGCTAGGACGATCTCAGGATTTCATTGAAGCCTAATTATGGGGCTTTGGCGGGACTCTTCGGGTGTTTCTTCACCCATTCGCTGGCCAATCTCTGTCCCTCTGCCAACTGAGCCGAACTGAGCTTCTTCGCCAGGCGGTCTCGACTTTGGGCAAACTCCTTCTCTCCTGAAACAGCAGCAAGATTGAACCACTTGTATGCTTCAACCTGATTCTGCGGTACACCTTGGCCCTGAAGATAGAGGGAGCCTAGGCCGTGCATAGCCTGAGCATTGCCCAACTCAGCCGCCTTGGAATACCAACGAACGGCTTCCGGGAAGTTCTGGGTTGCACCCTTTCCATGCTGATAACGGTAACCCATGTAGTACGCGGCTTCGATATGGCCCTGCTCTGCCGCTTTTAGATACCATCGCGTCGCTTCGTTTCGATCCTGAGCTACCCCTTCGCCACGCCCGTAGATTTGTCCTACCCTAAACTGAGCGTCCGGGTTACCTTGCGCTGCGGACGCCTTGTACCAGCGTAGAGCTTCAGCCTGACTCGCGGTGACACCAATGCCTCGTTCATAAAGCCCGGCCAGGATCCACTGCGAGCGGGCATCCCCCTTCTCTGCGGCTTTAGTACACCAGAAAAGAAGATCAACGGTCGGTTTCTGCGACTTACCCGATGCTACTGCGGATCCCTGGGAGAATGCCTTGACTTGATTGGCACAGGCGATGGATTCGTTCTCTGGCATTTCTACCGCTTTGGATTCGGGTGCCGCCACCGGTGGATTCGGAGTTAGCGTCGAGCAGCCCGTGACCCCAAGGGCCATCATCGTCATTAGGATCTTTCGTTCAATCATTTAGCGGACCTCGCAACGTAACAGGAACAACTGGTTTGGCTTAGTTTATGCCCGCCACCTGAAATTCAGCTAGTGATTAACACTAACCCCGGTGGCAGAGTCTCACCGAGTACGCGTTGTTCATCCGCATCGTTCAGGTCTGATACCTCAGTGACGAGTCGAATCCAACTCTCCGGAAGCTTGGCCTCCTGAAGCAAGTTCACCACGGCATCGCGTGTTGCCATATCAACATCAAGAAGACGATCGCCAGTGTACCTGGCCGTGAGAGCTGCAGAGAGTGCTGCATCACTGTTCTTTTTAAACTCCTCAGCCATCATCCGATCCAGCCATGGCCGAACATCTGCTGCAGGAATGACGTTGTGGGATGAACCGTGCCAGGGCTTACGCGCCCCAAGTCGACCCAAGGACCACCAGATGACTCGCTGGTCCCGTGACTTTTCAAGTCGCGTCAAAAGCCATCCCCCGATTCGGACTTTGTCTTTAGCGGAGAGATGCTCAAGGTTCGCCACCATACGCAAAAGATCCTCAGGCCCTCTTTTCTTGGCCAACTCGGACTGATTACCTCGACGCAGTCTTGACGGCTCAAGATAGGGCAGCGCCGATTCAAAAATGGCGCTTTGACGGAGTCCATCCAGACCTCCGGCGATCCGTCGCCACAAAGTCCACCACTCTGACCAGACTTGCGACTCCTGACTGAACTGCAGCGCTTGGGGAAAGACTTGGAAAACCTGTGAAATCAAACCTTCATCGAGGGGGTGCCCAAAGCCTGGGCGCAGGCAGAAGCCAGTGAGATTGAGCCAGACCCGTTCATGATCCGGGGTGCGCCTGCGATTCGATAGCCCCTGAACCAGGGTCACTGCAAGACCGCGCAGCAAAAGAAGGCTCCACTCCTCCTTGGGCCCCAAAAGACGTTCCAGATCGGCGCGAAGTCGCTTGACGGCCTTGGGATCCACCGACTTACTGCGCGGCCCGAAAACCCCGAGAATCAGTTCTCGCGCCACAGTCAGCTGTGGGTGTTCTTCGTGCTGAATTCGCGCAACAGAAGCGCTTGAATGAGATCGCAGCTCAAATTCAATTTTCCAGCGCAAATCTGAATCGTCCACCGCAACACATTGGAGATCAAGCGTTCCAACCGGGCTGAGTGCTGCTACCAATTGAACCTCGATCGCGTCCTCCTTTCTGCCACGGGAATCCATGACGAGGCTCAAGGGCGGCAGAGCCTTAAATGAAACTTCATCCAGTTCAGTCAGGGTTCCTGGGGGAGGCGTAAAGTCATCTTGTGATGCAACTAAATGGAACTGAACTGCTGCACCGACCTTCAGTTTGAAGCGGCGATCAGTCAAAACGATGTCTCTACCCTCCTCCGTTCCCCGGGGAAGGAGGCAACAGAACTGGGGGTTGCCTTCTCCTTCGCCTTCGAGCACCAGAAACAGACTCCGTGGAGCACCGCTGGTGATTTTCTTGACGGCTTGTCCGCGGCGAGCCCATGCTGAAGCCACCGCGCCATGCGCGACAGCTTCCTCAGGATGAGGGTTTTCAAGGCAACGAATTTCGCCGGCGCCCCAGATTTCCATCTGACGCATCAAGCGCTCTTTGAGGTCAGAACTTTTGAAAACCCCGCCATTCAGGAGCAGAGCGTCGGGAAGGATCCCCCCGCTGGCAGAAGGCCCCATAGCCTCGGCGATTACATGACGGTGCTCCGAGAGGAAAGCTGAAATATGCCGCGTGATTGCTGGGTCTCTAACAAAAGGCAGACCATATTCAACGACGCCACTGCGGCGTCGATCCGGCAGCTCTCCGAGTTCGACCAACGGAAAAAAGCCATCGACAAGAAGGCGTTGTACTTCGGAACGTTCAAATTCGACTGAGCGGGCGCCACCGATCAATCGGCTACCGCCCCCCAGTAACGTGACTTTTACGTGTTCGGGTGCCGTACGCGAAAGAAGCATCTCCTTGGCTTGGCGACACTGTTCAACCAGTTGGGAAAACTCAAGCGGGCTGATCACCTGTCCCGCACTGGCTAGCTTGCTTTCGGCCAAGTGAGCGAGCGACAGATCCAGATTATCCCCACCCAGCATGAGATGCTGCCCTACGGCAACTCGCGTGAACTCAGGACCATTCTCTCCTTTGCTGACGGCAATGAGGGTAAGGTCCAAGGTCCCCCCGCCCAGATCAACCACAAGAACCAAACGAATGCCATCGAGCCGATCTGCAATGTGCTGCCTTTCACGCCAGAGCCAGTCATAAAAGACGGCCTGAGGCTCTTCGAGCAACTGAAAATTGGTGAATCCAGCCGCTCTCGCCGCATCACAGGTCAGGGTTCTTGCCGCTTCATCAAACGAAGCCGGAACGGTGATGGTGAGATCTTGATGCTCTAGTCGTGCATCAGGATATTGATCATTCCAGGCATTACGAACATGTTGAAGATATGCTGTAGAGGCCTCAACCGGAGAAATCTTGTCAACACCCTCGACACCCCCCCAAGGAAGAATTGAGGCTGTCCGATCTGCGGTAGGGTGTGACAACCAGCTTTTGGCACTGACCACCAAACGCCCCGGGGACTTCGCGCCCAACTGCCGCGCAAGACTCCCCCGGATCGGAACAGTCGAGTGATCATCATCTTTCGGAGGCTTTTCCCAGGGTAGGACACATTCAGCTAATGGAATCTCATCCATAGACGCCTGATATTGCACCGAGGGCAACAAGGGCCTTGCCCCGATTTCTCCAAGTCCCACCAACTGCTGAATCTGGAATCCTTGAATTTCAGGATCCCCCTGGTGCTGAATGAGGGCCGCTGCTACGACTGTATGACTCGTTCCAAGATCAATACCGACTAGCCATTGGGGTTTCATTGTTGAGGAAATGGCGCTCATGGTTCCCGGGAGAAACCGGTTCTTTGAGCCAGCGTTTCTCGCTCACGGACGTCAAATTCAACATTCCAGCGGTGCCCTCCGTCTCGCGCTATCGCTTCAAGCTGTAACGTCCCGGTTTCTGTCACTCGAGCACCCAAAACAACAGGCACCACTTCTCCCTTGAGGTAATGCTCCGTTGGCAAGGTGATCTCTATCGCCGCCAATTCCTCCAGCTCATCTTCCGCCCACCAGTCTAGGCGGCTTCCAACTTCATCAAGCCGCCGAACCTTGGATGAAAAAAATCGGAAATGAACCGGCTCACCCACAATCAATCCAAATTCGTAAGGGGGGAGCGTGGCCTCACTTCCTTCCTCCATCCCGAAAGGGGCGATACAAAGTGCTTCAAGCGGTGGCGCAATACCGGGAACCGCAGGGACCGCACTTTCAACACCTACATAGTAGGCAGCCGCCGTACCGCCCCGAATACGAACGCCCGGCCCTTTACGCACATTGCCGTAGTAGGCTGCGCCACGAGAAACCGCAAGATCCAGATCGATGCCTTCAAGAAGTCGTGCAGGTGAAGCGCCGTCTGACTCAAGCCAGCGATTGATGACAGCCAGCAGCCGCTCAACCAGTTCTTTCGATCGAAACACTCCACCATTGAGGAGCACCGCCGAGGGATGCAAAAAGTGCCGGACACGCTCTCCACCCAGACCCTGTGATTGATGAGTTGCATCAACATGGCGGCTCAAAAAGGCGGCGAGATGAGCCGTAACTCGCGCGTCCTGAGCGTAGGGCAAGGCTAAGGTTGTAAGGCCAGCTCGGGCGGATTGCTGTGGACGATCCTCGATGGAAAGCATTGGAAAAAAGCCATCGACCACCGTGTCCAATACTTCTCTTCTTGTCAGATTCGTCCGTAATGTCCCACCAATCAATGATGATCCTCGGCTCGGAACGGCAATCGGGACTTCATCGAGTGAGGCATTACCGAGAAGCTTTTCCTTTGCGTCTCTGGCACCGTGCGTGAGGCACTGCAACTGCCAAGGTTCGAGGCGCTTTCCCTCTTGGTCGAGCTTTGCACGGATCCCATAGGCCAATGCCAGATCCATGTTGTCTCCTCCAAGGAGGATATGATCGCCGATGGCCACACGCTCAAGCGTGAGACGCCCCTGGTCTTCGGAGACCGCGACCAAGGAAAAGTCGGTGGTTCCGCCTCCAACGTCCACAACGAGGATGGTTTCGCCGGGCCGGACCTGATTACGCCATTCGGCTCCCAAGGCCTGAATCCAGCTATAGACGGCCGATTGAGGTTCCTCCAGCAATACGGCATGCCCCAAACCTACCCTTCGGGCCGCCTCAACCGTCAATTCTCTGGCTCCGGGATCAAACGATGCCGGGACCGTAATGACAAGATCCTGATCAGCCAGAGGTGCATCCGGAAAATGGGCTTCCCAAGCACTCTTCAAATGACGAAGGTATGAAGTAGAGGCCTCCAGTGGAGAAATACGCATGACCTCGGGTGGCGACTGCAGGGGAAGAATCGGAGCCTTGCGGTCAATTTGTGCATGGGAGAGCCAGCTTTTGGCACTTCCAACGAGACGGATCGGGGTCTTGCTCCCTAAATGCCGCGCAATCTCTCCCACCAGCGCGCGATCCGTGCTGGACCAAGGCAACGCACAATCTTCAGGGCGAATCTCGTCCGGGTGTGCCTGATAAAGAAAGGATGGCAGCTGGGGTCTGCTTTCGACCGCTCCAGGAGTCACAAGCTGGGGGATAGGAAGGACCTCAACGCCAACCTGTTCGCCCGCTACTTCATTCAGCCGGACAAATGAAAGAACACTGTTTGTTGTCCCAAGGTCAATCCCGACCGCAAATGCTGCCTGACTCAAAGCTCTACCTCCGCAGGCGCCAGAATCTTCGGGTCATGACCTTCTGCCATCAATGGAAGACGAATATCTCGCACTTTCCAACCCTTGTGAATCAGACTTCCCTGAAACGGAGGCGAACCCACGATATTCCCGGTGATCCGAACCTCTCCCGCATTGAAACCCTTTTCCAGCGTCACTCTGGCCCCCTCAACCTCCGTCATCACTGGTTCAAGTTTTAAATGTTGCTGGATGACGCGTCGGCATCCCTCGTGGACAACCCGTGCGGCAGCGCCAATATCCGCGTCCGCATGATGCTGGAGATCTTCTTCGACGAAATCGATAAAACGGGCTTCCTGTTGCAGCAAACCCAGCAGCTGAAGGGCCGCTGTGGGTTGCGACTCAGTCAAAACCGGAGGAGCAGAAACCTCCGCTGAATCAACAACCTGAGATTTCTTCTGTTTTGCAGAAAGAAACGGTAGTAGGGCGAGAACCAGAGTCAGAAGAATCAGGATGATGACCAGCGCACCGAGAACGAGATGGAACAGATCAAGCGTGACAGGAACCACTTGGGGGTCGATGGACATTAGAAACCTCGATGTTAGACGCCCCTCTCGGGACGGATTGAATGAATGCCATTTAAGGGAAGAAGCCAGCACAGAACCTGCCCCCGGCCTCTCCCGGTGATCGGGCAATCGCCGTACCCTCTGGAGGCCTACACGAAAAGACTACTCGGGGTGTGTCTCGCGGTAGCGAAGTGCATGAGCGCCCATCACAATGCGAACCACTTGTTGGGCGGCTTGTGAACGCTTTCGCTGGAGGTAGCGTTCAGAAATGACATCGGGCACTTTTTCGGCCTGAAATGCTGGTTTGATCGGACCCAGTTTTGGATCACAAACGCTCAAGATCAAATCCGTTAACTTGCGGGAATCCTCAGGATCATTGACGTGTTTCGTGGTCTCATCGTTGAGACACCGATGGTAGGAGTCAACAGCTTGATTGATTTTTCCAAGCGTCTTCTCGCTTAAGGTCGTTGGCTTCCAGTCCTGCGATACATCGGGCGCGGCCGTTTTTTCTTTAGCAAGCCCCACTGCCGGGATCACAGCTTGAAGTAAAAGAGCCAGTCCCACCAACCCGAGTGATCGGCTCTCATTCCGAGAGATTCTTTTCACTTTGTCTTTTCCTTCGCTGCTTTTCCGTTAGTTGTACGACCCGCTTTTGGGGGCGTAGGTTCCGGAAGCATTTCCATGACGAGAAGATCGACCTCACTGTCACTGATGTTCTCTGATAGATACTGGGAACCTGTTTCCCAAAACAACTGGCCCGGCCCGAATTCTTCTGCCCTTGCGTCGGTCGCAATCCGAACTCGCCCTTTAAGGACATAGCGAGGCCCTGGAAGTGGATGAATGCGCGATGCAACCTTCCATCCCTTGGCTAACGTGAGCTTAATCACCCGCACCTTGACCTTGGAAGCAGGGAGATCCATCGATTGCTCACCAAGAAGCTGCTGGGGCAATGGAACCGTCTCGGCGGCCATTGCATCTAGCCCGCACATCAGTGCTAATCCTGCGAAGATTTTGGTTAGAGACATCGTTTCAATCTCCTCAGTGGCAGAGCTCGTCCAGCTAGAGAATAAGGTGGAATCAAGATTTACCCAATTCTTCCACCACAGGAACATGTGCCCTTCTCTGAAGCCACATCACTCCCATCAGATCCCAGATACCTACCCAAAGACGATGCCAGGTTCCATACTTTGACACGCCGAGGGTTCTCGGACGGTGATTGACCTCGACAGAGACAATCCTCGCCCCTGCACGCTGGGCCAGCGCGGGCAGAAAGCGATGCATATGATCAAAGTAGGGCATTTCAAGAAAAAGCCCCCGATCAAATAGCTTCAGTCCGCAACCTGTATCAGGTGTTGCATCTCCCAGAAGTCCTGCGCGAACACGATTGGCAATGCGAGAAGAGAATTTGCGCCAACCGGTGTCCTTCCTGTTTTTTCGATAACCGGCGATCAGGGCTTTACCCCCATTCAGCGTGAGCTCCTGCCAGGCCTTGAACATGGCAGGGATATTCGCCGGGTCATTCTGACCATCGCCGTCCAGAGTGGCGATGACAGCACCCCGCGCTGCAATCACACCGGTCCTGACCGCAGTACTCTGACCGCAGCACTTCACGTGTCTTAAAACCCTTAATGCAGCAAACTCAGCGCTCAGGGCCTGAAGCCGAGCTAATGTGTCGTCGGAGCTTCCGTCGTCGACATAGATGATTTCATAGGCACCGAGGCTTGAAACGGCCGCGACGATCTCCTCAATCAAAGGACGGAGATTTTCGTTTTCGTTATGGACAGGAACCACAACACTTAGATTGATACTCATGTTTCCCCCTACCACGACCCGGTATAGCTGACAGCAGAAGGGCCATCGCTTGCAACGATTTCTCCGATGCTGAAGCACACTTCGCCCGCACCCGACAATTGCATCATCGCTTGGGCTTCTTCGGCCGCAGGAACGCACACGATCATGCCAATTCCACAGTTGAAGGTCTTGAGCATTTCATGATCTGCGACCCGCCCTTGATCCTTGAGCCAATTGAACACTGCCGGTCTTTTGAAGCTGTCGAGATTGATCACAGCCGCGGTTCCCTTAGGCAGGACCCTTGGGAGATTTTCTGTAATTCCACCGCCTGTGATATGCGCAAAAGCATGTACCTCTGAGCCATGTAGCAGGCTAATCAGGGACTTCACATAAATTCGTGTGGGCTCCATGAGGGCATCTGCAAGCTTTTTATCGCCACACGGAGCTTCAAGCGCGTCGGCACCTACTTTTTCAATAATTTTTCGAATCAGGGAGTAGCCGTTGGAATGAGGCCCCGAAGAAGCCAGACCAATCAGCTTGTCGCCCGGGCGAACACGCGTGCCATCCAGCATGGCCGACTTTTCAACGATACCGACGCAAAAACCCGCCAGATCGTAATCACCGGCTTCATACATTCCGGGCATTTCCGCCGTCTCACCACCCACCAGCGCGCAACCTGCCCGCTCACAACCCGTTCCGATCCCCTCGATCACAGACGCAGCCACATCGACATCCAGATGTCCCGTCGCGTAATAGTCAAGAAAGAAAAGCGGCTCAGCCCCCTGGACGACGATATCGTTGACGCACATTGCCACAAGATCAATTCCGACACCGCCATGGCGACCCGTCTCGATGGCCAACTTCAACTTAGTACCCACGCCATCGGTTCCAGCGACCAGTACGGGTTCACGGTAACGGCCAACGGGCAGTTCAAACAGGGATCCAAACCCACCAAGACCCGCCAGAACGCCGGGAATCCGAGTCCTCGCTGCAATCGGCTTGATTCTCTCTACCAGGGCATTACCCGCCTCGATATCAACGCCAGCCTTTCGGTAATCCAAAGACTCGCTATCTTCGCGCTTGTCGCTCAAAAAAGTTCTCCGAAGTCATTCGTACGATGGCGGAACCCAGATCCTGAGGAGAGACAATGACTGCCTCCTGAGACGGGGTGATTGTGCTATTTTAGCGCGTCTTCGGTCTGAAAAGCCCTGTCCCCGCCGTTCCCGCTCCAAGGAATACTTTAAAGTTTTGCAGACCGTTAGCTTGTTTCCTGAGGGGCCCCGTCAACCCGGGTATCTCAAAGATCCAGCCTCAGTGTTTCACAGCAT
>CAYQOJ010000036.1:11583-20202 GCA_964419105.1 uncultured Methylococcus sp.
TTCGGTCCGAAAGGCCCTGCCCCCGGCGTTCCTATTCCAAAGAACGTTGTCGAGCTTAAGCAGACCGTTCGCTTCTATTCTGGAGGGCCCCGTTTCCGGGGAATCTAAAGCACCAGCCTTACGCGCTTCGTATCATGGAACGAGAACAGATCGTCGAGAAATTCATCCGGATTGGACTGATTACGGTGACCGCGGTTTACCTCCTCATCCTTGTAGGGGGCATTGTTCGCGCCTCGGGATCCGGAATGGGTTGCCCTGACTGGCCCACCTGTTTTGGTCGACTGGTTCCGCCCACATCAGAGAGCCAGCTACCGCCCGATTACCATCAACGCTACATCGGTTATGGCGATACCACGTTCAACGTTTTGAAGACTTGGACCGAGTATCTGAATCGTCTACTTGGCGTTTCCATCGGAATCTTGATTCTGACGACGCTGATCCGCTCGATTCCCTTTAGAAAATTCGCCCCCCCGGTCTTTTATCTCTCCCTCACAACCTTTCTTCTCGTCGGGTTTCAAGGATGGCTCGGATCAAGGGTTGTCGCCAGCGAATTAAAGCCGATTCTGATTTCAGCTCACATGATCGTGGCATTCATCATTGTCTCGCTGCTGATCTTGTCAGTTTGCCTAGCCGCTCGCCCATGGCTCAGTCGACAAAACTTTGGCTCGTTGAGCCCGAGCTGGCGTCGAACGCTCAAATTTGCGATCGCGTTCACACTCATCCAAATCACGATGGGAACGCAAATCCGGGAGGCGGTCGATGGCATTACCAATGCCCATGTGATTAGCGAGCGATCGGTTTGGCGGGATCACTTTCCGATCATTTTCTATATCCATCGCTCCTTTTCATCGATCATCCTCTTCACCAACCTCTGGCTGGTCTGGAAACTCAGAAAAGCAACCTCTGAAGGAAACCCCATGCGGGTTCCGGCTTATAGCCTGGCAGGACTGATTTTGGTGGCCATTTTGAGCGGTGTTAGCCTGGACAGACTTGGCTTTCCTGCCGTGGTTCAGCCCGTCCACCTGCTCATGGCTAACTTGATCTTTGGAACCCAGTTTTACCTTCTATTGGCATCTCGTTTCGCCAGCTTTAGCGGCCAGAAAAGTAGCTAAGAGCAACTCGAAGGGGAAGGGAGATTGAGGGTCCCGTCATGGCCCTTAAGTGTTTGAATAGCTTCATCAAACTCCATGACACTGCCTTGCCAAGGAACCTTGATCCAAAAAGACTGACCTCTGACCAGCCTGGGTCTAACCTTGGCATTAATGCCACGTTCCCTGAAACCCACTAAGGCGGCATTTGCCTCCTCTTCCGTTGGATAAAGTCCTAAAGCAATTGATCCTGCCAGTGGCCCTCGATCAAAAAGCCAAGTTTCGTAGAACCCTCGATTCAACAGCAATTGCCGATTGGCAAGGGCTCCCTCTCGGGTGGTCGCTTTCGTAAACAAGACCCAGTAACCATCAGGAATATCCCCTGCCCGATTGGTCACTCGGAGATCCTTGGCCAATGTTCCCAATACGGTTAGGTGCGACTCAGCCTCTTCACGGGTGGCAAAAGGGCCCAAAGACATGCAACCTGAACGCGGAGGGCTCTGGGCATCTTCAGGACTATTCGAGAGCCCTTCCCCGATGGGAGTGGGATCCGGCTCTGTAGGAAGCAAATCAAAGCCCATCTCCTCCGAGCCCAATGAATCCAGAGGGTCCATAGAGGTTTGCACCTTGCCTTCGGGGCCAGTCTTGAAACCCCAATGATCAAGCCCGTACTTCCATCCAAGGAAAACGAGATTGATCAAAACCAGCATGTAAAAGAGGTATTTCAATGGAAAAACTCAGGTTGAGACGCTAGACCCCTCAGAGGAGCGACATTCTACCCCGTTGGTAAAAGGCCGGATCACAACAACGCATTGGTCTATAGGGATTCGTTATACAGTCCCCAAAGCCCCTCAAGAACAAGATTCGGGGCAATTTGAGCAGGGTTGCGAAGCCACGCCGCCAAACTTTCCGCATCTCCTCCGGTCATTAAAAGCAAGGGATCCTCCAAATTCTCTGACTGAAAATCGTCAAGAACACGTTCGATGGCACCCACAAGCGCGAGCAGAACACCAGAGGAAATCCCCGCCGATGTGTCCCTTCCGGGATTCAGGCCAATCTCGTTGAGAACGTTTACGCGTTGAATCTGGTGAGTTTCAGTAGCCAACGCATTTGCCATGGTTGAGAGTCCGGGAAGGATATGCCCCCCAAGATGGCGACCCTCTGCATCGAGAAGATCGATGGTGCACGCACTACCCGCATCAACGATGACAGTTGACTGATGGCTCCGCGCTCTCGCCGCGATAAGGGCTAACCAGCGATCAACGCCGAGTCTCTTAGGCTCTCGGTAACCGGATGTCACCCCAAAGCCGGAATCCTGAGATTGTGCGATGAAGGGCTCGAGGGACCAATGGCACTGGATAAACGACGTGATGTCGGCCTCGACCTGATCACCAGCAACATTCGACAGCGCGACACCCAAAGGCCTCTCAAAACCATCCCAAGCCGCCTTGATCGCCGGCAGAAGAGCCGGTCTGATTTGAAACGGCACTCCGGTGATGAGCCGACTGGCCTCGACCCTTGCCCACTTGATGCGAGTATTTCCGGCATCAATCAGAAGGTAATATCCGGCCATTACTGCACGACCCGCAATCGTACTTCCCCCGATGCGAAGGTTCTCCGGTTGCCCCCATCCTCTTCAAAGATCAAAAAGCCTTCTGGAGAGACATCGACCACTTGACCGGTCACTGCTTGATCGCCTACGTGAACCGTCGCAGGCTTACCGGCATCACCGTGAATTGCCCTCCACTCTGGAAGATAGGCTTGGAGCCCCTCCTCAGAAAAGCTTTCAAAAATGCAGAAACCACCTCATTTCTAAGACCTGTCTTCCCTCCAAGTACACGCCGAAGATCCGTTGCCGCCTGGTCAATGCTGTTTTCAATCTCCGATGGGAGGTCAATATTCAAGCCGACGCCAATCACGACAGCACATGAACCATGCGTCTCTCCGGCGATTTCGATCAGTATGCCGCCGAGTTTTCTCCCCTCCCACAAAAGATCATTGGGCCATTTAAGGGCAATATCACGCGCCCCGATGGATTTTAGGGCTCGCGCGAGCGCAACCCCGACGGCAAGACTTAAACCTGCAATTTGTCGGGGGTCTTGAAATCGCCAAAGCAATGACAGACAAACCCCCCCACCGAGGGGTGAGAGCCAACTACGGCCAATCCGACCGCGTCCCTGTTTCTGAAATTCAGCTAAAACAGCTGTCCCATTGGGCGCTGCTCCTGCAGCCATTTGCATCAGCGTCAAATTGGTGGATTCAAGAATATTTTCAATGTGCAAGGGCCCCATCAGGCCAGCCACAACTGGATCCAGTCCTTGCAGAATTTTCTGGGCATCCAGTAGCTCGATAGGTCGAGCCAGGCGATAGCCCTTACCTGGAAGAGAAACCACCTCAAGACCAAAGTTTTCAAGACGCCTGACATGCTTCCAGACCCCTGTTCTCGAAATCCCCATGACCTGAGCAATCTCGGTTCCCGAGTGAAACCGACCGTCGGCCAGAGACTCAATCAGGATCCGATCCAGCTTATCCATGGGCTTTAGGAGTTGCGATCCAGCGCTTTAAGGCGAGCCAATTTTTCAGCGATCTTGATTTCAAGACCGCGCTGAACCGGCTGATAGTAGGTTCTTTCGGGCATCGCATCCGGAAAGTATCGCTCACCTGCCGCATAGGCATCAGGCTCATCATGGGCGTAGCGATAGTGCTTGCCATAATCCAGATTCTTCATGAGAGACGTCGGCGCATTTTTAAGATGCAAGGGGACATCCAGGCTTCCAAAACTCGCCGCATCCGCTCTGGCTGCTTTATAGGCCAGGTAGACCGCATTGCTTTTAGGGGCCGCTGCCAGATAGAGAATCGCCTGCGCCATGGCCAGCTCCCCTTCAGGGCTTCCCAAGCGTTCCTGAGCATCCCAGGCATTGAGGGCCAATTGAAGAGCTCGAGGATCGGCGTTTCCTATGTCTTCACTCGCAATCCGGACAATCCGCCGCGCGAGGTACAAAGGATCAATACCACCATCGAGCATTCTCGAAAACCAATAAAGCGCAGCATCGGGTGCGCTCCCTCGGACCGACTTGTGGAGTGCCGAAATCTGGTTATAGAAATCTTCCCCATTTTTATCGAATCGACGCATGCCTCCCGAAGAAAGAACCTCTGCGACAAGTTCTGGGGGCACTAAGCCACCCTCATTCGGAGCGAGATCCAGCGTAATTTCGATCAAGTTAAGTAGCCGACGCGCATCGCCATCAGCAGCTTCAACGAGAAGCTGGACGCTCTCGGGTGAGAGGGTGAGTTGCTGATCGCCATAGCCCCGAACCGGATCGTTGAGCGCCTGGTGCACAAGACCCACCAAGTCCTCCTCCGTCAACCCCCGAAGGACATACACCCGGGCGCGGGACAATAAAGCGTTATTGAGTTCAAAGGAGGGATTTTCGGTTGTGGCGCCGATAAAGCAGAAAGTCCCGTCTTCGACATGGGGGAGAAAGGCATCCTGCTGGCTTTTATTGAAGCGATGAACCTCGTCGACGAAGAGTAGCGTTCCCCTCCCTTCCTCCTCGCGAAGCCGTTTGGCTTGCTGCACCTGTTCACGAATATCCTTGACCCCGGCAAGAACAGCCGACAAGGTGGAAAACTCTGCGTCCGCATAGCGGGCCAAAAGGCGCGCCAGCGTCGTTTTACCAGTCCCTGGGGGGCCCCAGAAAATCATTGAATGAAGGCGACCCTGCGTGATGGCTTCATACAGGGGCTTGCCGGGACTCAGGAGATGGGTCTGGCCGACATACTCCTCGAGAGCCCTTGGCCGCATCCGTTCGGCCAAGGGCTGATATTGAGATTGAGGCTCGCGCATGAGGTCGAACCTGTTTCCTAGAATTTAGGGATCTTCAAAGACATCAGCGCCCGGGGGTGCTTTGAAGTTGAAGATTTCGGGATTCAGCTTCACACCAGTCTTCAGTTGATCAAAATAGATCCGGGTTAACTGACCAAAGTTATCGCTGAGCTCCATCCCCACCAGGAGGTTATTTTCAAGGCCGATCTGGATGTACTGAAACCCACCCTCCTCGGACTTTGGAATCAACTTGATGAGGGCAATGCCTTCCTCATCCGCTTGAGCTTCAATCTTGAAGTTGGTTTCCAAGGGGATGTCTCCCGTCAGAAGCAGGGCGGGCGTCGAACCGATAGCCTTATTGAGCTTTTTGACAGTGACCTGTTCCAGGTCTCGGTCGAAAAACCAGACCTTGCCACCACTTGAGACAATTTCCTGATGGTGTGGCTTTTCATAATTCCAACGGAATTTTCCGGGGCGCTGAAGCGAAAAGGTTCCCTCGCTTCGTTTTCCTGGATTGCCTTTTTCATCCACCTGAACCTGGACAAAGTGTGATTCAAGGGTGCTTGCTCGCGCCAGAAAAGCCTTGAGCTTTTGTTCTGGCGTTTCCTTGGCCCAGGAGCCCATGGAGGCAAAGGCCAGAAAACAAAACACCATCAATCGAAAACGAGGTAATCCATACAACATGACTTAGCCCTCTAACCGAAATGAACGAGCCAGCTCTTCGGCGTACCCCGTGTAGTCTCGGGGTGCAAGCTTCAAAAGTGACGCCTTCGCATCATTCGGGATTTCTAACGAACCGATGAATTCAGCCAGTCGTGCCATGTCAATGCGCTGGCCGCGGGTCAAATCTTTCAGTTTTTCATAGGGTTTCTCTACCCCATAACGTCGCATCACCGTCTGAATCGGTTCAGCAAGGACCTCTGGATTTGATGCAAGATCGGCCTCCAAGGCTTCGGCATTGATGGCAAGTTTTGAAATGCCCTTGAGGGATGATTCCAAAGCGATCAAGGTATGCGCCATCCCTACCCCGATATTTCTTAACACCGTCGAATCCGTCAGATCACGCTGCCAGCGTGAAACAGGAAGCTTTTCGGCAAGATGACCAAACAAGGCGTTGGCAAGCCCGAGGTTTCCTTCAGAGTTTTCAAAGTCGATGGGATTGACCTTGTGAGGCATGGTGGATGACCCTACCTCGCCTGCAACGGTCTTCTGCTTGAAAAAGCCCAAAGAGATGTAACCCCAGACGTCACGATCGAAGTCCATCAGGACTGTATTGAATCGGGAAGCTGCATGGAAGATCTCTGCGAGGTAATCATGCGGTTCGATCTGCGTCGTGAAGGGGTTGAAGGTCAGCCCCAAAGACTCCACAAACCGTTGGCCAAAGGCGGGCCAGTTGAGCTGTGGGTAGGCCACGACATGCGCGTTGTAGTTGCCGACCGCACCGTTGATTTTGCCCAAAAGCTCAACGCGCGCCATCTGCTTGACCTGCCGGTCCAAACGCGCAGCCACATTGGCAAATTCCTTTCCCATCGTTGATGGCGTTGCTGGTTGTCCGTGGGTACGTGACAACATGGGCTGGCTCGCGTACTCATGCGCCCTTTCAGCAATTGCGACCGTCAGTTTTCGCATCATCGGGAGCATAACCTGATCACGCGCCTCAAGGACCATCAGTGCATAGGAGAGATTATTGATGTCCTCGGACGTACAGGCGAAGTGAATGAATTCACTGACTGCCTCCAATTCCTTTTCCCCTGCGATTTTTTCCTTGAGAAAATACTCAACCGCCTTGACGTCATGGTTGGTCGTGCGCTCAATTTCTTTCACGCGCTCAGCGTCTGCAGCAGAAAACCCACTGACAATTCGCTCTAAAACCTGAAGTGCGCCAGGACTAAAGGGAGGGACCTCTTTAATCTCCGGTGCATTTGAGAGCGCGATCAGCCAGCGCACTTCAACGAGTACGCGATAGCGAATCAATCCATATTCACTCAGGATGGGACGAAGCGGATCGACCTTGCTGGCATAACGGCCGTCGATGGGAGAAAGATCCATGAGAGACATCGCTTAGCTACCTCGGTAATCTGTTCGCTATAAATTTAAAAATTTTAACCATTCAGGGCCGTTGCAATCGGATGGCCTATCAAGCCTGTGCACTGGCCCTTCCAAAGCGCTGTCTCGATGATGCCACCACCCAGACACTCGCTGTCCTGATAGAAGACCACCGATTGCCCGGGCGTCACGGCCCGTTGCGCCTGATCAAATCTCACCCTGATTCGCCCATCCTCGAGAGGTTCGACATGGCAAGCCTGATCTTCCTGACGATATCGCACCTTGGCTTTAGAGAAGAAGGGTTTGCCCTCAAGCCCCTCCCGCGTCCATGAGAGCTGGTTTGCGATTAATGAGTCGGACAGCATCATCGGGTGCTCATGCCCCTGCCCCACAATCAAGGCATTCCGACTCAGGTCCTTTGCGAGAACATACCAGGCTTGTTCAGTGGCACCTTTGACTCCCCCGACGCCAAAACCTCTTCGTTGACCCAGGGTGTAGTACATGAGACCTTCATGCTCCCCGATTTTCTGGCCATCGGGAGTTTCTATGATCCCCGGCTGAGCGGGAAGGTAGCGCTTAAGAAAATCCTTAAACTTGCGCTCACCGATAAAGCAAATCCCGGTGCTATCTCGTTTCCTGGCATTCCCAAATCCTGCTCGCACCGCAAGCTGCCGAACTTCATCCTTGAGGATATCGCCCACCGGGAAGAGGATCTTTGCCAGTTGCGATTGCCCCAAGGTGTAAATGAAATAGGTCTGGTCCTTATTAGGATCATCACCTTTGATCAGGCGGTGAAAACCTTCACTCTGCTCATTGCGCGCGTAATGGCCGGTGGCGATCAAATCAGCACCCAATGCCTTGGCATAGTCAAGAAAGGCCCTGAATTTGATCTCCTGATTACAGAGGATATCCGGATTCGGCGTCCTTCCCGCGGCATACTCCGTCAGAAAGACCTCAAAAACCCGATCCCAGTATTCGGCCGCAAAATTGACGGTATGAAGGACAATCCCCAGGCGATCAGACACTGCCTGCGCATCGGCCAAATCCTCCCGTGCGGTGCAATATTCGGTGCCGTCATCTTCATCCCAGTTCTTCATAAAGAGACCGGTGACCTCGTAACCAGCCTCAAGGAGACGGAGCGCGGTAACGGAGGAGTCAACGCCTCCGGACATTCCTACGATGACTTTAGCGGACATCGTTCAGCTAAGGACGGCTTTTAAGACATCAAGAGGATGGCGCGCACCTGCGAGATAGTCATCGACACACTGAAGCACCAAGGGACTCCGATGCTGAGACTTGCGGGCCACCAATTCATCTCGCGTGAGCCAAAGCACGCGCTCGATGCCTTCATCCAGCGCCTGGCCCAAAACTTCATGGACAGCCTCTGCCGCGACCGCGACCCGGAGGTAAGTCACGCTCCGATCCACTTTTCCCCAGACATAAACTCCGATGAGGGACTTCGGCTCAACGCGCCAAGCCGTCTCTTCAACGGCTTCGCGAATGACGGCTTCGATTAGAGACTCGCCTACCTCAAGGTGCCCGGCAGGCTGATTGATGACCAGCCGTCCCTGATTATCCCGCTCCTCAACGAAGAGAAATCGGCCTTCGCGCTGGACAATTGCGGCAACAGTAACCCTGGGGCGATCAGGAATCGCAGAG
>CAYQOJ010000037.1:0-13836 GCA_964419105.1 uncultured Methylococcus sp.
ATCAATCCGACCTATCTCAATAACTATGGGCTGAGTCTTGAGGATATCCGACGGGTGATTCAGGCTCAGAACGTCCGTCGGCCTGTTGGCGTGATCGAGAGTCGCGATTTGACCTGGATCCTGAAACCCATGGATCAATTGGTAAAGGTCGAGGAATACCAGAACCTCATCGTGAGAACGTCTAAAGGCAGCACACTTCGCCTTGGGGACCTCGCACACATCACACAAGCGGCTGAAGACGCCCGTGCAATCGGTTTTATGGGCGATCAGCCCTGTGTGATTCTTCTGGTCAATCGACAACCCGGCGCCAACATCATCGATACTGCCGACCGCGTCATCGCGATGCTACCGGAACTCCAGGCATCCATTCCCGCAGGCATGTCGCTGACCAAGGTCATCGACCGCACCTTGACGATTCGGGCTTCCGTTCACGACATCGAATTGAGTTTGGTCGTCTCGATCCTGCTGGTGGTCTTTGTTGTCTACCTCTTCCTCGGGAGTCTCAGGACCACCATGATTCCCGTCATCGCGATCCCGGTCTCTATCCTCGGAACCTATGGCGTCATGTATGCCCTCGACTACAGCCTCAATAACCTCACCTTAATGGCATTGACCATTGCAACAGGGTTTGTCGTCGATGATGCGATTGTGGTCACGGAAAACATCAATCGCCATCTCGAGCGGGGCCTATCGCCCCGTGCCGCCGCTATCCAGGGCTCTCAGGAAATTGGATTCACGGTACTTTCCATCAGCATTTCGCTGGTCGCCGTGTTCCTGCCACTCCTTTTGATGGAGGGCATGCTGGGCCGTCTTTTCCGTGAGTTTTCCGTCACTTTGGCATCGGCCGTTCTCATCTCGATGATCATTTCACTGGTGACAACGCCCATGCTCTGCAGCGTTTTCCTAAGGCATCAAACCGAAGGGAGAGCCCACAACAACCGCTTTTCTCAGTGGACTGAGGCACTTCAGTCACGCATTGAATCCGGTTATGGACGCGGGATCCACTGGGTTGTCGAACACCAGCTCCTGATGCTCTTCATCACTTCACTGACAGTTTTTGCGACGGGCTACCTCTATAAAACCATTCACAAGGGCTTTTTCCCACAACAGGATACGGGCCGACTCATGGGACAGGTCATTGCCGATCAGCAAACCTCCTACCAGGCCATGGTGGGCCGCCTTCATGAGTACATTCGCATCATGGGTGAGGATCCCGCAATCCAGGTAGTCGTGGGTTTTGCCGGGGGCTCAGGCCCTGGCGGTGGTGGCAGTGCTGTCAACACCGCGCGCGTCTTTGGGGCCTTGAAACCTTTGTCTGAGCGCGGGGTGAGCGCGGACGCCGTGATCGGCCGCCTGCGCAGCAAAATGCTTCAGGTACCGGGGGGGCAGCTCTTCCTCCAGCCCCCTCAGGATCTTCGCAAAGGCGGCAAAATCAGCGCCACTCAGTGGCAGTACACCCTGAAGGCCAGCACCCTCGATGATCTGAGGGACTGGTCGCCCAGGGTCCTCGAGGCGCTCCGAAGCATCCCGGCCATCACCGATCTCAACATGGATCATCAGAATGCGGGCCTGAGTGCCGTTGTTGAAATTGATCGCCAAACCGCCATGCGTCTCGGGGTGTCCGTTCAGGCCATCGACGATGCCCTTTACGATGCCTTTGGGCAGCGTCAGGTTTCAACGCTCTACGGACCCTTGAATCAGGCACACGTGGTGATGAGCGTACCGCTCAATACGGCAGAACGCGCTGCAGCGTTGGATCAACTCTATGTGGCCAGCCGATCAGGAAAGGAGATTCCACTTCGTCAGGTGGCCCACTTTCGGATTGAGAACATTCCGCTTCAGGTCAACCACAGCGAGCAATTTCCCTCAACAACCTACTCCTTCAACCTGATCCCTGGCTATTCGCTCAGTGATGCGATCAAGGACATCAAGACGGTTGAGAGTCGAATTGGCTTACCGGATGGGGTCAAAGGCAAATTTCAGGGCGCCGCCCTCGCCTTTCAATCCTCCCTGAAGAGTCAGCCCTTTCTGGTCCTCGCCGCACTGATTTCGGTCTATATCGTCCTCGGGATGTTGTACGAAAATACGCTCCACCCCATTACCATCCTCTCGACCATCCCTTCTGCCGGGGTTGGAGCCCTTCTGGGGCTCATGCTCTTCAAGATCGAACTGAACGTCATTGGACTCATTGGAATCATTCTTCTGATTGGGATCGTCAAGAAGAACGCCATCATGATGATCGACTTTGCCCTCCAGCTCGAACAGCAGGAGGGACTCGATCCCAAGGAGGCCATCATTCAGGCCTGCTTGCTCCGGTTTCGCCCGATCATGATGACGACGCTTGCCGCTATCTTTGGTGCCATCCCGCTGGCTTTTGGTCGCGGGCCGGGATTTGAAATCCGTCAGCCCCTGGGTATCAGCATCATCGGGGGCCTCCTTCTGAGCCAGGTCATTACGTTGTACAGTACCCCTGTGGTGTATCTGGCCATGGAGCGTTTTCGATTGAAGATGACTCAGTGGCGTCAAGGCTTTGCCAGCCGCCGCATCGACAATGCCAAGCCTCGCTGATCCACCGATGTCCATGACTGATCTTCCAAGGAACCTCTGGTATCCGTTGTTTCTGGCCCGCGAAATCACGGCCAAACCCCAACGCGTTGAGCGATTTGGCGAACATTGGATGGTCTGCCGACTGGCCAAGGGTTCATTCCTGATGACACAGGATCGCTGCCCTCACATGGGGGCCTCGCTATCCGGTGGCACGGTAAACGAGGGACAAATCCAATGCCCCTTTCATGGCTTCTGCTTCAATGCCGAAGGCAACTGCACCCAGATCCCAGCGCTCGGGAGAAATTCCAGCCGCATCCCGAAGAAAATGAAGCTTCGGACCATCCCGCTCAAAGATGTTCAAGGCTGGATCTGGGGCTGGTGGGGTGATGCGCCTCTAGATGCCACGCAGATTCCGGCATTCAAAGAAATCGATCACACCTGGAGAGGGCATGCTATTGCATCTAACTGGGCGGTTCATGTCACTCGAGCCATCGAAAATCAATTGGATGTCGCGCATCTCCCCTTCGTGCATCGAAACAGCATTGGCGCAGGCGGTCGATCCTTGGTGGAAGGTCCGTATGTCGAAGCCGATGCCCAGTCGATCCGCGTATGGGTGACCAATGCCCGGGACGAGGGGCAACTACCGAGAAGCCTCGAGACGCTGGCGACGCTTGCCAAGGATCAGCCGCCCAACATCGAATTCCGTTTCCCAGGACTCTGGCAATTACGCATTCATTCCCAATTGAGGCTACTGGTCGCGTTTGTTCCGATTAATGCCCGTAAGACGCGTTTTTACATCAGAGCCTGCCACACGAATCGCATCCCCCTTTTAGGATGGCTCTACAGTCAGCTACTCGGACTGAGTAATCGCTGGATTCTGAGGGAAGATGAGCGTGTCGTCAGTCAGATCACTCCGGAGAGCAGTCTTGATGCCGGGGAGGACATCCTTATTGCATCGGATCGTGCCATTGTCCTTTTCAGGAAGATCTGGCGGCGCCATCTTGAAAGCCCTCTCGACGGCACACTCCGGTGAATCGGCTTATTCGCTGGATTCCTCGCAGTATCCTGATCGTGACGATCAGTGCTTTACTGCTCTTGAGCCCGCGTATTGCGCAATGGGGGATGAACCAGGCCATAGAAGGGATCGAAAGGGTGATCGGCGTAGACGGCCATCTTGAGGGCTGGCATCTTGATCCCCTGCGCCATGCCCTGGTGCTTGAGGGGATTCACCTTCAGGATGAACTGGGGCCTGTGCTCACAGCCAAGACCGTCGAAATTCACTATGAAGGCCAAGGGTCGGACCACCTTCTGATTCCCCGGTATCGGATCGATCTTCAAGACCCTTTCATCAGGCTGATTCAGGACGCTGACGGCCACTATCGTCTGGGTCATCTGGCCTGGCCTCCGAAAAAGCCCGCCCAGCAGGTCATTCCATTTCCAAGAAAGGTCACATGGCACAGGGGTGTTGTCCATGTAACTAGTGACACCGAAAGCCATGCACTCCTGACAGTCCTCAATGCGATCAATGGAGACTTTGAAAGAGACGCGGCAGGCGACGCATTGGCGCTTCATCTCCGGTGGTCGCACGCTTCCGGTGGAACACAAGCTCTTGATCTTGAACGTTCTTCAGCTACAGGTGAACTGAACGTAACGTTGGATCTTGAAGCGCTCCCCCTCGCTGCCTGGAAGGAGATAGTGCCACGCCAGAGTCTCTGGAAACCGTTATCGGGCGAGATCAGCGGCCATCTGAATCTTGAAATGAAACCCGGGGATGCCCAGGCGATGAGGGGCGCCATAACCGATTTCAGGGGAGACGAGATTCATCTTCGCCACGAAACCACCACGCCGAGGGAATACATTCTGGGGCATCTTCGGGGTTATCATCTTTCCCTTGATCCTACCCTGCATCACTATCGTGCCGAAGCGATTGAGGCACTGGATGTGACGGGACCTGGGTTCCATCTGGATCGAGTCACGGTTCCTCTCTACGACAGTGAGGCCACATCAAGACTCCATGATGCCGATCCCATCCGCATCGCCGGATTAAGTCATGTCAGGACACACATCGCCGAATTGATCCTCAAGGGCCTCCACCCTCGTGATGCCGAGGATCTATTTCGCGTGGACTCTCTGGTGATCCATGGAACAGAGGGACCCAGAATCAATGCCGCCCTTATCGAATTCACAAATGTCAGTTTTGATCCCCATGCCCGGATTCTTAAAGCGGAAAACGGCCAGAGCCAGGAAATTTTCGGGGATTTTGGCCTTCTGACGAATATCCGGGCAGAACCGGTTCGTATCACCCTGAATGACGACTGCCTGGCATTGGATCGACTCCAGTTTGGCGCGGGCCATACCAAGACCTTCAAGACTCACGGCGGGTATGCTGATCGGATCGAATGGGATCGAAGTCGCCATGAAATCCGATTGGATCATGTCCATCTCAAGAACTCACAAATGGCGGCGGTGACGATGGCTGAGATCGAAGCGGACAAGGTCCGTTACGATACGCCCGCCAAGCAGCTTCATATGGCCCGACTGAAAGGCCATCTGGGTGCGGTCAGCAACGAGAACCACACAGGCAAGCCTGCATTGATGCTGCGCGAGATTGTCTTTCATCAGTACCACAGCGATCCCCTTCGATCCCACTGGCGCGCCAATCAGGTACAGGTCAAAGACGCCCAGATGGATTGGGTGATCCATCCCGACAATCACTTTGAACTCAGAGGGTTGAGTTCCGGCGCTGGAAATCAGGGAAGTTCATCCGTTTCCAAGGCACCTAAAAAACATTGGACCTATGAGATCGGCGCAATCGTTTTGAAACATTCGGAAGCCGCGGTGACTGATCTTGGGACCACCCCGCCCACCCAATTTACGCTCAAGGATCTTGATCTTTCGGCAGATGATCTCGATACCCGGGCGAATGATGACACCGACATCGATGCCCACGCCCGACTCGGAACGCGCGGCAGTGTTGCGGTATCGGGTCGGATGGCCAGGAATCCTCTCCGTGCGGCCTTGCGTATTGATCTCCAGCGTTTCCGGCTGCCCTTGCTTGCACCTTACTGGAATGCCGTCAGTCAGTTAACGCTCAAGCGGGGGTATGCCAGCATCAATGGTGAGTTACGAATTATTCCAGGTGAGGATCATCACTTCGAATTTGAGGGCGATGGCCATATTGATGAACTGGAAACCCATGATCCCCTATCGGGACGTAACGTGCTCTGCTGGAAGCAATTGACACTGGACGATATCGCCATCAGTAGTCATCCGAAACGTTTTTACACCCGCGTTATGGATTTCGAAGAAGCTTATCTTCACCTGGTCTTGAAGGAAGATCATCACCTCAATCTCGCTGATGTGTTCAAGGTGGAAGACCCAGCGCTAGTCCCAACAGAAATCAAGGCGATGCGGTTTGAACCCTCACCCACTCTCGAGCCTCCTCATGCGGCGATCGGATTGGTCCGTTTTCATGAGAGCCGGGTGGACTACAGTGACCTTGGATTCAAGCCCCAGTTATCCACATCGGTGCGAGAGTTAATGGGGACCGTTCGTGGTCTGTCCACGCGGCGTGATGCCACTGCCGAGATCAGTCTTGCTGGCAAGATCAATCGACACTCACCCGTCCGATTATCCGGTTCATTGGAGCCCATGGATTATCAGGATCACACCGATCTCTTGCTGGATTTCACCGGCCTAAACATGACGAGTTTCCCTCAATACGCCGGACGGTTTTCAGGCTATCGCGTCGCCCGAGGCAAGCTCAACATGGACCTTCACTATCAGGTCGATCAAGCGATCATTCAAGTCGAGAATCGAACCATCATCGACCGCCTGACACTCGGTGAAAAAATCGAGGATGCCGATCATCCTTTTGTGGACCTTGCGCTGTGGATGTTGAAGGACAATCGGGGAAATCTCGACATTGATCTTCCGATCTATGGCGATCTTGAAAACCCAAGCTATGAACTTGGAACCCTGTATGCTCAGGCCCTGGCCCAATTTTTTGGCAAGATTTTCACCTCACCGGCCACGTTGGTTCAGGATCTCATCCCTACCACCCATGAAGAGCAAACCATTTTGTTTGAACCGGGTCATCGGGAAGTTGATCCCAAAACACTGACAGCACTCCAACGCGTCATCGAAGTCTACAAGGATCAGGAGGGTGGCGTTATCGAAATCACCCCCAGCGCCAATCCCAAGACGGATGGCTTCGCACTCGCGGATGAAGCATTGAAGCTTGAACTCAAGGAAGCCTTCGTTCACGAGATGCGACTGGCTGGAAAACCGGTCCCCTCAAGGGAAGACATTCAGCTCTCGAATCAGGATCTCAAGCGCCAATTCATTCGCTATTTCAAGGAACATCATCCGGATCAGAGTGCGTTCATTCCCCTTCCAGGGGACGAGGACAAGCAAAGCGCCTCGATGCTTGATCTGGCCTGGCGGCATGCACTTGAAGAATGGCGTACCAGCCCCGACCTCCTCCTCGATCTTGCCGAGGATCGCGCAGACTTTATTCGCAACCGGCTCGTTCATGATTACGATATTGACGATAGCAGCATCTACCTGAGACAGGCAGAATTCCAGAGCGAAAACAATCCGGTCCCCGTCAAGGTCGAATACTTCAGTGACTGAGCCATGTCCCGATCCTCCTCCCTCTATTCACGCATCCGCTTCGCCACCAAGTAGCCCATGGAATTTCAAGAAGACGACATCGTTTGCCCCTGCAGCGGTACCCGCCTTGCAAGGCTCAGGCAGCGGTTTTCCGACGGCCTCAGGACACTTGAAGAACTCTCCGATGCCACCGGCGTATGTTCTGGATGTGCCGGTTGCGAAAGCGATGTAGTGGAGATCCTCAATGGCTTTATTCGGGATCTCGCCGGAACCGAGCCATCTGCAGCTCCCCCTTTAAACGACCGCCTTTCAGAAGAGTGAGCGTATGCACAAATTCTCTTCGCTTATTCTCCCGGTTTTCATCACTCTCCTGCTCACGCCCCTCTCTCTCCAGGCTCGAGGGGGGCATGGTGGCTGGGGTGGTGGCCATGGCGGATATGGGCATGGTGGTGGTTGGGGCGGCCATCCAGGGTGGGGACATCACCCTGGATGGGGCCGACACGGTTACTGGGGTGGCTATGGCTGGCGAGGCGCTTACTGGGGTGGCGGTTGGGGCTGGCCCTACTACGGCTATGGAATCGGCTGGGGTTGGGGCTACCCTGGGGTTGCCTTTGGCTATGGGCTTGGGTATCCCTGGTACGGCTATGGGATGAACTATGGCTACCCTCAGGTGCAACAGTCCTACCCCTCAACCTACTATTCAGACCCTACACTGGCGGGCGCTTCGGGTGGAAATTCCCCGCAGGAAGTGCCTGCCAAGGTTTACCCCAAGGTTTGGCATTACTGCCCCGAGAACAAGGGCTATTATCCGACGGTCAAACTGTGCCCATCAGGCTGGACTGAAATCCCGCAGGTGCCTGAAGGCCAAACCGAAGGCGCCTGGTATCTGTGCCATACACCCGAGGGCTATTACCCGTATGTTCGCCACTGCGATTCAGCCTGGGAAAAAAAGACACCGGAAAGGACACCCTGAGGCCCAAGATGCGCTTTAGCCCTAGCCTGATCATGATCCTGACCCTCACGGGCTGCAGTAGTCTTCCGACGGGGCCGAGTGTCCTGGTTCTCCCGGGGGCCCATCAGAGTTTTTCCAAATTTACCCAAGATGATGCGTTCTGCCGCCAACACGCACTGTTCCAGGTGGGCGGAACGGCGCCCCAGGCCAGCGCAGCTCAGACAGGGCTGGGTGCAGCAGCGGTTGGAACTGCGATCGGGGCTGCATCGGGTGCGGCGATAGGCGGGGGCTATGGCGCCGCTGTTGGTGCAGGTGCGGGCTTGGCCGGGGGGAGCGTCGTCGGCGTCGGGTTGGGATCTCAATCGGGCTATGCCGCACAACAGCGATACGATCAGGCCTTTATCCAGTGCATGTACGGCCATGGCCATCAGGTGCCGGTTCAGGGTGTCATCGCGCGCCCTTCATCCGCATCGATGACTCAAAATGACGCCATCTCACCGGAAGGCGGCATTCCGTTGCCGCCCATGCCACCTCAACCAGCGGGGGCTCAGGGAAGCCTTCCCCTGCCCCCCCGCTGATTTCGAACTACTTCTTCGCCGTGCGACGTGCCGGATTGGATAGCTGTGTTTCCAGTGCCTGGATTTTCTGATTCAGCGCCTTGAGCTCGAGAAGGATCTTTCGCTCAGCGGTTTCATGATCCTCTTCGAGAAGTCCATCTTCATGGGACTCGCCGCGAAGATCATGGACCACGAGAATTGAAGCAAAGATACCGGCAGCAAGCGCAAAAAGACCAATCCCCAAAAGAATCAGAAGGGCTGAAATCAGCCGTCCAATGAACGAGGTCGCGACAATGTCCCCGTAGCCAACATGTGCAAGGGTGACGAGGGAATACCAGATGCCAGCCAAAGGTGAGTGAATCCCCGGATCAACCAATGCCAGAATGAAGCCGCTGGCGATGACCACCACACCGATGATGATCAACAATGAGCGAACGGTCTTGCGACGGAGCGCATCGCGCCCGACAATCTTGAGCCAGGACAACGCAGCTTGAATCTCATTCACGAGCATCAACTCCCTATTGGACGACAAACGGATGATTTTACATGCTCAACCCACCCGAACGATGGGTTCGCGCGGGTCACGATGGTGAAATCGATCGGCGGCATCCCGGTGATTTATGAGGACGCTGACCTATTGGTGGTCGATAAGCCCTCCGGCCTCCTCAGTCAGCCGGGTCGTGGACCGGACCTGTTTGATTCGGTTCTGACCCGTGTCAGGTCTGCCTTCCCCTGGGCTGAACTCGTGCACCGCCTTGATCGGGATACCTCGGGCCTGTTGATGTTGGGACTTGATCCAACGAGCCATCGTGCGATGAGCACCGCCTTTGCCGATCGCAAGGTTGAAAAATGTTACGTAGGGCTTTGTGACGGACAGATCCGCGGGGTCAGTGGAACGATCGTTTGTCCACTGGCCCGGATTGCGACAAACCCGCCTCAATATGCAAATCATCCTGAAGGCCGGGTCGCGGTGACACAATGGCACTGTCTTTCACGTGCATCCGACCATACGCGCCTTCACCTGATACCCATCACGGGACGCTCCCATCAGCTTCGCGCCCATCTTCAGGGGATTGGTCATCCGATCCTCGGGGATCCCATCTATGGGAAGAATGATGGCGATCGCTTGAGGCTCCATGCAGAATCGCTGACCTTTCCGCATCCGGTCAGTGGTTTATGGCTGAACCTTAAGGTCCCGGCCCCCTTCTGAACAGCACGCATCGCGGTGAATGTTTCCCGCTAGAATGCTCTAAAAGGTCAGGAAGACCTGTCACAGACGACACGGAGCCCAAACAGGATCAGTTCCTCATTCTTCGAGATGATTTCCGATGTACAAAACCTTAATTTCCCTCCTAACGGTTCTCTTCCTTTCGAGCTTCCCAGAAATGACCCTGGCTGAAACCTACGATGGTGCCGTCAGCAATTGCCTCAAGGCCTGGGGGGAGCACCCCTTTGGCAGCAAGCCCAGATATCGCGTGCTCTCCTCTTCAGTCAAGGTATTCGGGATTGGTCAAAGCACCGATGACACCGCTGTTACCAAGGGACCCGACCTCGTTCTCATTGATACCGGCGTCAACGTCCTTGGGGGATCCACCCTGCAACTTCTCAATCCCAACGGATGGTACTGCTTCAACTCCAACGTCAACGTCATGGGGAGCCTGACCATCAAGGCGCACTGCAAAGCCCATTTGGCCGCCGCCAGCAATGGCATGACCGTGATGGGGGGAGATCCTTCCAACAAGAGTGTCACGGTACTTGGGGGAACCAGCGTGGAGTCCGTGGGCTGTACTCGCTAGGGGCGGGTGTAATGAGCCTTTTCGGTTGAATTGCTGGTTCATAACCGCCGCGCCCTCGGAGGCGCTTGTCCAAAACTGCCTGATTTCTGAGGTCAGGATTGGCACAGGAACTGCAACCTACTATTCGAGTCAGGAGTCCAGACCTGGCTCACCCTACTGGCGACAACCCTCAACGCTATGCTCCCTCAGTCTCAAAGCCCAGGGGCTGCCGCCAGTTTTCTATTTTGACTAAAACTCCGTGTGAAAGCGGAGGGAATAGACATTCACCGGGCCACGATCCTGGTTGTAGGCGGGATTGGCAATGTACTGATAATCCGCCGTCACCCACATCGGGTTCAGGATGTTCATGCTGTAGAAAACATCAACCACATGCTCTGAGCGCCACTTGATGGCACCGTCACCAATGAATCCATCTATACCCCCAAGACCCAGGTAGGTCGCGTGGGGCTTTGATATCCAGCCCTGACCATAACCCAGCCCTGCAAGATCGCGGTCACGCCCCCAATGCCAGCCATTGACCAATGTTCCCAAAGACAGCGAACGGTCTGTCGAGGTGTAGGAATAAACCTCAGTCGCGCCATCATTCCACATGCCTCTGAGGAAGACGCCCACCCCATCCATGACCTGCTGCTCAAGATTGATGCCAATGCCGATTTTGATATTGGGTTTTCGGACCCAGCAAAGATCAGGCGCGTTGGCGTTCGGATTGCCGTAATTCCAGGACGTACAGGTCGTCGCGTTATATTTTGCAGGGTTGAATTGATAGAGCGAGACGGCGTCTTGAAAGTTACCCATATTTTCCCGATTCCGGAACCCAAGAATGCGTATGACACCGGGTTGATCTCCTATCAGATGCGCATGCTCGATTTCGTAGGAGTCACTGTAAAACTGGGTAATATCCCAGTTCAGCGTCAGCTGATTGGGGTGATAAGGCGTAATCACCCGACCTGCTCGAATCGCCCACCCGTCATGAATGTATTGGACCGTTCCCCCCCAACTATAGCCCCTGGCATCCGCGCCAAAGTCATAGGCCGCATAGGTCAGGAAGGCCATGTTCAGAAACTGGCGACGCAGATCACCCGAGAAGCTGTTCTTATCAAAAATGTCGAGGACACTGAAGTTGCCCACATTGAAAACCAGCCGATGACTATCGACGGTGGTTCCAAGTTGCATGGGATCCGATTCCACCGGAAGTCGGTCTCCCCCAAGGCCAAAAGTCTGACGAAAATAGACGCGAGAGAGATAAATGACCGGCTGCACCCCACCGGTTTTTTGAAGTTCAAAGTTCTGAATGGTGCTCCCCAGACCTTTCAAATCGGACAAGGGGCGTTCGGAAATCATTTCGGGTACGGCATAAAGCTCACCGCCATCCCAGGCCTTCACACCGAAAAATCCTGTCGCGGTGGCTGTGAAACTGGTTTCAGCCTGGGGCAGCAACGAGTTGGGCGTACCATGCAGGTTGGTATAAAGCGCAGGAAACTGGGGTTTCCAGCTGTAGATATAGGTCGCCTGACCGTAGGCATTCCAGCGTTCATCCGTCAGATCATGAAGTCCCTCGTCAGAAAGAACGTTCATGAAATCGAATTCGTCCGGTTCACGCCCATCGGGTTCTGCAGACTCAGCGAAGGCGGAGGCAGCCGTCAGTGCGAGAAGCAGAACAAAAAGCACGCGCAAGCCGCCACGGGCAAAAGCCTGCAGCAAAAGAAGAGAATGGGTCTTCTTCCGGGGTGGCATGACGGGGCAACTTTCCGACAGGGATCAACGAACCCCTTAAGGGCGCACCGATCAATTCAGGGGCTATCTCGATGATAGTTCAGGGATTATCCCAGAATAATATGTCTGCACGGTTAAAAACCGGGCCATCGGCATTAAAAGTCTCACCGATATCTGGATCTGCCGATGGGTTACATTTTGAGAAGGTTATTTCCCCTAGAATGGATACAACGGGGCATAAGACTTCAAGATCACTCTTTCCTTGCGCATTTTCAGTTGAATCCATGGCCCTTCAACACGCCCTCTGCACTCCTTACGCTTAGTCGATGATCCCCGTCCATTCATTCATTGCGACCACATGCCGTGCCTTTCTGGGACTCATGGTCCTTCAACTTCTTCTTCTGCCGACGCTATCGGCCGAAGAGGTCAGCGCACTGAATGAGCAAGAAGTCATGGCGCTCTTTTTCGAGCGCAACCTCGATCTGATTTCAGGACACTACAACATTGATCGCGCCGAGGCGCAGACCCTGATCGCGAGCGCGATTCCAAACCCCTTGCTGAGTATCGGATTCAACGAACTCAGCAGCAAGACCTCGCGATTTTTTCCAAGAACCAACAGCACGACGGATGTGAACGCGGTCGGCATGAGCATCATCGTGACACAGCTCATTCAAACCAATGGCAAAAGACAGCTTCGTACCGAAAGCAGCCAATATGAACGAGAAGCGGTTGAGACCGACTTCAAAAATCTGATTCGCCTCCTCGCCAATACCGTCAGAAAAGCCCACTATCAGCTCCTCCTCGCACAAAAGAACCTCGAATTCCTGGAGATCAACGACCAGAACTACCTCAAGATCGTTGAAGCCAGCCGTGTACGGCTAAAAGCCGGCGACATCGCAGAATCCGATCTGGTTCGCGTGGAAATCGAGGAACTCAAGATTCGTGCTGACGTCGATCGCGCGGTGGCTGCTCACAAAAGCGCCCGGAGTGAGCTTGCGGCCCTTTTGAGCTGGCCTGAGATCAGCAATACCCTCCGCGTGACCGAGCGATGGCCGGAAGTGCCTGCGGCTCTTTTGAAACCCAGCCTGGATCCACTCATCGAAGAGGCCTACGAATCGCGTCCGGATTACAGGGCGCAGGAACTTCGAACCGAAAAGATGGAGACCGAGCTTGAGCTTTCCCGAAGGCTGGTCGTCCCGGACGTGACCGTTTCCGGCGGTTTGATCCAGGATTCCGGAAACGTCAGGCCCTACACCGGCACCTTCAGCATCAATGCGCCGATTCCGACCTGGTATCAATTCCAGGGTGAAGTCGGAAAGGCGGCCGCAGAACTCAATACCTCACGACTTGAGCTCGAACAGATTCGAAACAGCATCCGGTCAGACGTCATCGCCTCACATGCCCGCCTGATGGCGACTCGGGCGATAGTTGATCGATTTGAAAATGAGTCCAGGGCGCGCATTGAAAAAGTCAGGGACGCCCAGGAATTTGCCTATAACCAAGGCGCGATTGGACTCATCGACCTTCTGGACGCCGAAAGAACTTACACCCGCCTCATGATCGAATACTACGCAGCACGGACCGATGAATCTGTCGCCTACGCTGATCTCATGATGGCTCTCGGGGAAGATGTCATGCATCGTTTCCTTGAAAGCGA
>CAYQOJ010000037.1:13846-20068 GCA_964419105.1 uncultured Methylococcus sp.
TCAAAGAGACGAAATCCCGCATTTCGCCCCCCCAATAGACCCGAAAAACGACACGGGCTTGGATGACGCCTTATAATCGCGCACCTTCATCCATCGCTTTGATCGACCTCCATGGCTTTGTCCCGCCTTCTGACCCTCGGCGCGTCCCTTATTCTGCTTGGCTTTACCAGCCACTTGCTCGCCAGGGACACCCCTTTGCCAGTTGCTCAGGCTTTCGGATTCAAACGGGTTGTCGGACCCGATGGCGTCAGGATCAGTTTTGATATCGAAAAAGGCTATCACCTTTACCTCGAGAGGCTGAAGATCCAGCCGGGGAGTGAGGCCGTTGTCCTTGGCGCGATCGTGTTGCCTGAAGGCGAAATCGTGGCCGACCCGACCATGGGGCATACTCGCGTCGTTCGGGGCCATACGGATATCGACGTTCCCTTCTTGTCGTTACCTGTAGCGCCTGAAATCGGTACCCTTCTGGTCTCCTATCAAGGGTGTCAGGATGCAGGTTCCTGCTATCCGCCGCAGCGCGAAGTAATTTCGCTCGAAGGCGTCAATGTATCTGCTTCTGTTCATGCGACGCCGATATCAGAATGTGATGCCCGGGGACTTCCTGAAGAGGGCGGATCCACCTCGGATGAGTGTCAGATCGTTGCTGCGCTTAAAACCGAGAACCTGATTACGACAGGTCTCAGTTTCCTTGGGATGGGCATTCTTTTGGCCTTCACACCCTGCATCTTTCCCATGATCCCGATCCTGTCTGGATTGATTGCAGGACAGGGCTCCAAGATGGACTCGCGACGGGCTTTCTCCCTTTCGCTGGCCTATGTGCTGGCCTCAGCGCTCGCCTATACCCTCTTTGGCGTTCTTGCCGGCCTCTTTGGGCACAATCTCCAGGCCACCCTACAGAACCCCAAAGTTATTGGCGTCTTCAGTGGCCTCTTCGTGATTTTGGCGTTATCGATGTTCGGCGCATTCAGCCTCCAGGTGCCCGGAAGGTTACAAAATCATCTGACGGCACTCAGCAACCGTCAGGAAAAAGGGACTTTGCTCGGCAGTGCATCGATGGGGTTTCTGTCCGCCCTGATTGTAGGTCCCTGTGTGGCCGCCCCCCTGGCAGGTGCGCTCATTTACATTGGTGAAACCGGAGATGCCGTTTTCGGCGGGTTTGCCCTTTTCTGCCTTGGAATCGGCATGGGAATTCCGCTCCTCGCCATCGGGACATCGGCCGGGACACTTCTCCCCAAGGCGGGGCTCTGGATGGATTCGATCAAGTCTCTTTTTGGCTTTGGGCTCCTTGGGGTCGCCCTCTGGCTGCTCGACCGCATACTGCCCTCCGATCTGATGCTTTTTCTCTGGGGCGGCCTTCTGATCCTCGGTGCCATTGCATTGGGTGCCTTGGAGTCCCTGCCCCGCCCCTCTGGCCTCATTCCCCGATTCGCGAAAGGGACGGGTGTCATTCTTCTGGCCTATGGCGTACTCCTCCTGATTGGCGCGGCCAGCGAAGGTGAAGACCCCTTCCATCCACTGGAAAAGTTCAAGATCGGCCACGCGCAGGATTCATCCCGAGCCTCACAGCGTCTCGCGTTCATGCCGGTGAACTCTCTGGCTGAACTTGATGACCACATCCTGAATGCAGAACGTCTCAACAAGCCGGTCATGCTCGACTTTTACGCCGATTGGTGCACCGCCTGCCAGGAGATGGAATCGGAAACCTTTTCCAATCCTGAAGTTCAAAATACCTTGAAGGATGTGATTCTTCTGAAGGCGGATGTCACCGATCAGACCGAAGCCAATCGGGCTCTTTTGAAACGCTTCAACTTGATTGGCCCTCCGGCGACGCTCTTCTTCAAATCAGGGCCACAAGAAATTCGGCATCGCCGCGTGGTCGGCTACATGGACCCTGGCCCATTTAACCGTCATGTCATGGCGGCGCTCGGTGTTCCACCCAAAAATCCAAGCCCATAGGTTCAAAACATGAAACGCACGCTCTGGCTCCTGGCCTTTCTCGCGATCGGCACTCAAGCTGCCAATGCTCTTGAATCCACGCAAGGTCCTGCCAAAACCTGCCCTTTGAAAACACTCAAGGAAGGCAAATCTTTTTCTCTGGAGAACCTCAAAGGCAAGGTGGTTTATCTGGATTTTTGGGCCTCATGGTGTGGACCTTGCGCCCTCTCATTCCCTTTCATGACCGAAGTTGCCAAAAAGCATAAAGCCGAAGGTCTTGAACTGGTCGCCATCAGCGTCGATGAGTCGCGTGAGGAAGCTGAAGGCTTCCTTGCAAGTCACCCCACCGATTTCACCGTCGCCCATGACCCTAATGGGGAGTGTCCGAAGGTTTATGGCCTTGAGACCATGCCGACCAGTTATCTGATTGATCGCAAGGGCAACCTGCGCGAGATACATCGGGGGTTCAGCAATTCGGACCGTCAGGAACTCGATAAGGCGATCGTCGCCCTGTTGAAGGAAAAACCCTGACGCTCCCAGAATTTGACAGGATCGATCCCGGGGGACATAGTGGAATTTCCTTCAATTATTGGGAGAGAAGGTCATGTTGCGGACGTTTGGTAACCTTTTTGATGGACTCGTCTGGGGATTCTCGATGGCTTTTGGCTGGATACTGGCTTTTGGCTTGGCCGGCTTGATGGTGGCCTGATGGGCCAGGGCCGGGGAATCGAATCGCCACCGGCCCTCTCAATGCCCTTCCCCACTCTCGCAAGGATGCTGCCCCTAGCGGGCGATCTCACCACTGATGGATTCCGTTCCGGCTTGACCGCCAGTACCACTGGCATAGACCAATGAGGCCGCAGCCTGGAGCAAGGAGGCCTTGCTGTCGATCTCGGTATATCGTGCTTGAGCGAGGTTTCTTTCAGCCAAGATCAAGGAAATCACCGTGATGACCCCTTGGTCGTAGGACCTTTGGGCGCCTTCATACGCTTTTTCAGACGCTTTCAACATCGCAACCGCAAACTCTCGTTTTCGAATGGAGGTCTTGAATTCAGCATAGGCCTTCCAGATCTCCTTCATGATCTTGAGCTGAAGACTTTCATAATCGGCCTGCGCCGCATTGCGCTTGGCTTCTGCCTCAGCTACTGAATTTACGCCTGAAAATCCTTGGAAGAGATTCCAGTTCATCTGAAGATAGCCATCGACCACAGGTTGGGTGGTGTGAACGGGCTGGGAACCGAATTGAGCCGAATTCTGCTCGGCATTGTAATAATTCCAGACCTTCATTCCGGCATCTCCTGCAAGGAGTAGCTGCGGCCAGTAATTGGCTTCAGCCTTCCTGATTTCGGCATCCCGAGCACGCATGGTGGCAAGCTTTGCACCAAGATCCGGCCGATTCGCGAGTGCCGAATCAATGATTTCATCGGCAGATCGCTCAGAGTCAGCAGGAAGATCCTGTGATTCGAGTGAAACCGTCTCCAGATTCTGATCAGGCCGCATGCCGAGGTGTTCTGCGAGTTCAGCCTCTTTTTCCATCACGGTCCCGCGTGCCGTCTGCAGTTCGTAGGCCGCTTTCGCCTGATCCTGAACGGCCATGAGGTATTCAGGTTGTGTCGCAAGCCCCTTCTCAAGTTGCGCACGAATCGAGTCGGCATTACGCGTGCTTTGTTTCAATGTCGCTTCGGCCGCGTGGATTCTGGCGCGGGCGGCAATGAGCCCATAGAACGCCTGTTGAATGTGATACATCACATCCTGATGGTTGCGATTCAGGGAGAGATTCATCGCCAAAAGCTGCTCGGTTGCTCGATCAATCTCTGCGGGGCGGCTTCGATCAAACAAGGTCCAGCTCAAATGAAGACTGGGGCTGACCGAGTTCCCCGCAAGACTGACGGCCGTCCCCGGCACCGGAAACGGGTAACGCCAGTACCCTCCCTGAAACTGTGCCGATAACGCCGGAAGCCAGTTACTTTCCGCGATACCCAGCCCGGCTGCGGCAGCCCGGGCTTCTTCCCAGCTTTTCCTTGTCGTCGGATTGGCTCTGAGCCCAACGTCAACAAGATCCAGAAGGTCATGGGCTTTTCCTTTGACCAATCCCGGGGGGACGGGAACGATCACAGAGGAGGTTCGGATATCTGAGGCGCCTGAGAGCGTCTCGGAAGAAGGTTTCCAGTTCTCGAAATGGTTGACGGGGACCTGCGTCATTGGGGCCAACGTCTCGTTGACCCGAGGTCTTTCACTCTGACTGACACATCCCGTCACGAAAAGGAAGCATCCCAACGCTCGAAGGATTCCTGGGCAACGGGAGTATCGTTTGATCGGGAGTAGAAAGAGGGGGAGCAGGTGCATGGATTGCGCGACGGGCCAAAATTGGAGGTCGGGGTGCGATGAGATCGAATGGGGTCGTGTCACAACCATGAACCGTCTGATCACCTCAGGGAGCGCTGCATCCTGAAGGTCATTCAAAACGATCTCAGGTATATTGTAGTGCATGAGAAATGCACTGAGACGCCTGTGGGATATAGCGGAGGGATTCTCCCTTCAGTGGGTGTTTGTCTCTCTTCTCGGCCTCTCCCTTTCAGGCTGCGACCCCCTGGTTTCCCTTCAAGGTTCCTTTTGGCCGCCCTGGATCATCGTGATGGTCGCCGCTTTGCCATTGACCGTCATCGTACAGGTTTTTTTTCGCTGGCTTGGCCTCGCGGAACACCTAAAACCCACCATCGTGGTCTATCCCGCACTCTGGGCCCTGATCACCTTCCTGGCCTGGCTTATCGCTTTTCCATGGTAACCAAGGATGTTTAAACCGCTTCGAGACCGGATTCGCAGAAATCCTGCTCAGGCAGGGCGTTGGGTCAGCCTCGGAATCATGGGTCTCAGCCTGATTGTTGGCGCAGGAGTCTGGCGTCTCAACCTCATTCACCCCCGAACCAACGATGCGATGGTCCGGGCCAATACCGTGGACATTGTGATTCAGCATGTTTCAGGGCGAATTGTGAGTCTTGGGATTCAGGACAACCAGTTCGTTCACCAGGGCGACCTTCTTTACGCGATTGATGCAAGACCCTATGAAGCTGCCATGCAGCAGGCCGAAGCTGAGCTTCTTCTCGCCGAAAAGGAGGTCAGCGGGCAACGCGCAGGGGTTGAAGGTGCCGAAGCTCATATACGCGAATCACAAAACAACCTGACGGCGCAGCAGGCGGAGGTCACTCGTCTATCCGCCAAGGCGGAATACGCCCTCTCCTATCTCAGGCGCATTCAACCCCTGGAGGCAGAGGCCTTCGTGACTCACAATCAAGTCCGTCAGGCCGAAGCCGACTGGAAAGCGGCTGAAGCTTCCGTTCATGATGCGCAGGCAAAAGTCGCCGCGGCCCGTGAGACACTTGAAGTGTCTCACCAGTCTCGCAATACCGCCGTGGCCAAGCTCGCCCAAACCGGCAATGCTTACGCGCGCATACAGTCAGCTGAAGCCAAGCTCCGCCAAGCACAGCTCAATGTCGAATACTGCAAAGTCCTTGCCCCTTTTGATGGCTGGGTCACCAACCTCAATACCCAGATCGGACAGTATGTTGCAGAAGGCCAAAAACTCTTTGCGCTGGTCGATGACACCACTTGGTATGTCATGGCCGACTACAAGGAAACCTATCTTCGCTACATCGAACCTGGGCTCCCGGTCGATGTGTTCCTCGCCGCTTACCCGGGACGGCATTTCAAAGGCGAAGTCCAGGGCATTGCCTGGGCGAATTACCCTGACAACGTGGTCGTCAAGGAGGGCTTGCCGCAAGTTCAGCGCACCTTGAACTGGGTCATGTTGGCTGCTCGTTTCCCGGTGAGAATCAAGCTCATCGACCGGGATCCTCAGCATCCCTTCCGCATGGGAATGAGCGCGTTCACCACCATCGGTATAACGCCGCCACACTAGCAGGCAAGAGCAGCCCCCCTATGTTCTCAAACCTGATTGAGAACCTCTGCTACGGCATGAGGCCGTTGGACTTTCTCCGTCAGGAGCTCAGCCTTAATCCGATCCAAAAACGCGCGGCCCAACGGATCTTTGTGATCATGCTCTTCTTTGCGGTCATCGCGGTTTCAACCCGCCTCCCCGCAAGCCGGGTCACGGCCTTCTTCCTCGCCATCCTGCTGCCGCAGATGATGTTGACTTCCCGCATGGCGCTGGATGCCATGCTGCTGCTCTCAAAACTGATCCTGTTGGCTGTCGTAGCCAGTCTTGCAACGGTCATCCTTTGGCAGGATCAGGGCTGGTTTCGTTACCCTTTCGCCATCGGGCTCATCGTC
>CAYQOJ010000038.1:0-1669 GCA_964419105.1 uncultured Methylococcus sp.
CATGCGCGTTTTTTCTTAAGACCTGAACAAACGGGAGATGGTAAATCAACAGGGCCCAGGTCACCACCCCTTCACGGCGGGATGACCCGAGTCGCCTGTGCTTTGGCTACCCTTAATGGGTCGCCTTGAAGTAGCGGAAGAACTCCGAATCCGGAGACAGCAACAGCTGACTTCCTTCATCCCTGAAAGCCTGTCGATACGCGATCAGGCTGCGATTAAACTGGAAGAATTCTTTATTCTTCCCATACGCCTTGGCATAGATCTCCGTGGCGGCAGCATCGCCTTCACCGCGCCGAATTTCGGCGCCTTTTTGGGCTTCGGCGATCAGAACTTCGCGCTGACGATCAGCCTCCGCACGGATCTTCTCCGCAGCCTCAGCGCCACGCGAACGGAATTCCCGCGCCACGCGGGCCCGCTCCGCTTCCATGCGGTGATAGACCGATGAGCTGACTTCCTCAGGAAGATCAATCCGCATGACCCGGATATCAGTGACCTCTACCCCAAGACTGGCGACCGCGGGCGCAACCATGGTGGTCAGCGCATCCTGAATCCGTCCCCGATCCGAGGAGACCAGTTCACGGATCGTTCGCTTGCTGAACTCGTTGCGCATCGCGTCCTTGGTGATCTGGTCCAGACGGATGTTGGCCTGAGCCTTGTCGCCACCCACAGAGGTGTAGAACTTGGTCACATCATTGATCCGCCATTTCACGAACCAGTCCACCAGAACGTTTTTCTTTTCCGAGGTCAGGAAACGTTCGGGCTTGGATTCCAGCGACAGGATTCGCCGATCGAACTTCTTCACCTGCCGGTAGGGCAGTTTAAAGTGAAGCCCAGGACCATAGTCGGTCCCGACGATCTTCTTGAATTCAAGCACAATCACTTTTTCGGTCTCTGAAACCGTGAAGGTAGAGGTCAGTAAAACCAGAAGGACCAGAGAGCCCAGTCCAGTCAGGAGGGTTTGTCGATTCACTTCTGTTGCCCTCCTCGGCTGTCACGACCTCGGCCCGAGGCACTGCGTGCGGATTTTGTTCCAGGTTCCGGCGCATCGGGCGTCGGCGATAGGGAAGGCTCGCTGTCGCGAAGCGCTGGCGTGGTCGCCGCCCCCTTCTGAACCCGATCCACGGGGAGGTAAATCGCATTATTGGAACCCTTGACATCAACCACCGTCACACCGGACTGGCCGATGACATCCTGCATGGTTTCAAGGTACAAGCGCTCCCGCGTCACATCCGGTGCTTTTTCATATTCGGTCAGAAGCTGAAGGAAACGGGAGGATTCCCCTTCGGCATGCGCAATGGTCTTCTGCTTATAGGCTTCCGACTCCTCGAGCAGTCGCGCAGCAGTGCCTCGCGCCTTGGGTACGACTTCGTTGGCATAGGCTTCGGCTTCGTTCTTGAGGCGCTGTTCGTCCTCACGGGCCTTGATGGCATCTTCAAACGCATTCTGGACTTCGTCCGGCGGCTGCGCATCAACGAGGTTGACGTTGCTGACACTGATTCCCGTCTCGTATTCGTCCAGCGTGTGCTGGATTTCTGACTTGATCTCGTCGGCAATGTTGCTGCGTCCCTCGGTCAGTACAAAGTCCATCGTGTTCTTGCCGATGACAGCCCGCTGGGCGCTTTCGATGACCTGTTTCAATGTCAGGTCCGGATCTGCGACATTAAAGAGA
>CAYQOJ010000038.1:1679-5460 GCA_964419105.1 uncultured Methylococcus sp.
ATCCTTGATTTGATACTGGACTGCCAACCGGATATCGATGATGTTTTCGTCCTGCGTCAGCATCAGGGCTTCCTTGGGCACCGAGCCCAGAGATTGCTGTCGTCCCCCTGAACGATACCCAATCTCAACGAAACGCTGCTGCTCAAGATTCACAAGATCCACCCGTTCGACCGGCACCGGAAGATGCCAGTGAATGCCAGGGAGCGTGGTTTCGACGTAGGCCCCAACCCGGGTCACGACGGCGCGACTGCCTTCATCGACCAGATAGATACCAGTCAGGGACCAGAGAAGGATCGCCACCAGGGCAATGAGCCCCATCAACTGGCTCGCACCTGAGTTTCCGTCACCCCCACCCGTGGAGGTATTGCCGAAAAGGCTCTTCAGCTTGTCTTGAAGGCTTTTAAGCACTTCATCCAAATCCGGCGGTTGCGGCTGATTGTCTCTGCCGCTCCACGGATCTTTCTTGTTTCCACCCGGTTCATTCCAGGACATCTTATTCTCCAGGCCCATTTACTCTGGCCTTTTTGTGTTTCAGCGCGAGCGCCTTCAGCCGACTAGGCTAACAAGGCATCATGAAATTGGCTATCGTGATCGGCGTCATCGGTGAGATGAAGCTTTCGAAATCGGTCAGGGCTTCCCTCGACCTGCATCACCCAACCGCCCTCGTCATCAACCGTTTCTGAAAGGACTGTCGCCAGCTGATAAAGCTGCGCGCGCAAACGGCCTTCCGAAGGCTTGATCCGGATCTCCCGGCGGATCACCTGCGGAACCACCTGCTCACGGACAATCTCGTCAATCAGCTCAAGCCCGAGGGCCGCTTTCGCCGACAACCAAACCGCGTCAATGCGACCTTCTGCATTTCGCTCGAGCGTGGGCTCACGCCCCTCCAGTCCATCGATTTTGTTCAGGACGCGAACCCTTGGGACATCCCCAGCACCGATTTCATCAATGACGCGCTCGACCTCATCAATGGTTTCCTGAAGCTGCTCGTCGGTCGCATCGATCACGTGGAGCAAAAGGTCTGCTTCCACCGTTTCCTGAAGGGTCGACTTAAAGGCTGCGACCAGTTCATGGGGGAGATCTCTGACGAACCCCACGGTATCGGCCAAAACCACCGTCTGGCCCTGCCCAATGGTATAGCGCTTGAGAGTTGGATCCAGCGTTGCAAAAAGCTGGTCCGCCGCATAAACCCCAGCGCCCGTCAGAGCATTGATCAGGGTTGATTTTCCTGCGTTGGTATACCCCACCAGACCGACCACAGGAACCTCCGTACGCCGCCGGGCCCTTCGACCCTGATCCCTCTGGCGGTCGACCTTCTCCAGCCGCTTTTGGATCTGGAGTATCCGCCGGCCAATCAGTCGCTTATCGGTTTCGAGCTGGGTCTCACCAGGCCCTCGGAGCCCAATCCCCCCTTTTTGACGCTCAAGGTGAGTCCAGCCTCGGACCAAACGGGTTGAGAGGTGTTTCAGCTGAGCCAATTCAACCTGAAGCTTGCCCTCATAGCTTTGGGCTCGTTGCGCAAAGATATCGAGGATGAGCCCCGTTCGATCCAGCACCCTCACCTCAAGCGCTTTTTCGAGATTTCGTTCCTGCGAGGGTGACAAGGGGTTATTGAAGAGCACGAGCTCAGCCCCTAGGGACTCAATCAGAAATCCCAGCTCTTCGACCTTGCCCTTGCCGATAAAGTATTTGGGATCTGCATGTTCGCGCTTGCTGATCAGGTGCCCGACAGGATCTGCCCCCGCAGATCGTGCAAGTTCCTTGAGCTCCTCGAGAACCGGAAGTTCGTCGTTGCCCCCACCGAGAACAAGTACCGCCCGCTCACCCGATTTGGGTCGGTCAAACAATGACCGACCCCAGTTGGCTTCTCATCGTGTCGTGCATTCGACCGGACCCGATTTAACCCTCAGCTTCGTCTTCTTCCGGGCCCGCACTCAGTCGGACCTGACGGGCCGGCACGATCGTCGAGATAGCGTGCTTGTAGACCATCTGGCTGACGGCATTCTTGAGAATGATGACGTACTGGTCGAAAGAATCGACCTTACCCTGCAACTTGATGCCGTTAACCAGATAGATAGATACCGGCACATGTTCCTTACGCAAGGCATTCAGGAAAGGATCCTGCAAATTTTGGCCCTTAGACATCCTATTTCTCCTTTTATTATTTAGGCTTACAGCCTAATTCCGCCTATATCTCTTTGATTATTTAATCAAAATTTCCAATCACCTGCCATTGAGCTTCGACGGGGCTTCAATCGCCACCGTCCAAGGCATCCCGGACCGCTTCAGCCAACCGGTCCGCAAGAGCCTGAACCTTAATGCCATCGGCCCCCTCGACCATCACCCGGACCAAGGGCTCCGTTCCCGAGGTTCTGAGCAATACGCGCCCTTGACCTGCCAATTCACGCTCGACTTCGGCCTTGAGCAATTGAACCGATTCCATCTGACTCAGATTCACACGCTCCCGCGTCCTGACATTGACCAATGTCTGAGGATATTTATCCATTCCCTTGCGAAGTTCGAAGAGGGTTTTATCTGAAGATCGCATGGCTTCCATCACCTGGAGCGCGGCCACAATGCCATCCCCAGTCGGAATTCGGTCACGGCAAATGATATGGCCTGAGTTTTCTCCACCCAGCGTACTGTCGTGGGCCAGCATCATTTCCATGACGTAACGGTCGCCGACCGCCGCTCGCTTGAGTTCGACACCAAAGGGAGCCAACGCATGCTCAAGACCCAAATTGGTCATCAGGGTCCCCACGACGGGGCCGTTTAACTCCCCTCGCGCCAAGCGGGCTGAGGCAATGATGAAAAGGACCTCATCGCCATCCACGATGGTCCCCGTATGGTCCACCATAATGAGACGATCGCCATCCCCGTCAAAAGCTAGACCGAGGTCAGCACCCGCCTCGAGCACGCGTTCACGCAGGGCATCCGGCTTGGTCGCGCCCACACCCTCGTTGATGTTGAAGCCGTTGGGGGTATCCCCCATGGTAATGACCGTCGCACCCAGCTCCGCAAAGACATACGGCGCGATGTGATAAGTCGATCCGTTCGCACAGTCGATCACGACGCGGATTCCATTGAAGTCCATGCGAGAAGCAATCGTGCTCTTGCAAAACTCGATGTAGCGCCCTGCCGCATCTTGAAGACGCTTGGCACGACCGATCCTCGAAGAATCCACCGTGGTCATCGGCTGATCAATCTCAGCCTCGATTTCGTGCTCGATTTCATCCGACAGCTTGAGGCCATCGGGACCAAAGAACTTAATGCCGTTGTCGTAGTAGGGATTGTGCGAAGCACTGATGACGATCCCAGCTTCTGCCCGAAAAGTCCGGGTGAGATAGGAGATCGCGGGGGTCGGCATGGGGCCCAGCAGCTGGGTATTCACCACGGCAGCGGAAAGGCCGGCCTCGAGCGCCGATTCAAACATGTAGCCTGAAATACGGGTGTCCTTACCAATGAGAACCGTGGGTTCCTCTCGGTCACGGGCAAAAATACGACCGGCAGCCCATCCCAGCTTGAGAACAAAATCGGCCGTGATCGGGTAGGTTCCGACCTTTCCCCGAATCCCATCGGTTCCAAAATATGCCCGACTCATAGCAGTCTTCCCCGCAGACGAAGCAATAGCGTGTCTATTGCAGTATTCGCCGACCCCCCGGTCGGCGTCCCCTATTTAATTTTTATCGTACGCCGATGCTTAATGCTGTTCGGCTGCTTTGCCAATTCCGTCAGGCGATACCCCATCGGAATCATCCACGTTCAAGGGAGCAGAGCCTCC
>CAYQOJ010000038.1:5494-19874 GCA_964419105.1 uncultured Methylococcus sp.
GTTTCATCCCAGTGCTGGGGTGCACGTGGAGGTTTTCCGGCCATGATGTCATCGATCTGGAAATGATCGATCGTTTCATATTTCATCAAGGCATCCGCCATCAGATGAAGCTTGTCGAGGTTTTCCCTTAAGATCCGCTCGCTACGTTCATAGTTGCGGTCAATAAAGGAACGAATCTCCTCATCGATCAAGTGTGAGGTTTCTTCGGAGACCACCTTGTGCTTGGTCACAGAACGACCCAGGAAGACTTCACCCTCTTCCTCACTGTACGCCAAAGGCCCAAGACGCTCAGAGAGGCCCCAACGCGTAACCATGTTCCGCGCAAGGCTTGTCGCCCGCTCGATGTCATTCGAAGCCCCAGTGGTCACCTTACGGCGTCCAAAGATGATTTCTTCGGCAATGCGACCACCAAACAGACTGGAAATTTGGCTTTCCAGCTTCTCAAGGCTTGCGCTGTATTGGTCGCGCTCCGGCAGGAACATCGTGATCCCAAGCGCACGGCCTCGGGGCATGATGCTGACCTTGTAAACCGGGTCATGCTCTGGGACCAGCCGACCCACAATGGCGTGCCCGGCCTCGTGGTATGCGGTGAGCCGCTTTTCCTCTTCGCTCATCACCATGGAGCGGCGCTCGGCACCCATCAGAATCTTATCCTTGGCCTTTTCAAAGTCCTCCATCTGGACTTCGCGCTTATTCTTGCGTGCCGCAAAAAGGGCCGCCTCATTGACGAGGTTCGCAAGATCCGCACCGGAAAATCCGGGGGTACCGCGAGCAAGGTAGGAGACTTCCACGTCGCTGGCCAACGGCACTCGCTTCATGTGGACCTTAAGGATTTGTTCGCGTCCACGAACGTCCGGCAATCCGACGACCACCTGACGGTCAAAACGGCCTGGGCGCAAAAGCGCAGGATCCAGAACATCCGGACGGTTGGTTGCCGCGATGACGATAATGCCTTCGGTCCCCTCAAAACCATCCATTTCGACCAAAAGCTGGTTCAGGGTCTGTTCGCGCTCATCATGACCACCGCCAAGACCTGCGCCACGATGACGGCCAACGGCATCGATTTCATCGATGAAAATGATGCAGGGCGCGTTTTTCTTGGCCTGTTCAAACATGTCACGGACGCGGGACGCCCCGACGCCGACAAACATTTCGACAAAGTCCGAACCCGAGATCGAGAAAAAGGGAACCCGTGCCTCCCCTGCAATCGCCTTGGCCAGCAGGGTTTTACCGGTGCCCGGCGGTCCGACCATCAGGGCGCCACGGGGGATCTTTCCCCCCAGCTTCTGGAACTTGCTGGGATCTTTCAGGAAGTCGACCATTTCCTGGACGTCTTCCTTGGCCTCTTCAACTCCGGCGACATCGGCAAAGGTCACCTTGATCTGGTCTTCCTCAATCAGGCGCGCCTTACTTTTCCCGAACGACATCGCGCCTCGGCCACCGCCACCGCCTTGCATCTGTCGCATGAAAAAGACCCACACGCCAACCAGAAGCAGCATCGGGAACCAGGAAATAAAGACCTGAGTCAGGAAAGACTGGGATTCTGGGGGATCCACTTTAAAGTCGACATGATTTTCGACCAGATCATCAATCATGTGGGGGTCATTCTCGGGGGCTACGGTCGAAAACCGCTCGCCACTGCCCACCGTGCCCCGAATCTGGGAACCATCGATGATGACTTGCTTGACCTGCCCGTCCCGCACCGATTGGATGAACTGCGAGTAGGGCATGTTGGATTCCTGGGATTTCCTGCCGCCGAAGTTGTTGAACATCGACATCAGGACGACGGCCACAACGACCCAGAGAATCACGTTTTTGAGCATGTCATTCACAGTTGCACAACCTCTTGGGGGGTAAAACCCCGCTAAATTCGGGGGTCCATAGTATCAGGAAGACAGACCCCATTCACGTTGATGGCCGAGCGCCAAGCCCAATCGCCGTCCCTGAGCGGCTCGTTCAGGAGGCTCCAACCCCGCGATCGAGCATTTCCCGGGCATGCGCCAGAGTCTGAGCCGTCATCACCACACCACCCAGCATCCGGCCAATCTCATCGACCCTTTGGTCCTGATCAAGCACCTTCACTTCGGTTCGCGTGACCTCCCCGACCGTTGCTTTCGCGACCTTCAAATGCTGATGACCTTGAGCTGCGACCTGTGGCAGGTGAGTCACCGACAACACCTGGATCGAGGCACCGAGGTGTCTGAGCTTTTGCCCAACCACTTCGGCAACACCTCCCCCAATCCCACTATCGACCTCATCAAAGATGAGCGTCGGAACACTCTTCCCCCCCGTCAGGGCCACCTGAAGGGCCAGACTGATCCGCGACAATTCACCCCCGGAAGCCACCTTGGACAAGGGCCTGAGCGGCATCCCGGGATTAGCGCTCACCAGAATCTCAACCTGATCGTCGCCAGAAGGACCGGGCGGAGGATCCTCCTCCCGATCGACCTTAAAAGCGATTCGGGCCTGAGGCATCCCGAGCTCACGCACCAGCGCCATGACGTCCGCTTCAAGACCTTTGGCAGCTTCGACCCGGCGTTCCGAGAGGGTTTGGCTCAGTTGACGGTATTCCGCCTCCAAAGCTGAGACTTCAGCGCGAAGCTGCTCACTCGTCTCACCCGAGCCCACCAGCGAATCTCTCTCAGCGCGAAGAACCTCCAGATGCTCGGCCAGCCCTTCAGGACGAACCTGGTGCTTTCTGGCCAAGCGGTGTACTTCCGCCATCCGGTCTTCAAGGAGGCTCAGCCGCGCCGGATCCGCCTCATGCCGATCGACTTCCCGCCGAAGGCCTATGGAAGCCTCCTTGATCTGCACGAAGGCCTCTTCCAGCAAATTGAGATGCGCTTCAAAGTCAGGCACCCAACCCTTGAGTTCACTCAGCCCTCGGTTGGCTTGGCCGAGACGCTGAACCACAGAGCCTGTGTCGGCTTCGTAGAGCACATTCAGCTCCCGCTGAGCGATCTCCAAAATCTTTTCAGCATGCGCCTGCCGCGAATGCTCATCGACCAATGCCACGTAGTCGAGATTTGCAACATCCGATCCCTCAAGTTCCTCGATCTGAAAGCCAAGCAATTCCAGCCTGCCCTGCCGCTCATGGCCGCGGCTTTCCAGCCCTTCGAGCCGCGCATTTGCCTCGCGCCAACGCCTGAACGTCGATTGAACGCGAGCCAGGATCGCTTCATTTCCCGCCGCCGCATCCAGAACCCGCCTTTGCTCCTGCGGCTTCATGAGCTGGACATGGGCATGCTGACCATGAATTTCAAGTAGCAGCTGAGAAAATTCCTGCAAGGTCTGCAAGGTCACTGGGGAGCCATTAATGAATGCCCTCGACCGACCATCGGCGGCAACAAGACGGCGAAGAATGCATTCATCTTCGCCCTCATCAATCAGGGCCTGTGCCTCCAGCCAAGCTCTGGCGGGAAGGGAATCTTGAAGCAGAAAGGTCAGGTTGACCTCCGCACGCTGAGCCCCTGGCCGAATACAACCGCTGTCAGCCCGATCCCCCAAGGCAAGACCCAGTGCTGTCAGGAGGATGGACTTGCCGGCACCGGTTTCCCCCGTCAAGACGGTAAAACCCGGCTCGAGCAAAAGGTCCAGACGGTCCACAACCGCAAGATCCCGAATGGAAATGGCGTTAAGCATGGCTAGGCCGGCTGGCCGGAACTCCAGTTCAGTTTTGCCCGCAGAATCTCGAAAAAGTCATAGTCTTCAGGATGCAAGAGCCGGAAGAACCGGCCTGACTGCCGAATCTCAATGCGGTCATCCAGTTCGAGATGCGGACTGAGCACGCTGTCACAAATGACTCGCGCACCAAAATTGCGGCCGGCCCGAAACGTAATCCCGATCACGCTCTCGCTGTCGAGGACGATGGGCCGCATGGTCAGAGCATGGGGATTAATCGGTGCCAAAACGAGCGCCTTGAGGCACGGCGAAAGAATCGGCCCCCCCACGGAGAGGGCATAGGCCGTCGAACCCGTCGGCGTCGAAACAATCAATCCGTCGGAACGCTGGGAATTCAAAAAGACCCCATCGACGTGGGTCACCATTTCAATCATGCTGGTCGCATTGGATCGGTGAACCACCACATCATTGACCGCCGACTGCTCAAAAATCCTTTCTCCCTCCCGAATCACGCTGGCGGTCAGGAGAAACCGGCGCTCCTCGGTACAGGCGCCATCCAGGACCTCCTTGAGGCGTCCAACCAGATCGACGGGCGAAATATCCGCGAGAAAACCCAGCCGGCCGAGATTGACCCCCAGAAGAGGAATGTCATAGGGTGCCAGGGCGCGGGCAGCCCCCAGAAGCGTTCCATCGCCCCCGACGACGACCGCAAAATCGACCTTGCGCCCCAGTTCATCCAGCGGCACCCCACCGGATACCCCCAAAATGCGCGCGGTATCGGATTCCGGCACAACAGCAACGCCGCGACTGGCCAGAAAGCGTTGAAGCTCGCCCAGCGCCTCACCCACCCGCTCGGCATCAGGCTTGGCAATCAGGCCGGCGACTCGAAATCGAACTGCATCATTCATGGAGGATGAAGGGCATTCAGCGGTTGTCAGATAAGGACTCCAGGGAAAAGGACCGGGATAACAGCGGCCCCTTTTTGGGCGGGTCTATGGTAAGTCGATCTTGACACAGAATCTAGGGATTGCTAGTTTTTGGCACTCTTCAACCGAGAGTGCTAATTTTTTCGCCGTGCCGATCAAACCGCCACTCAACGATCGCGCCCAACACCTCTTGAAGGTGCTTGTGGAGCGCTATATTGATGACGGACAGCCGGTCGGATCAAGAGCCTTGGCAAAGGAGGCGGGTCTTAACCTGAGCCCGGCCACCATCCGCAATGTTATGGCGGATCTTGAGGATCTCGGACTCATTACCGCACCTCACACCAGCGCGGGCCGGATGCCGACGACCTCTGGCTATCGACTTTTCATCGATACCCTTCTGACCGTTCGCCCCCTGGAAGAAACCTTCATTCGGCAACTTCAAGAAGAGATTGTCCAGCAACAATCCCCCGCGGACCTTCTTGAGGCGGCATCAAGACTCCTCTCAGAAACCACGCACATGGCCGGCGTCGTCATGCTGCCAAGGCATGAGACCCGAACCTTCACGCACATCGAGTTTCTGCCTTTATCCGAAGGCCGATTGCTGGTCATCCTGATCTCAGGGCAACAGGAGATTCAGAACAAGATCATTCAAGCGCCAAGAGAGTTCACCCCGGCCGAGCTTCAAGCCGCCGCAAACTTTCTCAACAGTCGCTTTGCCGGCAGAGACGTCAATCAGGTCAAAGAAACCCTCCTTCGGGAAGTCAAGGATGCCCGCGAAAAACTGAGCCAGGAGCTCTTGGATGCCGCCCATCTCAGCGAACTTGCGCTCAATCCCGCCGCCCCCCCCAGAAAACCTCTCTTGGTCAGCGGCGAAATCAACCTGATGGATTTCTCGGAACTGGCTCATATCGATCAATTCCGCCACCTCTTCGAGACCCTGCACCAGAAAGAGGACATGGTTCGCCTCATGGATCGGTGCATCCAATCCCCTGGGGTCAAAATCTTCATCGGCGAGGAATCGGGGCATCGCGCCTTCGATCAATGCAGCCTCGTGACCTCGGCCTACAGCATCAATGATCAAGCCGTTGGCGTCCTTGGCGTGATCGGTCCGACCCGCATGGAGTACGAGCGAGTCATCCCGCTGGTCGATCTCACTGCAAAACTGGTGGGTGCGGCCTTGAATCTGCAAAGTTTGCCCCCACTTTGAAAAATTAAGGTTCTCGTCCCGCGGGACGAAGACCTCCTGGAATTTGAAATCACTTACGAGGAGCCGCTCCGCATGAGCCCTGATGACGTTTTGCCAGAAGAACCCCAAGCCGCAGAAGACCAGCAGGCCGAGGGCACCGTTTCTGGCGATGCACCGAATGAAACCCCCACCCTCGAAACCCTGACGCAGGCTTTGGCCGCGGCCCAGGAAAAGACCCAAGAGAACTGGGATCGCTACATCAGAACCCAAGCTGAACTTGAAAACCTCAAGCGTCGGGCGGAAAAGGACGTCCAGAACGCCCACAAGTTCGCCATCGAAAAGTTCGCCCGCGAACTTTTGAGCGTTGCGGACAGCCTGGAATTAGGTCTTGGCGTCGAGTCCAGTGACAATCCGGAGGTTGCAAAGCTCCGCGAAGGCATGGAACTGACCCTGAAGCAGCTTCTGGCGAGCTTCGAAAAATTCCAGCTGATCGCCGTCAACCCGGAAGGCGAGAAGTTCAATCCCGAACTGCATCAAGCCATGGCGATGCAGCCGACTCCCGACGCCGAAGCGAACACCGTGCTCAAGGTTTACCAGAAAGGTTACCTCCTCAGCGAACGCCTGTTGCGCCCCGCCATGGTGGTCGTGGCTCAGGCCCCGCAATAGCCCTCTTGAAAACCAGGAACTGATCCCAATATCGGCTTCAGATTCCAAAAGAACACCGTATTACAGCGTTTTACCCCGGAGAAAAGCATGTCAAAAATCATCGGCATCGATTTGGGCACCACGAATTCCTGTGTGGCCATCCTGGAGGGCGGCAAGCCCCGGGTGATCGAGAATTCTGAAGGCGCACGGACGACCCCGTCGATCGTTGCCTTCGCCCCCGACAACGAAGTCCTGGTCGGCCAGTCTGCCAAGCGTCAGGCGGTAACAAACCCAAACAACACCCTTTACGCGGTCAAGCGACTTATCGGCCGTCGTTTCAAGGACGCCGAGGTCCAGAAAGACATCCATCTGGTGCCGTTCAAGATCGTCGGCGCCGACAATGGCGATGCGTGGGTTGAAGCCAATGGCAAGAAGATGGCGCCGCCGGAAGTCTCTGCGCGCGTCCTGATGAAGCTCAAGAAGGATGCTGAAGCCTTTCTCGGCGAGGAAGTGACCGAAGCTGTCATCACGGTTCCCGCCTACTTCAACGACTCGCAGCGCCAAGCGACCAAGGACGCCGGCCGAATTGCAGGCCTTGAGGTCAAGCGCATCATCAATGAACCTACAGCAGCCGCGATGGCCTTCGGCCTCGACCGCAAGCAGGGTGACATGAAGGTTGCGGTCTACGATCTGGGCGGCGGTACCTTTGACGTCTCGATCATCGAAATCGCTGAAGTCGATGGCGAACATCAGTTTGAAGTGCTTTCAACCAATGGTGACACCCACCTTGGTGGTGAAGACTTCGACCTTCGCATCATCGACTGGCTGTGTGATGAGTTCAAAAAGGAAAGTGGCATCGACCTCCACAACGATCCTTTGGCACTGCAACGCCTGAAGGAAGCCGCTGAAAAAGCCAAGATCGAACTGTCATCCAGCCAGCAGACGGACATTAACCTCCCGTATGTGACCGCGGATGCAACCGGTCCCAAGCACCTCAACCTCAAGCTGACCCGGGCCAAGCTCGAGTCCTTGGTCGAGGATCTGGTCCTCAGAACCCGTGCACCTTGCGAAACGGCGATCAAGGACTCAGGCCTCAAGGCCAGCGAGATCGACGAGATCATCCTTGTCGGCGGTCAAAGCCGGATGCCGAAGGTCCAGGAAATGGTCACGGAAATCTTTGGCCGTGAACCGCGCAAGGATGTGAATCCGGACGAAGCAGTTGCGCTGGGCGCGGCGATTCAGGGCGGCGTACTCGGCGGTCAGGTCAAGGACGTTCTCCTTCTCGATGTCACCCCGCTGTCGCTGGGCATCGAGACCCTGGGCGGTGTCATGACCAAGCTCATCGAGAAGAACACCACCATCCCGACCAAGACCGGACAGGTGTTCTCAACAGCCGATGACAATCAGACGGCCGTGACGATCCACGTCCTTCAGGGCGAGCGCGAAATGTCGAAAGACAATAAGTCGCTGGGCCGTTTCGATCTTGCCGATATCCCGCCGGCCCCGCGCGGCATGCCCCAGATCGAGGTCACTTTCGACATCGACGCCAACGGCATCCTGCACGTCTCGGCGAAGGACAAGGCGACCGGCAAGGAGCAGTCCATCCGCATCACGGCCTCCAGCGGCCTGAGTGATGACGAAATCCAGCGCATGGTTCGCGACGCCGAGCTCCACGCCGAGGAAGACAAGCGGATCCATGAACTGGTCCAGGCCAGAAATCAGGCGGACTCCCTGATTCACGCCGCTCAAAAGACGGTCAGCGAACTCGGAGAAGGCGTCCAGGCGGATGAGAAGACCCAGATCGAGGCCGCCATCAGTGAGCTGAAGGAAGCCATCGCCGGTGACGACAAGGATGTGATCGATGAAAAAACGCAGAAGCTGACGGAAGTTTCCGGAAAGTTGGCTGAACGGCTGTACGCCCAGAAAGGTGCCGAAGGTGCGGCTCCAGACATGGGTGCAGCCGGCGCTTCCGCCTCCGCCGCTCAGGACGACATCGTCGATGCGGAGTTTGAGGAAGTGAAGGACGACAAGAAGTAAGAGGCCCAAGGCATCTTTCCCCTGAGGCGATCTCCAAGATCGCCTCAGGTCCCTCTACCCTATCATTAAGGAGCCGCGGTCAATGCCGCGGCATTTTGCGTCATGGCCAAAGAAGACTACTACCAACTGCTCGGCGTTTCTCGTAACGCGACCGATGCCGAGATCAAGAAAAGCTTTCGTCGCCTGGCGATGAAATACCATCCGGATCGCAACAGCGACAATCCCGATGCGGAAGAACAATTCAAGAAGATCAAGGAGGCCAACGATGTCCTCTCTGATCCCAAGAAAAGGGCTGCCTACGACCAATTCGGCCACGCCGGGGTTGACCCCACGATGGGCGGTGGCGCAGGTTTTGGCGGTGCCGGGGCGAATTTCAGCGATATCTTCGGCGATGTCTTTGGTGACATCTTTGGAGGCGGGGGTGCGCGCGGAGCCCGCGGCGGTGCTCAGCGAGGTTCAGATCTTCGTTACAACCTTGAAGTCACGCTGGAAGAGGCGGTGGCAGGCACCGAGGTCAAAATCCCGATTCCTACTCTGGTGAGCTGCTCCAGCTGTGATGGCAGCGGCGCCGCCAAGGGCTCCAAGGTCCTGACCTGCACCACCTGCCATGGGCATGGTGCCGTTCGGATGCAGCAGGGCTTTTTCAGCGTCCAGCAGACCTGCCCCACCTGCCGGGGTTCGGGAAAGCAGATCAAGGACCCCTGCAAGAGCTGCCACGGGCAAGGTCGTGTCCAGGAGACCAAAACCCTTTCGGTCAAGATCCCGCCGGGCGTCGACAATGGGGACCGGATCCGTCTTTCAGGTGAAGGTGAAGCCGGGGAATCGGGTGCACCTCCGGGTGATCTTTACGTACAGATCGCAGTCAAGGAGCACGCCATCTTTACGCGCGATGGGGCAAATCTCTACTGTGAGGTTCCCATCAGCTTCCCAACCGCCTGCATCGGTGGTGAAGTCGAGGTGCCGACCCTATCCGGCAAGGTGACACTCAAGATTCCGCAGGAAACTCAGACCGGCCGGATGTTCCGACTGAGCGGCAAGGGCGTCAAACCCGTCCGAGGGGGGCCTACGGGCGACCTCATGTGCCGGGTTCGACTGGAAACCCCAGTCCATCTCAGCAAGGAGCAGATTGAGCTGATTCAACAGCTGGATCAGTCCCTGACGGGGGGCGGCAGCAAGCACAGCCCACAGGCCCATAGCTGGCTTGATGGGGTCAAGCAGTTTTTCGATAAAATCGGGCTTTGAGCGAAGCCCGAGCGCGAATCTCTCCAGGTGGGCGCCGGGTGCGCCCACTTTATTTAGTCCCTCACGGAATTACACATGACCAGAATTGCGATCCTTGGCGCCGATGGCCGTATGGGCCATGCCCTGATCACCGCCTGCCATCAGGCCGATCACCTGACGCTTGGTGCCGCCATTGAGCGACCTGGAAGCCCTGCCCTTGGAACCGATGCGGGCCTTCTTGCAGGCATTGGCCCCTTGGGCGTCAAGCTGACGGATCGACTGGATCAGGCGACGAGCTCGTTTGATGTCCTCATTGATTTCACCCGACCCGAGCCTTCCCTTGCGGCCTTGAAGACCTGTGTCGCAGAAGGAAAGCGCATGGTCATCGGAACGACCGGATTTTCCGCGACAGAAAAGGCCATGATCAGTGAGGCCGCGAAGACCATCCCGATCATGCTGGCTCCCAACATGAGTGTTGGCGTTAATCTGTCACTCAAGCTCCTGGAGATTGCCACGCGCGTGATTGGCAAGGAAACCGATATCGAAATCATCGAAGCGCATCACCGTCATAAGGTCGATGCCCCCTCTGGAACAGCCCTCCGCATGGGTGAAGTCGTGGCCGCAGCGCTCGGGCGCGAGCTGGATGATTGCGCCGTCTGGGCCCGCGAAGGGCATACCGGGGAGCGTGAGCCGGGAACGATCGGTTTCTCCGTGATCCGGGCCGGAGACATTGTCGGCGACCATACCGTCATGTTTGCCGATGAGGGCGAGCGGGTCGAAATCCGTCACCATGCCTCAAGCCGCATGACCTTTGCCAAAGGCGCCATGCGGGCTGCCCACTGGCTCTCGACGCAAAAACCCGGGCTTTACGACATGCAGGATGTCCTGGGATTGAAAGACGCCACCTGACCCCCGACCATCATGCGGGTGCAGCTAAAGACGCTGGGGTGCAGGCTCAATGAGGCCGAACTCGAGACATGGGCCAGAGAATTTCAGCGGGCGGGCTACCGTGTCGTCGACGATACGGAAGAAGCCGACCTTCTGATTCTCAATAGCTGCGCCGTGACCCAGGATGCCGCCCGTAAATCCCGCAGCCTGATCCGAAAGCTCGGCCGGGAAAATCCAGGCGCCAAGATCATCCTGAGTGGCTGTTATGCCACACTTGAACCCGATGAGGCGGCCACGCTGGGTGTCGATCTGGTCGTTGATAATCAGGAAAAACACCGCCTCGTGGCGCTGGCCCAAGAAAAACTCCCTCCAGAGACCATGCCAGCCCACTCCACGGATCCCGAGGCTTCTGCCCTTTTTCGGTTGGGCCGTCATCGGGCATTCATCAAGGTTCAAGATGGCTGCCGATACCGCTGCAGCTATTGCATCGTGACGCTCGCCCGCGGGGAAGAGCGCAGCCGAAGCGTGAAGGAGATCATTGAGGAAATCCAAGGCTTCGAAGCACAGGGAATCGGCGAAGTTGTCTTAACCGGCGTTCATCTGGGGGGCTACGGCAGCGACACGGGATCACATCTGACCCAACTGATCGAAGCCGTGCTGGCAGAAACCCACATTCCGCGCCTCCGCCTCGGGTCACTCGAACCTTGGGATCTTCCTGACGCATTTATCGCGCTCTTTGAAAACGACCGGCTGATGCCGCATCTCCACCTCCCCCTGCAATCGGGTTCGGATGCCGTTCTCAAGCGCATGGCCCGACGAACACGGCGAGCTGATTTTCTTGATCTTTCGGCACGCCTTCGAAACGGGATTCCTGGCATCAATCTGACCTCAGACATTATCGTCGGCTTTCCAGGAGAGACGCAGGCCGAGTGGGATCAAACCTTAAGCCTGATTCAAGAAGTGGGCTTTGGTGACCTTCATATTTTTTCCTACTCCCCAAGACCGGGTACCGCCGCAGCTGAAATGAGCCCGCGAATCCCTGGCAACATCCAGTCGGAACGAAGCCGGGAGCTTCACGCCATCGCCAAACAGCAGAAACATCAGGCGATGCGCCAGTGGATCGGCACGACGCGCCCCGTCCTGTGGGAAGGGAAACGCCTCATCGATGGGAAAATCTGGATCAGCGGCTACACCCCCGAGTTTCATCGGGTCGGATTTTGGAGTGACGCTGAAACTGTAGCTTCCCTGCCCTATTCCATCCGTGAAACCGACATCACCGGGTTCGATACCACGCAAGAATGTCTGACCGGCTCACTCCGGAGAAAGGACCATGCGTAGCGGCCGCATGGACCTTCTCGCGCTGATGGTTCTTCTGGGAACATGGGCACTCATCGCAGCGATCGTCCAATCCCCCCTGCTACCCTCGCCCGCCCGCGTCTTCGCTGTGGGACTGCGTGAAATCCAGAATGGGAAACTGCCCTTTCATCTCGGCGTGACGCTCTTGCGACTGATTGCAAGCTTTACGCTTTCGATGCTGATTGGCACCAGTCTTGGAATCATTCTCGGTCGAAAGGGAACACTGGATCGGTTCTTCAGCACCTGGCTGACCATCGCACTCAACATTCCGGCGTTGGTCAGCATCATTCTCTGTTATGTCTGGTTTGGTCTGAACGAATTTGCCGCGATCCTTGCGGTCTTTCTCAACAAGGTCCCCAATGTCATCGTGACGCTGCGAGAGGGGACCCGTCAGCTCAATCGGGACCTGATGGAAATGGCCCAGGTCTACCGCCTCGGACCCTACAAGACAATCCGCCATGTCATTTGGCCGCAGCTTTTCCCCTACGTGATGACCGCCGCACGAACCGGCTTGGCACTGATCTGGAAGATTGTTCTGGTGGTGGAGCTTTTGGGTCGGAGTAACGGCATGGGCTATCAACTCCACCTTTATTTCCAGATGTTTGACGTCGCCGGCATCCTGGCCTATTCGATTGCCTTCATTGCGCTCGTGCAATGCATTGAATGGTTATGTCTTGCCCCCTTGGATCGGGCCGCCTTGAGGTGGAAAAGATGACCGCCATCAAGATCGAATCCCTCGGGAAAACGCAGGGCACCCAGGTCATCATCCGTGACCTGCACCTTGAAATTAGTGAAGGCGAATTTGTCGCTATCGTGGGCCCTTCAGGCTGCGGAAAAAGCACGCTTCTCCAACTCCTCTCGGGTCTCGATCATCCCACTCATGGACGCTTTTCGTTCGGAATGGCAAATCCTCGCATCGGCGTGGTGTTCCAAAATCCGAGGCTCCTTCCATGGCGAACGGTTCGGGAAAACCTTGAGCTGGTCATGGATCAGGATCCCCCGGCCCACACCGTCGACGACTGGATGGCGCGTATCGGACTTCCGGACATCATGGAGCAGTACCCTGAACGCCTCTCGGTCGGCATGATGCGGCGAGTTGCCCTGGCTCGGGCCTTTGCGGTCGAGCCTGACCTTCTTCTGATGGACGAACCCTTGGTATCGCTGGATGCGCCTACAGCCAGAAAGATTCGGGCCCTTCTCCTCTCGCTATGGGCTTCTCGTCCACATACGGTCGTCTATGTGACGCATGACCTTCGTGAGGCGATTGAACTTGCCGATCGGCTGGTCTTTGTTGCGGCATCACCGATGCACGTCGTCGCGGATTTTAAAGTCCCGCTTCCAAGGGAGGAACGCTCGGCTGAACAGATTGAGTTACTCGTGAGTGAACTCAAGTCCGGGCAACCGGAGCTTGAAGCCCTGATCTAGCCGCCCAAAAGCTCGCGATAGACAGCAAGGTTCCCCTCGACCATCCGGTCTGCTGAGAACCCATTCTCGACCCATTCACGCCCAGCCTGACCTAGCTGGCGGCGCCGTTCGGGATCGTTGAGGAGTCCGATAATGGCATCTGCCAGGCGATCGGGATCCTTGGGCGGGACCAGCACGCCCGTAACCCCGTCCTTAACGGCTTCCGGAATTCCTCCGACCGCAGTGGCCACGATCGCCACCTCGGCCAGTGAGGCCTGCAAAAGAGAAACCCCCATCCCCTCGCGATGGGCCGGGTGCACCACCAGATCCAAACACGGCAAGATCCGCTCAAGATCCGGACGAAATCCGGCAAGAAAGACGCGATGTTCAAGGCCCTGTTCCTGAATGGCCACTTTCAAAACATCATCCAAAGGCCCCTTGCCGAAGAAAAACACCCGCGTTTCAGGAAACGCGGCAAGAATTTTCGGCATCGCCTCAATGAGGACCGAATGACCTTTGCGCGCGATCAATTGAGCCACAAGCCCAAGTACGGGTGCCCCTTCGGGAATCTCAAAGCTTTGCTGGAACCAGTCCCGTTCCGGTTCAGCCACTCTCGGGGTAATTTCGACGGCATCCTGGACGCAGCGCAGTTTGGCCGCCGGGAGTCCCTCGCTCAGGAGGATCTGGCCTATGGCGTCAGAAATCGCAATCACCCGGTCATGGAGACGATACTTGAGCGCCACAGCCAGACGCGACTCGGGGTTGTCCTGACGCCTGGAATGAATGACCGGAATACCGGCCAGACGGCCTGCGATACCGCCCATAACGTCGGCGCCGATCCGGCTATGGAGGTGAACGAGATCCGGACGGCTCTCGCGAATGACGTTTCGAAGCCTTGGGATCAACCCAACGTCGAGGTCGCCCTCCATGCGAATGGCATGGATTTCCGCCAAGGGGGCGGAGACTTTTGCAAGATCACTGCCTATCCGACACGCGAGGATATTTTCGATCCCTCGCGCCTTGAGACCTTCCATCAGAAGAAGAATCTGATGTGCCCCGCCGTAGAAGTTACGACCGCCCTCGACGTGGAGGATCC
>CAYQOJ010000039.1:0-16779 GCA_964419105.1 uncultured Methylococcus sp.
GCTGAAACCCTTCTCCCGCATCAGGGCAGTTGCTGAAACCACTCTCCCGCATCAGATGATGATGTTAGAAGTAATAGTAGTATAGGGATGATTTAATTCATAACGATAATAATACTTGTAATAAACCCAGACTTCACCAGGGCTTCATGCACTCCTCAAGCCACTCGTCCCATTCTTCCCAGCGTTTGATGAGTAGAGCGCTCTGGCCATGGATCTCGTTAATAAAGACGCCATATTTTTGCTGTTTCTCCTGGCAAATGTCAGCATAAAGCTCAATCGACGGCGTCTGTTTGCATGCCCACGCGTCGTTGGCCCAGAGTGCATAGTCGATCTTGAACGTGCTGTCATCATCCTTATCATCAGCGCCGTCAGCTAGGCTTATAGTAAATGCCTGGGGGGCATAGCCTCTCTCTTCTTTATCTTCATCAACCCATATTCCTGAGATCCTAGAGTATGAATCATCCATGTAGTCCTCAAATCCAAGCAACAGCATCTCCTTCTTCATGCGCGCGAGTGTCTCTCCGGTGCGCGGGAGGCTGTCCAGGGGAGCACTGGTGTGCCTACGTGCAGGGCTGCCTTTCACGCCGACGCGCGCGATCCTGGTGGGGGAGTACTTGCGCTTCCAAAATAGGAAGAAATCCCGGATAAACAGTGCTTCTTCTTCCATGATGATTTGGGTTTTGGAGCTTCCAGCTATCATGAGGAACTCCTGAAACGTTATCAGAGATGGTGCAAGCACCTGGAAGGTAGCAGGAGCAATCATTGCTGACGCCCACGCCAGCGTCGGTTCACCCTCCCCTTCTTCCAACACTGTCATGGCGTAGTGCAGCGTATCGTCGTTCACTGGCTGCAGGACCAGCGCGTCTTTGAATAGCGAGCCCTGGAGCTGCTCCTCTACCTGAAACACGCGCTTGAAGATGCCCTTCACCTCGGCGACCTGTTCGTCCGAAAAAATCTCATCAAACCATTGCGTCAGCGCAGTCAGCAGCAGCGACTTCTCGTCGGCCGTGGTGGTGGTGCGGCTGGTGTCAGTAATCACAGTGATTTGCATAGGCATTATTGTCTCAGCGGACTGTTGGTGGGTGTGTCTTTTATATATTTAACGGGCCAGTGGCGCTTTTTTAATTTAATTTGTTTTTGCAATTTGTGTTTCACATCATCCTCTCCATGGAAATAGTTCGACTGAGCTTCGACCAGCTGCCAGGAGTTGCCGTTTTAGGTATTGGAAGCGGAGGGGGGAGCCCACCTAGAGAATATCTTGTGCATGCACACCAGTTTGTGGGGCTCTTAAAAGGAAACATGGACAGGAGAGCTTCTTCTAAAGCTTTCCATGCTTTCCTCGGAAGTGAAACTGGGCATGGTATCAGAGAGAGTCATGGAGGTGATCTTCTCACAGCAATGCAGAATGGACGTCTGAGCAAAATGATGTATATGCGCCGCTTGAAGCCACATGGTGAAGGAGGATCACCTTCTGTGTTTGTTACCTTAGATGGGATGAAAGAGATTGTGAATGGTATTCCTGACGCTGATGAGGTGATAAAGCACAAGGTGAATCAGAACAAGATATTCACAAACTTAAATAACATGAACCATGCTCAGGCTCAGGTTGGCTTTGGCAATCCTGTTCTTATTTCAGTTTCCAACACACAAGCCCCTGCCTCCTCCTCCAATATTCTAGCAACCAGCGGCATCTACGTCTTGCGTGTGGATTCCCGCCCCAAGCCCTTCTTCTATGTGGGCAAAGCAGAAAATATCGAGCGCAGGATCAAACAGCACATGGACGGCGAGGGCGCTTATTGCATCATTGGTGAGCCGTTTACTCGCGTGGAACCTCTTACCAAGGGGTGCATCAGCGACATGGAGTCATGGGAGCGCAACGAGGTGTTGACCCGCATGTATGAGTTTGGGATCGATAATGTGCGCGGCTGGATGTATTCCTTTAAGACTATGCCAATCGAGCAAAAGGTCTCAGCTTTCGACCAGATCTGTGAGAAATTTGACCTCTGCCGCAAGTGTGGGCGCAACTCCCACTTCGTCCGGGACTGCTACTCCATGTCAACTGCTCTCTGGACGTGTGGAATGGAGCTGCGCTCGACGTACAATTCTTCTGCTCATCAGCAGGCGGCGATAGAAGATGCTGAGCGCAGAATCTGTGAAGCAAGGCGTATGGTGGCTGAGGCTGGACGTGTGTTGGGAGTGCTCTAGGCGTGTTTAAGCCAGTTGCTGCTCTACGCACTTGGACTTCTGCCGTGCTCGATTCTGGCGGAACAGATCCCAGAACGCGACTACCGTCTCGCGGTGTACAAGGCAGCTCTAGGCACGGATGATCCAGTGTTGAAGCGCTCGTCAAAGGACAAATGGTTTTGGCATGCTACTGTTGGCAAGGATATGTGTGGGGAGGGGGGAATCCAGTAGCTGCTACTACGACTGCTATGCCTTAAGATGCTGCTTCTACGTCTTTTGGATTTTTTGCTCCTTCTGTTGGGATGCAGTGGTTTTCTTCTGTGAGTATTATTATGAATGAACCAAAAAAAAAGTAAACTCAGTGGTAGATCATTTCAAGGATTTTAATATCACAGCACTCAGCACTCGCAGTAGTAGTACTCAAGCAGGACCGTCTCCAGCACGGCAGCCGCCAGTACCGTAGAGACATCCGTCTGGGGAATGTGGATGAAGATGTTGACGCTGTCCTTCCTCCGCCTGTCCCAGTACTGCACGCAGTTGACGTCTGGGTATTCTTTCTCTCCTACCAGGTCCAGGGTGCATATGCTGAGGAGCCTGAGGTTGAATCTGGTGTGGTTGGTCGTCTGCTCGGTGATAGTCATGAGCGAGGCGTTGATGGGCTTGGCGAGCGTGAGGTCCAGGCACAGGCAGTCGTCGTTGTGGACGATTTGCAGGAACTCCTCGTGACAGGAGAGTCTGTACCGCGCGTGCTCCGCGTGCTCCCCGATCCCCCAGTCGCAGTATTCGAAGTGCTGGGCAAAAACCTGGGTCTGGAGCATGAGGTCAAGCTCGTGGTGAACCTGCTCAGGGGTTTGCTTTTGCCTTTGCATGACTCTTTTTGGGGGACGGGGTGGGAATTGGCCGGGTTGTCTTAAATATGTAAATAACACAAACACGTTTGTCATGATTGTTTGTCTGGTTATGCTTCCTTTTGCATTTCAATGGTCATGAAAAAAAATAATATGGTCCGTTCTTTGTAGTGAAGATTTTAACTTTCCTGATATTTGCACTGCCACTGTTTAAATTTGATTCATATGTACTCGATCGCTTCAGAATCAAAAGGTCTGTTGCTTAATTGTGTGGTCCTGTGTTTTGTGTCTGGACGTCTAAACATTATTCATTTTTTTTTACCTAGCCCATTCCACAACAAACTCACATATGCCTGTATTACCCATCCCCTGCAGTACCGACTCCGCTTTCGTGCTCGTCAACATCGGGAAAGTAATGCTCTCCGTGTCCAAGAGGGTCTACAGCCGCGCCACGGTACAGGGCGCCGAGCTGACGCGTGCCGAATTCAGGGCGTGCGACTGGAGTCTGATCAAGAGCGCCAGCTGCACCACACGGTTGAACCAGCGCGGCAGAACCGAGCACATTCTCATTGTGCGACTGTCGAGATTCGCCTTCCTCAGCGATCGTCTCCGGCGCGTGAGAGCCATTGAAATGCAGCTTGAATGGCCATACACTGCGTGGGTTCAGATGAATCGTCTCCTGAGCGTCGCCTGCCCACGGATGAAATGGCTCGCTGCGTACGAACGGATCCGCGCCGACCGCAAGCTGGCTCTGGCAATGGGCACTCACCGCCGTCTGGGTGTGGACAGTGTCATTCGTTGGTTGGATGTGGATCTGCTGTGCGTTATTTTTAAGTTTGTGATGGGCTGATTATTATTTTTACCTCGATAGACTACTCAGAAAAGCTATTATTAGGATAAAAACAACTGCTACCATGGTTATCCATCCCCCAAATCCAGCGGCAACTGTGATAGTGAAAACTATAAGTATCACTTGGTATGGTGTTTCCTGTATTTTATTCACTGAATCCTCATGATTCAAGTTGTGCTGATATATTCTTATATAATCGTATACTGTATACACTGAAAAACAAAGTGCAAATATCCAAATCAATAGAGAACAGATATCATAAATTATGGCAGAAGTACAATCTAACGTTGCCAGTCCTATTAATCGCGCTATGTTAAGAAAGTTATCATTCTCGCATGCTGCTACCATGGAGGCACAGTCTGGGTTACTCGCTTTTATATTTTTCCACTCCGTCAGCGTTTGCGGGGGTTGTGTATTTAAGCATCCTCATATAGGTAGTATTAGTAGTAGTAGTACTCTCATGCCCGTGTTCCCGATCCCTTACGACCGCGGAACGGCTGTTGTTCTTACGGACGCGTGCCTCGTTGTGACGTCCAATCATCATGTGTTTGGAAACCCGTATTTCTTGGACAGCGACGGCCGCGGTGAGTACCTGACGCCTGCCGAGTTCAGGGCGTGCAACTGGCGCCGCGTAGTGATGGCCAGATACATGGAGCTCTTCGATTCTGCGCACTCGGTCGTGTTTGATCGCAGCATCCGGATCCGGACGTCGGTTTATGGCGTGGATCTGAGCGACCGTCTCCGGGGGGTGTCGGCAATTTACATGTTTTTCATGCCGCAGCCTGTTCTGAATCGAACCTTTGCCCACCTTGCCGTGCCGCGGATGGCGTGGCTGGGGGCGTACAACAAGCTTGTGGAGCGCAGGCTGGCTCTGGCAATGGCGAATCACTGCCGGCTGGGAGTGGACAGTTTGCTTCGCTCTGTTTTTTCTTCTAGCGACGTTGTGTCAGTTATTCTTGGGGAAATGCAGTAGAGCTGGGTGTATTTCTCTGGTATACAAATCATGCTGCAGTAGTTGCATATTTGTGTGGGGAAATAAATAATGAAACCATTCATATTTCATGTTCTGTTATTGCTGCACTGGGATCATTGTAGAACACACACACATTTTTTTTTATTTCCCAAGAAGTTCTGTGATTCCTATTCATTGCTTTCCCTATCATGCTGATCAGCAGTTGTTTCTTTGTCTGTTTGCAGTTCTTCATCCCCCGCCTTGACCAGCCTCATTCCATCCACTGCGTGCTCGCAGATCAAATTTAGGTGCTCAATGTCGTCCTCATCCACTTGAGCCATCGTGCACACAGTCGCCGCGATTTCGAACAGGTCGTGGGCGAGCTGCGCGTTGGGCTTAAATCCGGCCTCGAGTTTGGTGGTGCTTTCAGCAAGATGTCTGGACATTGCGCGCATCAGTTCGCTGGATTCTCGTGCAACCGTGCGGATGTCCTGGAGGCCGATGCGGTCGGCAGCTGCTATAAAGCCCTTGCTCGCGATCTCCGTCTTTCGGCGCTTGAACGGAAGGAGGATTGGGGCCTGTGTGTGTTTGGAGAGGTATTATCAGTTAAACTCATTTTCAACAGCGGTGATAACCATATTTCTGGAATGGGGCATACATGGGCATGATTGTTGTAGGAGGATGAGAGCGGTTGATTTTTGGTTCTTGTCATGGTAGAATGGAAGTAGAGTTGTTGTAGGATGATGTGACTGTAAAGATTTATAAAGACCAGTATTTTAATTTTGAAGTTATTGTAGTTTTAATTTCCAAATTTGCTCAGGGTTTCAGGTTTAGTTTTAATCTCAGGTGTAAACTGTTTCTACAAAACATGATGTGGAATCAAGCTGTAGACTTTTCCACAATCAGTTACTGTAATTCTAAATTAAAATAGTATATAAATCTTTGACTTCCACAAACTCTACCCCACCGCCCCCTCCCTCCATGGACATAGCCAAGGTCTACCACATCAACGCTGTGCTCGACGTCCCCGAGCAATACCAATCGCGCGTGGGAGTTCCGATCTACCGCGGCACTTTGTGCGATCGGTTCCACAAGTGGCAGCAGACCTGTCGACACTGCGGGTGGAATAACTGCATGCGGTGCGGATGTCGTCCCAATGAGATTGGGTTCACTGGATGGACTGGGCTGTGCGACGTCTGTGTGCGCTTCGGATTCGTGCTGCCGGTGGTGCCAGATGAGTGGAAGCAGCTGTACACCGACAATAGCGCTGCCGTCATGGTGATCACGGACGACCCTCCTCCTACTACTTCTACTGCTGCCAAAGTCCGGAGGCAGCGCCGGCGGGACGACTACTCCTCTGGAGCAGGCTCTTCGAAGGATTGCGCTATCTTTGTCTTGGACGATACTCTTACTACTACGACTATTACTACCACCGATGATCAGCGCACCGATGCTGCTGAGGTTGCACCTCCTCCTCCTCCAAAGTCAGCACGGGAACTGATCAAGGAGAGGGAAGAAATTCCGCTCCTGCCCGATCACTGGAAGATCTCTGACGATGGCCACGACGCCAGGCGGAAGCTTTTGGTCAAGATCTTTGACCGAGGGGAGAATCCGCCCATCATAGACCCTGAATACGGGCCTGAGATCCTGCGCGTGCTGGACGCTTTTGAAAAGTCCGTCGAGTCCCAGCAGAGGGAGCGCGATACCATCCCGCCTGACTTCAACGTGCTCAGCACGCTCCCGCTGTTTACGATCAGCACCATCGAGCGAAATCAGAACTACTCACTTCTCAGGTATTACGACGCCGCGCTCGGGGAGCTGAAGGTCGCCAACGACGCTAGGGGCAGCCAGGACAGGGCGGAGGTCATAGAGGACACGATTGCTTTCCACGGGACCAAGTACGAGTACGCGGTGGATATTGCAACCAACGGTCCCCTCACTGCGGAGAACAAATTCGGCATTTACGGATGGGGCTTCTATCTCAGCAGGCAGAAGCTCAACATTCCTCTGAACTATGCCTTCCGACACATGGCGGATACGCCCACCTTGGTCTTTGGCCGATGCCTGGTGGGCAGAAACAGTCCGACGATCAAGTTTCAGAACCGTCCTAATCCGGGGGACGACACTGGCGGGTACGGCAACGCCTACATCCACGTCGTGTTTCAGAACACGCACTTCCTCCCGGAGTATCTGATAACAGTTCAACCCGCCACGAGCACCACCGATTGGGGGCGGCAGGTTGAGGCTATCAAGCAATCATTGTTGCAGGGGTCCGCTGCTGCTTCTTCTGCTCAGGTTGCAGCGCCTGATCCGCCGGTGGTTGCTGCCCCTCCTCCTCTTCCAGCTGTGAGTCCAGCAGTTGCCCCGCCGCCACCCCCGTCTTCTCCGCCTCCTCCACTGCCACCCCCTCAGGCCACAGGAGGAGGAGGAGGTCCCCGCTGCACTTGCCCGAATTGCTCCAGGTTAGCTATGACGAGGGCGTCTGCTCCGGCAGCGGCGATCCCTGATCCATCGGCGTCTTCTGCTTCTCCGGGGGGTAGCAGCAGCAGCAAGGCAGCCAAACGCCGCAAGCCCAAGAGGCTGCGTTTCACTCCAAGGAGACGATCTTCTTCTTCTTCTCCAAGCCGCACTGGTGTTGCCGGTGGCGGAAGCTCTCCGACTTCTTCCCGCTACAAGCCTGATCCGTCCAGCAGCAGTAGCAGCAGTAGTGACGACAGTGGCGATGACTCTGACCCGAGTTACAAGCCATCGCCGTCATCTGCTGGTGGTGGTGGGGGCAGCGGTGGTGTGCGCTCCTCCCGTGTCTGAGACACGTCCTGATGGGGTAGGATGAGTTTTTCGAAAGAGTAAATTTATCTGGGCATGAGCAATCATTCTTGAATTGTTCTTACGGACTGTTTTATTTATTGTTTTATACAAATAGGATCTATATTGAAAAACATGGTTATATTTGGTTCATATGTTCGATAACTATCTCTCAAAACCAGCGTTATTCGGATGTCTTTATTTTTATCATCTGCAGAAAAACGCTCTAAAAACGGGGTATCTATAATTTGACCTTTGGCACGTCTTGTTTGTTGATTGGTTTTATATGATTTCAATGAGTCCAATACTGTTTCGAAATCAGTATCAACTTCCCTTCCAACTCCATCTCTAATTCTTGAATGTTTACTTTGATCATATACACACACCAGATATTTATTTTCTGGAAAAACAAAAACTGCTGTACCATCTATATAGAAACGAAATTCAGAGCATTTGGGGGTTTCAGACACTTCTGTTTTTGAGTTATATCTGTCTTCATGCCGTTGCCATGCTTGAAATCGTTCTGTTATGGCAAAAGTTCTTACAAGGAGGTTGGCTGGTTGTAATGATGGAAGTCTATCAACATATTTTATGTTATATATTAATACACCAGGCTCCTGACTTTCCTGACCTGGTTGTAACAAGTTAACAATCCTATGTAATATTGGCATCAGGGATTTAGAGTTCATTTGATTGATCAAGGACTTGTTTCTTATGTATTAAATTACTTGAAAAAATGAACTGTGTTTTTGGTATGCCACGACATTCTCCAAGGGATTTTTATATTTTAAATTTATCATCGATATCAGGCATCAGCCTGTAGCAAGCATGTCATGCAATCATTGAGTTGCGTGAATGATTGATATTAAGGAAGAATGGGGTTTATTTTATCTATTTATTTCAGGCTTTTCCCTGTACTATCGCCAGCTATACAGTGTAGTACTGTAAGAACTCCTCCTCCAGCATTCTCCTCCTCAGGAAGAATTCCCGTTGCGCAGCGGGCTGCGGCATGTCATGCAGTTGCTCCCTGTCCACGGCAGCATGCACTGGCGGTGGAAGAAGTGGAAAGAGCACCCATCGGCAGTAACCCACTCGTCCTCGGGTGTCTCGTCACAAGTGAGCAGACAGACAGCACAGATGAAATCAGGGGGCACAGACTCTGCTGTGATCAGACGGGGGACGAATGCCCTGATCCGCGTGACGGCTCTATGGATAATGCCTCTGACCACATTTTGGCGGTGCACTTGGACGATTTCGTCGATAACAGGGTTGAGGTTTATGCCGTGAATGGACGCCAGTTCGGCGACGTAGGGCCCGGCGACGCCCCCGTATTCGGGACGATTGAGCTGGGCTGCGATCCAGACCATGCTGATTTGCCGAATCCCACGCCCAAGATGGCGCTCCATCGAGAACAGGTCGTCGAATTGCATGCCGCCTTCAGGAATCGGTCGGCGGAAGTACCTGGTGCGCGTGGTGGCGTAGATCGTCGTTCCGCGGATGGTGATGACGGGTTCGTCGTCGTTGGCTGCATTATTCGCTTCCTCCTCGTCAACAATGATATGGTAGATCACTTCACCGGGTCTGCGGACGGCCATTTGCACTCTGGGATGTGGTGGGTGGGTGTGGTGCTCGTATATACTGATAATAACCCAGCGGGGATAAAAAAAAAATCAAGTATCAGTGTTTCATTGTAATACACACTAAACAGAAACACATGTGCATAATCCCACCTTACAGCAGCCTCCTTCTAGTATTTCTCCACGGCGCGCGACACGTCGGACAGTTGCCCCCCGTCCAGCGCTGGATGCAGGCCGTGTGGAAGCTGTGGTGGGCGCACCCCTCTGCGGTTGACCACTCCTGGTTCTGCGTGTCTGCACCCGTCTCCAGGCAAATGGCGCACGTCGTCTCGCCGCCTGGAGCAGTGTCGAGCGCGCTGAGCTGCGGCGGGGGAGGAGGAGGAGGCTGCTGCTGCTGCGGGAGGATGAGTAAAATTGGGCGGAAGCGGGTGAAAAAGGCGTTGAGCTCTGCCATCTCGGCAAGCACTGGGCCTATTACCCCCCTGAACTGCCTTCTGTTAAGCACTTCAATCAGTCGCGAGAATCGCACACCGAATAGATCCATCATGCGCCGAATATCAGCGAGTTGCAACCCGCCGTCGGGGATTATCCGTCTGTAGTATGCGGTGCGCGAGATCACGACTATGACCCGCGAGTTTTCACGGAGGGTGACGGTGAATTCGTCGTTGCGGGACTCATCATTATTGTCAATGATGCGGTAGATGACTGTGTCGGGTCTGCTGGCCATGTTTGCACTCTGGGTGGATGGTGGGCGGGCTGTTCGTATATACTTGTGTGAGGTAAAGGAGCAACACATTACTCACATCCGAGTGCATTTAATCATCAAGGACTTTCTCCTCCCTACTGCTCCCCGTCCCTCCTCACCAACGGCGCGCGGCACTGTGGGCAGGAGCCTCCCATCCAGCGTTGGATGCACTCGGTGTGGAAGCTGTGGAGATTGCATCCGATTGCGGTGGACCACGCGTGTTGCTCCTCCTCCTCCTGCGAGGGTGTTGGGGATGATGGCGGCGTTTCCAAGCATATGGGACATATCCCATCCTCTGGGACTGATTCGGTCGGCATGAGCTGCGGCGGGAATCTGACATGCCGACTACGATTCTCCAGTTGGTCTGAGATGGGGATTGTCTGGATGCCGTTTTCCGTGTTTTCGCCATCGACCGTTTGGCGGTAGACAATCAACAGCACGGCGGAGATGAGATCCGCAGTAATTCCCCCGCGATTTGGGGTCCGGACGAGTTCATGCATCAGATGCATGTGGTTGCAGCCCAGCCTGTACCCCATCTCAATGAAATCCCGCGGCGTGAATCCGTCCTGAATAGGGATCTCCCGGCGGAGGTAAGCGGTGCGCGTGATGGCGGTCATCGTGCTGCCGTTGACGGTGACAGTGGGGACGATATCAACGTCACTCGCTGGTAGGGAGTACTCTGGATCGATAATGCGGTAGAAGATTTCGTTCGACGGTTCTGCATAGGCGCCTTCTTCCCATTGGGGGAACAGCTGATAGACGATGCTGTACAGGGCCTCGGTCGACAAGTTATCCATCTCGCGTTTGCTGTGGGGTAGATGTGCTGTAGTTATATGTATATATACTGTTACATCGGATATCTGGTGATAAATTTTACAGTGATGATCTCCTCTGCGTTTCGTATAAAGACTCACCCCCAGCAGCCCACCACAATACCACTATTACTACTATGGACCTGCTTCCCGGCCTGCCCCGCGACCAGCGCAATGCCATCGCCGCGCGCGCGTACGAGCGTTTTGGCGACATGCCGATTGAAAGCAGGGACCCTATCGTGTTCAGCCGCATGATTGTCGGAAATCTCTGTGTCCTGACCTTCCGCTACACCAACGGCTTCATTCCGCCGAATCCCCAGCAGCGGGATGTTTTCACTGCATTGGGCGGGGGCTATGCTCAGAGCCACGTGCTGGTCTCTGTCGTCAGGGTCATGCACAAACTTTCGTTAGACGAAATGGAGGTCGAGCTTGAGCAGCCGGTCTGCATGAGCTACAAGAACGGGCCCACCGTTGCATCCACCCGCTTTGTGCTGCACAGCGATGGTCATGTCAAGTATTTCCCGGACTCGTCTACCAACGAAACCAGGGACTGGAGCAGCTTCCAGCCAAGATGGGAGCACACCAGGTATCCAGTGCTGCCCGTGGTCGTGAGCGGCTGTGATGTGAAGCTCGTGGCTGATGGGGATCATGATGCTGCTTCAGTGGGTGGCGTCAAGCGCAGGAGGCATTCCTGAAGGAGGTGTGCGTGCGTTTTTTGCAGTTGTGTTAGGGACTCTGGAATGGGGCCCTTATTATCAATTTCCTTACATGGTTGTTTTATTAAAGCAATATCTGTGTGGTTTTGTTTCATAGACAAGATCCAGTGAAATCAGTATTTCAGTTATGTAATGCACGTCTGTGTTATGAGCGGTCTTCAAAGACAATTATTTGCTGTCGGGAAGAACACGTCAGAAAACAAAGAAACGGATGAAGACAGTAAAAGTAGGGAAACCGACATTGAAAACGGAATCAGCAGAAAGTTTCAAGCACTTTTGAAACCAAAGAAAAACTCGATTGTATCCCGTTGTTCTGAAAACGGTGCTGTTATACAAATGTATCTGTATTTCTCAACACCGGTAAGGCGTCTTCAAAATGTCTTTGATGACTATGTAATTTATATTCCTATTGTTTCAAATGAAGAAAGGGAATATTTAATTTCTACAAATGAAAGCCAGATTGTTCCTAGAACAATAGAAAGAACAGTAAAAACACTTCAGTGCTGGCTGGATATCATTGATATATTCAATTCCATCCATAAATGGCAGCATTTATTTCTTGTTTCTGAATTGTCTCATGAGAGTTACACTATCCAGATAAATATTATCAGTACATCTTCGTTTTATAATGATAGAATTTTCAACATAAAATCCAGCATAGATGAGAATAATACAGTTTTTACAGTACAATGGATGAGAGGGTCTCGGACCGAGAAACGGTTCAAGCTAGAAGAATTTAATATTCATGAACTGAGAAGCTTCATCTCTGAATACTACAGCAAAAGGTTTCTCTTGATGAGATTCAGCACTGGAGCACTTATCAGTCAAGTAGATCGAATCCACGCCCTGCTGTAAAACTCCCTGACACACTAGGCACTCGCATGCCCATCACTTCTCCAGATCTTGCTTGATCCTCATCACAGCGCCCACGACATGCTGCAGGTCCGCCAGCGTCGATGGATCCGCCTTCTTCAGACACACGCGCTTGTGCTCCGGCCAGCCCCGGTCCCTGCACTCGGCGCTGCAGTAGACGACTTCCACGCGGTGCCTGAAGCACGCTGCGCAGCGCTGGGTCTTGGGCGGCCGCACCCCGCACACCGAGCAGACCGGGTTCTGCTGCCGCTCGCGCGTGGTCTCCATGATTTCTGGCCACTGCATCTGCCACCGGAACATGGCGACGACGTCCTCGAGCTTTTCGTCGTGCAGGAAGCGCTCGATGTAGTCCCGCGGCTGCTTTCCTATGAGCAGGAGCACGTCGGGGAGACAGATCTTGCGCGTTGAGGGGCAGTATTTGAACGTTTTGTAGTGGGGGCACGACGCTCTGGGGAATGTGATGGTGTATTCGTGGTGGTTGGACATCATGGGGTGTAGAAAATTATGTTAAAACTTAGTTTTAATCTGGGGGGTTAAAATGTTTTGAATTTTATTCCATGGGGAGCTCATCATATTAAAGGAGTAAGCAGAGCTTGGTTCCAGGAAATGTATCACAGTAATAGTGATCTAATGCTTCTCGTGAGCAGACTCCTTGATGTCATAGAGAGAATCCCATTGAGCGTAAGAATTTCATCCAGGGCACAAGACAAAGGTCTAGACTTGATTATCATGGGCACTGTTCATCCTGATGTAGAGCACATAAACAAACTTCTGGAGCCATTGCGAAAAAAGTTTAAGTTAGATGGTGGGAATAAAGATCAGTGGAGTTCTTATCTGAGAGAAGCCTTTGATACTTTTAAATCAAGAATCCCGAAATTACGTCTCAGTCCGCCGCTCCCTGTGAGTATCAATGCCATTGACTCACGGTACAGAAGAATGTGTAGTTCGGGATTGGCTGGAATGTCTGGAAGGAAGGGACCAAGATTTTTCACAGTAAGGGGCGTTGATGCATTGATTTTGCCCAGATCCCCTCGTGCGCGTAACGCTATAGTCCAAGTTGCCAGTCAATTCAATTTTCTTGAATCGGAAAACGTGTATCACAATGATATATTGAATTACATAAAAGACATGACACAAGGTCCCCGTGCATCCATGGGCTCATTGTCTGCATTGCTTCTAAGGGATGCCTTTTTTAGATTCAGTGACCCAAATGCAGGTTTTTTCGTTGATACTGACTGTTATAAGACAGGCTACTTTATGCCATATCAATTATCATATAAAGACCAACAAAGAATACTATTTCGATTGCGTCAGAACATAGGTGATCTCCTAATTCTAGCACAGTGGGGAATACCAGACACTGGAGACTCTGAAATGCTCCAAGTATTCACTGCAGCGCCATCCTATCAGGGAGAGTCTGGGCCACCTTCACCCAATTCGCCTGGCCATGGCTTGTGCACCTTATTGGTTGAAGCACAGTACAGGGCTATAGCTCAGATAGCTGCACTGAGGAGTGTGGAGATAGGAAAAAATGTACCTTTGCATTTGACATTAGTAGGGCAAGGCGCGTTCAAAAATCCACCAGGTGTCATGAGGGATGCATTTCAAGCAGTGTATGAAACTGTAAATGGGTTTGATGTCACTGTTTATTTTCATGGATTCAATGACAGTGACATTAAAACAATAACTGATAATATTCCTGCAGAATTGGGAACTCCACCCATTATAGAAACAAGAGAATTTTTTAATTGATGGGAGAGGAGTGAGTTGATAAAGAATCCACAGGGATCATTCCCCTCTTCCCCCAAACCACCCAGGCCACTGTCAGCCAAGAACAGCGCCCAGCTCTGCTCCCGACAAGCGCTGCTGCATCTGCAGGGTACGTGGGCAACTGGCGCCTGCTGGGACAGCCATGATGATCGCTTTCACGTACAGCGTCTGTCGAGGTGCGGGTAGGACTGTGTCGTGTGCCCTGGGTGTAATTGGTTTGGAATAAAACAACTGGAGTCAATAGGCACAAAATGTGTTGCGAGTTTGTGGGCACAAAACTGAAATTTTGTCTCATGAGTCCGTGGACACGAAAGTGTGTCATGAGTTAGTCGATGCAAATTGTGACTTGCTGTATTTTGACTTGGCCAGGTGTTATTTGTAACAAGACATTGTGCATTGGAGAGCCCTTGAGTTAATCTATATGTTCCTGAAGTTTCAAGCCGCGAGCATGGGGCACAAGGGAGTTATGGACAGTCCATGATCTCCTCCTGGGAACCCAATCACCTGGTGTTGAGGAGTCTGTTTCTGTTAGTGTTGTTTTATTGGTGCGCTTGCAGATTTTGTAATTCACGTGTTATTTCTCCTATGCATTGAAGTTTTTGCTTATTTAACTCTTTCTCTATTTCTCCCAATTTTGGATTTATGATTTCACTTCTGTTTTGATCCTTCCACGTTTCACTAGTGTATATATGAAGTATTTGCTGGATTGTTTTATTGATATTTGATTTCAGGATTTGCAGATGATCTGAATATTTAGGTCCTACTTGTTTTGGCTTGACTGTCATATTTTCTTTGAGGAACGTTAAAAGCTGACGTTTATCTTCCATGATGATGTTATAGTTTAACGTTTTTATTATAGATTCATTAATGCAACTTATGACATCTGATGCATTGTTTAACATTTTTTTATCAATTGAATTTTTGGCATGTTCTTGCTCATTTTCATACTTGGAAATTTCATCCAAAGCAGCCTCTTTTTTACTTTTCAGGTCATAATCTTCAATATCCCGTAAGATTTTATTCAATACAGTATAAAGTATTGTAAAGAGAGAGGGTGATTCTCCATCTGAAATCTCTTCTCCATATGCACTTATTTTTTCCAGTAGATGGGTTCTACTGTATGATCTCAACTCTTTTTCCAGATCTAGCCTGTTTACACTTTTGCTGTATCTCTGCAAAATTGCTTGTATTTCATTTAAACTGGATTCAGCATCTGAAATGTATGATTTTTGTCTATTTAGCTTTGTTAACCTAATTATATTTTCAAGCTTGGTTTCCAGTGTTTGTAATTTTGAGTGTATGGTTTCTATGTTCGAATCCATGGCTCTTGCATCCACATATTCCTTTATGTACTAGTTTAAGTGTTTGTGATAGAAATAACTGAGGTGAATATACTGACACAACATAGTAGTAGATAACCACTTCTGAATCATCAGACACATCCTGATTAATATTAATGACGGTTTACAAACAAGTTCGAAAAATTCACGATAATATATAAAGTAGCGCTTCAATTGTAGAACACAACCAACAGCATGCAGTCTTTCTCCGGGGATTTCAGTGTGAAAACCAAGGCTGTTTTCATAGGAAGTCAGGGCGCGTCCATCTGCATCAATGGCGATGTTTACCGTCTGATCTACAGTCCGCGAAGGCCCCACGAGCGGGTGACCCCTGCTGATGTGCGCCGCGTGCCTTGGGATGCCATGCATGATAAAGTCAAAGTCATCATGTCATCAATGACACGGGCCTGCGTGATCAGGCTGCAATTTTCAAGGACTTTCCAGTTCCAGGACAACCACGCTTACCCCAGCGAGCTGGTATTCGCCGCTATTTCCAGCGCGAGCATAACATTCCGACGGGTCCTTGCCGCACGCAGGCAGAGAAAGTTCCTGGAGAGGGAGTCGCGTGTGGTGAGGAAAGCAACTTCCGACGAGGGCACATGCTTCGTCTGCTTTGACAATTTCCCCAACGCCACCTTCACTCCCTGCCGCAACTCAGGGGTCTGCTGCGCCTGCGCCTACCAGATTGTGCAGTCGACCAAGAAGTGCCCGCTCTGCCGGCGTGGGGTGACAGCTTTCAGGCGGCTAGTGTGATTTTGCTGAAATAAAAAGGGGTGAACCGCTGCTGCCCGGGCACTGACATGCCGTGGGCGACTGCAGGCAGTTGTTGCTGTGATCACTTCCACGTGCAGTGTCGGTTGAGACAAGGCATGCCTAGCGCCCTGGGCGTGAATCAGTTCAAAAAGAAATAATAAAAAAATTGAGTCCATAAGCGCAAAAAAAATGTGTCATGAGTCTGTGGACACAAAATGTGTCATGAATCAGTGGACACAAAACCATGGCGTGGGGATGATGTCTTGGACTGTATCTCCTGCGAGAGGCTGGGACACTGGGAGATAAACGTTGCATTGGAAAGCCCTCCGGTAGGTCTATCAGTCCCAGCAATCTCAGGCCGCGCCCTTGGATGCTGTGGGAGCTATGGACGGCCCGTGCTCGCCGCCTGGGACCCCCACTCACCCGGTGCGGAGGAGTCTGTTTCTGTCAGTGCTCCCGTCCCTTTCATGGGAGAAGGGTGGCGGATAGTGCAATCGAGAGCCCTCCGGTAGGTCTATCAGTCCCAGCAATCTCAGGCCGCGCCCTTGGATGCT
>CAYQOJ010000039.1:16879-19775 GCA_964419105.1 uncultured Methylococcus sp.
GTGGGAGCTATGGACGGCCCGTGCTCGCCGCCTGGGACCCCCACTCACCCGGTTTTATTGAAAAATTCAGATTTTTTTCTGCTACGTGTCTGTTGTTTCACATTGTTTTCATGTCGTCAAGTGGTTCTAAGGTTTCGTTTGTCCTTACATTTCAGCTTTCGTCCCCAAACCCAACTCATGAAATGATGGAGTCTGTTGGACTGGTTGTCGATGAGATTGTCATTACTCGTGACTCAGCCCTTCTGTATACTTACCTTCATCTTCAGCGCAAGGTCAGGGAGCAGGAGATAGAGGCATGCATAACGACATTGGCGTCTACCCATGGTATGAAGGGGTCTAATTTGTTTGGGTATGAGACAATCACTAGCAGTATGCCAAGTGCATCTGAACTTATAGAAGATCACCCAGGATTCCAAATTCTTGTGCAACATGAAATGAACAGGAACGAAAATTTCCACCGCTGGACAGCTGACGGCTTCTCGGGTGTGAACTGTGGATACACTCTTCTTAAGTCAAGACTTATGGCCAAACGTGCAATGCAGACTTCATCTGGAGCAGCAGCCTCCTCTGAAAACACCGCCTCTGCTGCTGAAGAGGAAATTTTCAGCGATAACGAGGAGCGTATTCCTGCTACCGGTGAACAGCCTCGTCGCGAAAGGAGCAAGCGCAGGAGGAGCATTTCTCCCATGACCTCGTTCAGGTCTGACCCGGTCGACCGTGTTCGAAATACTGATTTGTTCAACTTCATGAGGACAGCATACGAGGATTCTCAAAAAGCGTACGAGGACAGGGCGCGCAGAGGCGACGACGTATCTTATCTCAGAGAAAAGGCTGTGATTTTAAAGTACGAGCAGGACCGTGCAAAAGAGAAGATGAACGAATTAGCAGCTGCTTTGGAGTCTCAAAATTCCAAGCTACAGAACCAGCAAGTGAAGATTGCAGGTATGCTCAAGATGCTATACGCAGTTGAGGGGAGTGTTATGGACTAATTGATTACTGTTGCAGGGTTGGAAATGGAGAAATCAGCTCTGCAGCAGAATCTAGCTAGCTGCAATGCAGATAAAGAGGCGTGTGTTGCTGAGCTCAGGGCCAAAGATTCACAAATCCAAGCCTCTGAATCAGCGCGCAAGGAGCTGGAGAAGGAGCTGCTGGCTGCGCGGTCTGAGGTGGAAGGACTTCGGGAGAGTCTGGCGTCGACTGTATCTGAGCTCAACGACCAGCGGCGTAAGCTGGAGGAGGCGAAGGATTTGGACTTCAGCGTCAAATTGAAGGAGGATATGCATAGGGATCTGGAGCAGAAATTGGCGGAAAGGGACGACAAGCACAGGCGGGAGCTCAATGAGCGGGATGCTAAACTGGAAGCCAAATACGAGGAGGCTAGGATTTTGTGTGAATCTATCAAAAGGCTTAAGGAGGAGTCTGAGGAACTGCGTCAATCGAGGGTGAATATGCTTAATCATTTGTTGTTGCGGCAGTTTGGAATGACCGCATCCTCTATCTGACAGGAAGCTGAGTGTGAGAGGGTTCGGCTGGAAGCATTGGAATCAGCCAAGGGAGCCTATGCAGTCGAGATCCAAGTGGCCGAATCAGCGCGCAAGAAGCTGGAAGAAGAGCTACTTAGTGCAAGGTCCGAGATAAAGGGGCGTCTGTCTTTGACTACTGCTGCATTCGACGACCAGTGCATGGAGAATGTCGAAAACTCTGTGAAACTTCAAGACGCCAGGAAGACAGTGTCGGAGCTGCACCAGGAAATTGAATTTCTCAAGGAGGAGCTTCAGGTGAGATTGCTTATTTCAAGCAGATGTGCTATTGGGTTTGTTGTGGAAGAAGGATGAGCATTATTTATGTTTCATTGCAGTTTGAAAGTAATCGTGCACAACGCTTGGATGCATACATATCAGAGAATTTGGAAGATCAGCGCACCCGAATTGAGAGGCTTTCAGCTTCATCTGCAGCTAATGAGTTGAAATTACTGGAAAAGAATTTGGCACTGTTGGATGAGAATCAACGACTGAGGGAGGAGGCTCGGGCTGGTGTTCGGGGAAATCTTATTCCTGTGAGGGATTCCCTTTTCTCTTAATTATTATTATTACCATCATTGAAATAATTCTCTATACAACACTTCTTCCACAACAGGACAACAGGGACGCTGTGATTGAGTCATTGAAGAACGACATTGCCCTGCTTGAAGTCAGTCTCAAGAAGCACAAGCGGGATGCTGAGCTTGCAAATGAAAGGGTTGCTGCTCTGCAGAAAGCTGGCACGGCTGCCAAGGGAAAAAGCAGTGCTAAATCTGCTGCAGGTAGCAGAGTCCCTATCAGATACAACATTCTTTCTTCCTCATCTTCTTCTGTATCAGACTATGATGAGCAAGTAGTTAACTACGACGGGGTTCACAACTTGCAGGACAGCATCATGATGAGCGACGGCGGGGTCAACGAGACCAGTGATGAAGACCATAATCTACAGAAGGTCAAGTGGCTGATCCGGCATTCGGGCACAACGCCCCTGAGATGCAGCATGTTCTGTGGCACGGACGGCGCACCAGTGGCAGACGAATGCATCTCATTTTGCGATGAGGACAACGAGCGCTGCTACACCAGCTACGTGCACACGACTTCGCGTTGCCGTCAGACGGCGATCAGGCGCTATTTGACTGGAGTCAGCGGCATTTTTCAGGTTAAGATTTTTGTCATCCCACGCACAGGGATTCAGAGCTCACAGTTGTACTGGAACATTGCATCCGGGATAATGCGCAACAGTGGGGGTCTGACAATCGAGACTACGCGATCTGTGGGTGCTTGCTGCTTGTTTGGACCGTTTAGGGCGTTTATCTTCTTTGGAGGAGGCAGTTAACTGTTAACTCAAACCCAACCAAACCCTACCGTCACACTGC